>CANFMY010000141.1 GCA_947448375.1 Comamonadaceae bacterium | reverse complement strand
TGGGCTTTGTCAGTTTTGGCGGGCCGGCCGGGCAGATCGCCATCATGCACGCCGAGCTGGTGGAGCGGCGTCGCTGGATTTCTGAGCAACGCTTCTTGCATGCGCTCAACTACTGCATGGTGCTGCCCGGACCCGAGGCCCAGCAGCTGGCCACTTACATCGGCTGGTTGATGCACAAGACCCGGGGCGGCGTGGTGGCCGGTGGACTGTTCGTGCTGCCGTCGCTGTTCATGCTGATCGCCCTGTCGTGGCTCTACATCGCTTGGGGTGACTTGCCGGTGGTGGCAGGCATTTTTTATGGCATCAAACCTGCGGTGACAGCCATCGTGGTGCAGGCCGCGCACCGCATCGGCTCGCGCGCGCTCAAGAACAACGGGTTGTGGGCGATCGCTGCGGCATCCTTTGTGGCGATTTTTGCGTTGGACGTGCCTTTCCCCGTCATCGTGCTGGGGGCGGCAGGGGTCGGTTACGTGTGGGGACGCTGGCGTGCGGACGATTTCAAGGCAGGCGGCGGACACGGTGCGAGCCCAAGCCGCTATGGTCCAGCCTTGATTGACGATGACACCCCCACACCGGCACACGCCCGGTTTTCCTGGGCCGGGCTCATCCGGGTGGTGGTGGGGGGGGGGCTGCTGTGGGCGATTCCCATGGCGTGGCTGCTGGTCGTGTGGGGCTGGGATCACACCTTCACACAAATGGGGTGGTTCTTCACCAAGGCCGCCTTGCTCACCTTTGGCGGGGCCTATGCGGTCCTGCCTTATGTGTATCAGGGGGCGGTGGGCCATTACGGGTGGCTCTCCCCCACGCAGATGATGGACGGGCTGGCGCTGGGCGAAACCACGCCGGGGCCGCTCATCATGGTGGTGGCGTTTGTGGGATTTGTGGGCGGTTATGTCAAGGCGCTGTTGGGTCCCGAGAGTCTGTTTCTGGCGGGTGCCGTGGCGGCCACCCTGGTCACCTGGTTCACGTTCCTGCCATCGTTTGTGTTCATACTGGCCGGTGGACCCCTGGTGGAATCCACGCACCAAGCCGTGCGCCTGACCGCTCCGCTCACGGCCATCACGGCGGCTGTGGTGGGCGTGATCCTCAACCTGGCCTTGTTTTTTGGCTACCACGTGCTGTGGCCGCAGGGTTTTGCAGGCAGCCTGGACTGGGCCTCAGCGCTGATTGCGCTGGCGGCAGCGGTGGCGTTGTTCCGCTACAAGCGCAACGTGGTGCACGTGATTGCGGGCTGTGGGTTGATGGGATTGGCGATCACGCTGGTCCGGGGGTAAGCCAGCGGCAATGGTGTGCCACCATGGTGTGATCGCAAGACCGGCCCTGTCAGCTGACGCTGTTGAGCAAACCACGCCGCTCGATGAACTCGACCACCGTGTTCAGACCTTCCAGCGTTTTCAGGTTGGTCATGACCCAGGGCCGCGCTTGGTGGTTGGGGCGCATGCGGTCGGTGTCTTGCTTCATCACCTCCAGGTTGGCGCCCACGTGCGGGGCCAGGTCGGTCTTGTTGATGATGAACAAATCGCTCTTGGTGATGCCCGGGCCACCCTTGCGTGGAATTTTTTCACCTGCCGCCACATCGATGACGTAAAGGGTCAGGTCGGACAGTTCGGGGCTGAAGGTGGCGGCCAGGTTGTCGCCGCCGCTTTCGATGAACACGACGTCCGCGTCGGGGAAGCGCTCGAGCATGCGATCAATGGCTTCCAGGTTGATGGAAGCGTCTTCCCGAATGGCGGTGTGCGGGCAGCCGCCGGTTTCAACGCCCATGATGCGCTCAGGCGGCAACGCGCCGCTGATGGTGAGCAGGCGTTGATCTTCCTTGGTGTAGATGTCGTTGGTGATGGCAACGAGGTCCCAGCGTGCGCGCATGTGCTTGCACAGCATCTCCAGCAAGGTGGTTTTGCCCGAGCCCACCGGGCCTCCGATGCCCACGCGCAGAGGAGGCAGTTTCTTGGTGCGATGGGCGATGTGGTGCAAGGCGGTCATGATCGGAATAAGCGTGAGTATTGGGTTTCGTGGCGGGCTGACAGGATGGCCAGCATGGGGGAGAAGGCCTGGCGAGTGTCGTCGCTTTGCTGCAAGGCAGTCTGTACCGCCTCAGGAATGTAGCGCGCCAGCTGGGCGAGCATGCGCTGCCCGCTGTTTTGCCCCAGGGGCACGGCCTTGAGCGCGGCCTGGGTCATATTCTCGGCCCAGCCGAATGCATAGGCTTGCAACGCCTGCTGCGGGCGCGCCTCTGTGCCCGACAAGGCCAGCGCGTAGGCGATGGGGTAGGTGGGGGGCAGTTGCGCCAGACACTGCAACTGCTCGTCGGACACCCACGCCAGGTTGCGCAACCAGTCCAGCATGGAGCGACCCATCTGCTGGGTTTGCAGCCGCATTTCACTGCTCTCGCGGGTGGAGAGCACCCAGGTGTTGAGGACTTGCAGTCGTTCGCGATCAAACTGTCGCCAGGCCGACAAGGCCTGCCCCAGCGCGGCCATGTCGGCCCGGGCCTGGGTCAGCAATAACTGGTCCACCAGCCATTGGGTGCACGTGGTTTCATCGCACACCTGCCCGTGGTCGATGGCGGCTTCCAGGCCCTCTGAATAGGAAAAGCCACCCACGGGCAAGGCCGCAGAGGACAGCCACATCAGTTGCAGCAGCGGATCCATGTCAGTGCGGGTGGCCACAGTCTGGGCCGTCATGACCATGGGGGTGGGTGGGGTCATGGTCATGACCGTGAGTGTGCGAATGCGAATGCGAATGATCGTGAGCGTGCTCATGATCATGGGAAGGTCCGTGTGCGTGCCCATGCGCATGGCCCATCATGGCGTTGTCCCCATAAGCCCCGCCTTCGGGTTCAAACGGAGCTTGCAGGTGGGTGACGATCATGTGCATGGCGCTCATCAGCTCGGCCAGCACATGATCGGGTTCGATCTTGAGATGGTCGGGTTGCAGCTCGATGGGAACATGACGATTGCCCAGGTGATAGGCTGCGCGCATCAGATCGAAAGCACTGCCGTGCTCGGGGCAGGCCGTGATGTGCAAGACGGCCTGGTTGGCTGCCTGGACCCGGATGAGCGATCCGTCTTCTGCCACCAGCACATCGCCTCCACGCACCACGGTCCCTCTGGGTAGAAAGACGCCCAGCGTTCGGCCCTGACTGTCCGTGGCGTCAAAGCGGCTCTTTTGACGCGTGTCCCAGTCCAGGGTGAGGGTGGCGGCACGCTGCACCAGCACGCGGGCCAGCCCCTTGCCTTGAGGCATCCGCTTGGAGCAAATCAGCATCAGAATAAAAAGTAACGTTGGGTCATCGGGAGGCTGACGGCGGGCTCACAGGTGAGCAGCAGGCCATCGGCGCGCACAACATAGGTCTGGGCATCCACCTCCATGCGCGGCGCATAGTCATTGTGGATCATGTCGCGCTTGCCCACCGAGCGGATGTTTTTCACCGCGGACACCGTCTTGCTCAACCCGTAGCGTTCCTGAATGCCGGCCTGCAGGCTGGCTTGTGATACAAAGGTCAACGAACAGCGACTCAGGGCATTGCCCAGGCTGCCAAACATGGGTCGGTAGTGCACCGGTTGTGGCGTGGGAATGGAGGCGTTGGGGTCGCCCATGGCGGCCAGGGCAATCATGCCGCCCTTCAGAATCCACGAGGGCTT
Organism: Comamonadaceae bacterium; assembly: GCA_947448375.1. Classification (GTDB taxonomy): domain Bacteria; phylum Pseudomonadota; class Gammaproteobacteria; order Burkholderiales; family Burkholderiaceae_C; genus Limnohabitans. The sequence goes on along the minus strand of CANFMY010000141.1, from coordinate 4,693 downwards.
GACGCCAAAAAACGCCGGACGCCAGATGACGAGGTCTGCCCATTTGCCCACTTCCACACTGCCCACCTCGTGGCTGATGCCGTGTGCAATGGCCGGGTTGATGGTGTACTTGGCGATGTAGCGCTTGATGCGGGCGTTGTCATGCCGATCGGTGTCGCCGGGCAACTTGCCGCGTTGCAATTTCATCTTGTGTGCCGTCTGCCAGGTGCGAATGATCACCTCGCCCACCCGGCCCATGGCCTGGCTGTCGCTGCTCATCATGCTGATGGCGCCCAGGTCGTGCAGGATGTCCTCGGCCGCAATGGTCTCCTTGCGGATGCGGCTTTCGGCAAAGGCCAGATCCTCGGCGATGGCGGGGTCGAGGTGGTGGCACACCATGAGCATGTCCACATGCTCATCCAGCGTGTTGACGGTGTAAGGGCGTGTCGGGTTGGTGGAGGAGGGCAGCACGTTGGCCTCGCCCACCACCTTGAGAATGTCGGGCGCATGCCCCCCGCCGGCCCCTTCGGTGTGGAAGGTGTGGATGGTGCGTCCCTTGAAGGCGGCGATCGTGTCTTCCACAAAACCGGATTCGTTCAGCGTGTCGGTGTGAATGGCCACCTGGGTGTCGGTTTCTTCGGCCACGGACAGGCAGTTGTCGATGGCGGCGGGTGTGGTGCCCCAGTCTTCATGCAGCTTGAGTCCGATGGCGCCAGCGCCAATCTGTTCCCGCAAGCCATCGGGCAGTGAGGCATTGCCCTTGCCCATGAAGCCCAGGTTCATGGCAAAGGCATCCGCAGATTGCAGCATGCGCTCCAGGTGCCAGGGGCCGGGTGTGCAGGTGGTGGCGAAGGTGCCCGTCGCGGGGCCGGTGCCGCCGCCCAGCATGGTGGTCACACCAGAGCTCAAGGCTTCATCGATTTGCTGGGGGGCGATGAAGTGAATATGCGTGTCAATGCCGCCAGCTGTGACGATCATGCCTTCGCAACTGATGATTTCAGTGCCGGGGCCGATGATGATGTCCACGCCAGGCTGCGTGTCCGGGTTGCCGGCCTTGCCAATCGCCACGATGCGATGACTTTTCAGGCCGATGTCGGCTTTCACCACCCCCCAGTGATCGATGATCAGCGCATTGGTGAGCACGGTGTCCACCGCCCCTTGGGCGCGGGTGCGCTGTGACTGTGACATGCCGTCGCGGATGGTCTTGCCCCCGCCAAATTTCACTTCCTCGCCGTAGCTGCCCGCCTGCAGGGTGAAATCTTGTTCAATCTCCACCACCAGATCGGTGTCGGCCAGGCGCACCCGGTCGCCGACGGTGGGGCCATACATTTCCGCGTAGGCGCGTTTGTCAATCGAGGCCATATCACAGTGCTCCCTGAGTCAGGCCACGAAAGCCCCAGACGATTCTGTCGCCCGCATAGTCCACCAACTCCACCGTGCGCTGCTGGCCCGGTTCGAAACGCACGGCGGTGCCGGCGGCAATGTTCAGACGCATGCCCCGTGCGGCGGTGCGGTCGAACACCAGCGCGCTGTTGGTTTCTGAAAAATGGTAGTGCGAGCCCACCTGGATGGGGCGGTCGCCCCCGTTGACCACGACCAGGGTGATGCTGCGCCGGCCGGTGTTCAGGGGGTGTTGACCTGCGTCAATCAGAAATTCGCCTGGAATCATGATGGGCATCTCACTTGCGGTTACCCAGGTACCAGGCGGCTACGCCCACCACGATGGCGGCCGCAAAACCCAGGGCGTCCCAGGCGTGCCAATGGGCTCCCGAGAGGCCGTGGCCGTCGTGAGCCCAGGCCCCAAAGTGGGGCATTGCACCAAGTAGGGGAAGAAAACGATGAGAAATTTTCATAGCAAGGGGCTCAAACAATGGGTTGATGAACGGTGACGAGCTTGGTTCCATCGGGGAAGGTGGCCTCCACCTGGATGTCGGGGATCATGTCGGCCACGCCATCCATGACATCGTCTCGGGTCAGCACGGTGCGGCCTTCGCTCATGAGTTGCGCCACTGTCTTGCCATCTCGTGCACCTTCCATCACGGCTGCGCTGATGAGCGCAATGGACTCCGGGTAGTTGAGCTTCAAGCCACGTGCACGACGGCGTTCAGCCAGCAGCGCAGCGGTGAAGATCAGCAGCTTGTCTTTTTCTCGAGGGGTGAGTTCCATTTTGGTGCATCAGTGTGGGTTGTCGTGCATGCCGCTGCTGGTGGTGCAAATTGCATGCCCTCTATAGGGTGCTGGGCAACGCTCCAGGGGGCTCATGTGCATGAATATTGTGCACGAAGACCCTGATCGGGCTGGCACGAGCTTTGCAAAGCCTGCTCAGGGTGGTTCTGGCACCCGTGCCCTCAATTCTTTTCAACTGGAGTGACTACATGATCAACCGTCGTGGCAATCTCAAAGCCCTGGCCCTGGCTGCTGCCGTCAGCGCTGGCTCGCTGACCTTTACCCTGCAAGCCCAAGCGGCCGACACCATCAAGGTGGGCGTGTTGCACAGCCTGTCAGGCACCATGGCCATTTCGGAAACCGTTCTCAAGGACACGGTGCTGATGGCCATCGACGAGATCAACGCCAAGGGCGGTGTGCTGGGCAAGAAGCTCGAGCCCGTGGTGGTCGACCCCGCCTCCAACTGGCCCCTGTTTGCCGAGAAGACCAAGCAGTTGCTGACGCAAGACAAGGTGTCGGTCATTTTCGGTTGCTGGACTTCAGTGTCTCGCAAGTCGGTGCTGCCGGTGGTGGAAGAGCTCAACGGTCTGCTGTTCTACCCGGTTCAGTACGAAGGTGAAGAACTGTCCAAGAACGTGTTTTACACCGGTGCGGCGCCCAACCAGCAGGCGATTCCCGCTGTGGATTATTTGATGAGCAAGGACGGCGGCGGCGCCAAGCGCTGGGTGCTGCTGGGTACCGACTATGTCTACCCCCGCACCACCAACAAGATTTTGCGTGCCTACCTCCAGAGCAAGGGCGTGAAGGACAGCGACATCGACGAGAAGTACACCCCGTTTGGTCACTCCGATTACCAGACCATCGTGGCCGACATCAAGAAATTCTCCGCCGGTGGCAAGACCGCGGTGGTGTCCACCATCAACGGCGACTCCAACGTGCCGTTCTACAAGGAACTGGGCAATGCCGGCTTGAAGGCCAAGGATGTGCCCGTGGTGGCCTTCTCCGTGGGTGAAGAAGAGCTGCGCGGCGTGGACACCAAGCCGCTGGTGGGTCACCTGGCCGCCTGGAACTACTTCATGAGCATCAAGAACCCGGCCAACGACGAGTTCGTCAAAAAGTGGGGCACTTATGCCAAGGCCAAGAACATCGCCGGGCACAAGGACAAGCCGCTGACCAACGATCCGATGGAAGCCACCTACATCGGTATCAACATGTGGAAGCAAGCGGTTGAAAAAGCCAAGTCCACCGACGTGGACAAGGTGATTGCCGCCATGGCCGGCCAGACCTTCAAGGCCCCGAGTGGCATCACGTCCAAGATGGACGAAAAGAACCACCACCTGCACAAGTCGGTGTTCATCGGCGAAATCAAGGCCGATGGCCAGTTCAATGTGGTGTGGAAGACGCCGGGTCCTGTGAAGGCCAAGCCCTGGAGCCCGTTCATCGCGGGCAACGATAGCAAGCCTGACGAGCCCGTCAAGAAGTAATCGGTCTGCACGGTCCTTCAAGAGGGGGGAGGGCGCGAGTCCTTCCCCCTTTATCATTTCGGGGTGAAATTCCCTGGTGCCACATGAACATGATGAAACATTGGAGCCGCGCGCTGTTGCTGCTCGCGGGCTGTTGCGGGCTGTTCGCTGCGCATGCCCTGACGCCCCGACTGGCCATGGAGATGGCCGTGGGGGAGAGTGACAGCCGCATTCAGGCCATCGGCAAAGCCCTGGAGGCTCCTGATGCCAATACCGCTGCATTGCTGCAAGCGATGGCCGACGAAACGGCCAAAGTGTTTGCTGACGCGGTGTGGGTGGTCGACAACGGCCAGGCGCGCCATGCCAGCACGGGTGAAACCCAGGCCTTGCCCGAGGACGCACAGGACATCATGCTCAACAACCGCATGCGTGCGGAAATCGATGCTGCATTGGCTGCGCTCAAACTCTTCCACCCCGATGCCCAGCAGCGCATCGTGGCAGCGCAGGCCATGTTGAAAGAGCCCGATGCCACACGCAAGCCGATGCTCGAAAAAGCCCTGGCCAGTGAGACCCAGGCCGAGGTGCAAGCCTGGTTGAAATCTGCCCTGGCTGCGGTGAACCTGTCCGACCCGGTGGCAGCGACGCGCGTCGCCGCTGTGGGCCTGTTGGCGCAAAGCGCACGGCCCGAGGTGCTGCTGCTGCTCAACCAGCAACTCACCGCCGAGCAGGATCCGTCGGTGCAATCGGTGCTCAAGGCGGCCATCCGGCAAGTGCAGGACGGCTTGAAGTGGGGCGAGCGACTGGGCATTTTGTTCACGGGCGTGAGCCTGGGCTCGATTCTCATGCTGGTGGCCTTGGGCCTGGCCATCACCTACGGGCTGATGGGTGTGATCAACATGGCGCATGGCGAGTTGATGATGATCGGCGCCTACGCGACCTACCTGGTTCAGGTGCTGTTCCGACAGTACCTGCCGGCGGGCTTTGATTACTACCTCATCGCGGCCATCCCTGTTTCGTTTCTGGCTTCCGCGGTGGTGGGCGCCGCGCTGGAGCGCAGTGTGCTCAAATATTTGTATGGTCGTCCC
>CANFMY010000140.1 GCA_947448375.1 Comamonadaceae bacterium | reverse complement strand
TGAGCGATCAGGACCGTATCACCCGCAGCTGTTACGCAGCGCCTAAGACTTATGCAATTGATGTGGCTATCCGGCCCGACCGGACATGTCCGAACCATCTCCATCACGGCCCGCACGATATTTCGAGCTGCGGGGGTGGTGACGTTGGTCTTGGTGTTGCTCGGCTTTGTCTTGAACTGGGTGGGTCTGCGTTTTGCGGTGGAGTACAGCCCTGAACTGGCGCGTAGCATGGGCGGTGTGACCACCGAAGCGCAGCATCAGCGCATGGAATCCGACTACCGAGCCCGACTGGACGAACTGCGGGATCAACTGCACCAAACAGCCCAGGACCTGCAACAGCTCGAGACCTTGAAATCGCGACTGATGCAACTGGCGACACCTCAACTCACGCAGCAAAAGTCGCCCAGCCCGCCGGCCGGTCGCGGCGGGCCGTTGCTTTCGCCCAGATTCGGACTGCCCTTTTTCCGGGTGCCGCTGCACCAGGCCATGGGCCAGACCGCCCTGGATCTGGAACAGCTGGATCGCGCCGTGAAAGATAGCCATCAGGATTGGCACGCACGACTCGATTGGCTCGAGCGTCTGCCCAACGGCTTGCCTGTTGCGGGGGTGTTTCATGTCAGCAGCGGCTTTGGCTTGCGCAACGACCCCTTCACCGGGAGTTTGGCGCTGCATGAGGGCATTGATTTTTCAGCCGACCCTGGCACACCGGTCTTGGCAGCCGCCGAAGGCCGCGTGGTTCGCTCCGGCTTTGACGCCACCTACGGCAACGTGATTGAAATCCAGCATGCCGATGGATTTCTCACCCGCTATGGACACTTGCAGCGACGCCATGCCGTGCTCAATCAGTCGGTCAAGCGCGGCGACGTGGTGGGCGATGTCGGCAGCACAGGCCGCTCCACCGGCCCCCATTTGCACTTGGAAATTTTTCGTCATGACCGCGTGGTGGACCCCCTCAAGGTCATGACCTACCTCAAACCCTAAGACTGGCCAAGGCTTGCTATGTTCGGAAACTCCAAAGACAAATCCCTCTCCTCGCTTCAGGAACGCTTTGACACGCTGATCGGTCGCACCACCGAGATCGTCGGCCGTCTGGTGCTGCAGGACAGTGTTCGGGTGGACGGCAAGGTGCATGGCAGCATCGAGGCCCAGGCAGATCGAAACATCACGGTGGCCATTGGCCCCACCGGCGAGGTGACCGGGGACATCCGAGCCAACCGCGTGATCGTGGCAGGACGTGTCCAGGGCAACATCGAGGCCTGCGAACGGGCAGAGTTGCAAAAGGACTGCGTGGTGATGGGCGACATCAGTTACGGCTCGATCGCCGTGGAGCATGGCGCACGCATTTTGGGTACCCTGGTTCAGAATGCCCAGGCCGCCAGCTCGGCTCAGGACGCCAAATCAGCCATTCAGGCGGCCCAGACCTTGTCCAAGTCGTAACCCGAAGCCAGGTCGCCTTAAATTGCGCCGCCCTGAAACCTGAAGCCCAATTCCTCAAAGGTTTTACGCGCTTGTGGCGCAATGGCATCCAGGCGCTCGGCCTCTTGGGATGCGAACGCAATGTCGTTCATGTCATGCACCCCCCCGGTGATGATGACTTGCAGCAGGCCATCGGTAGTTCCCACGTTCTTGAAAGCGCGGTAGACCTTCGGGGGCAATGAAATGGTGTCAAAGCGTTCCAGCACCATCGAGTTCTCGCCCCCCTCGTTCCAGACCACCTCAAAACGGCCTTCCAGCACCGTGAAGGTTTCGTAGGTGTCCTTGTGGATATGCAGGCCCGGGCCCTGTCCGGGTGGACAACGGGCGATGGTCATGGTCATGCCCCCCGCCCCCACAATGGGTGCTGCGGTGTTGATGGCCGTTTTGCGATGTCCGTCCAGCCCGATGACGGACAAGAGTTCGCGGGCGTAGACAACGTCGCGGGCCGCCTGGGGAACGTCATGGGAGGATTGCACGGGCAAGGGTTTGAGATCATCAAAACGCGAAACACGCGACCCCATCTCTTGAGACGAGATGTGAAGGGACTTCACCGGTGCTCGTTGTGTCAATTCAGTCATCTGACATATCCTCAGCTGTTCAAACAGCGTCCATCTTGATACGAGTCGTGCTCTCACGTATCGGTAATTACCCTCCGACTGCCTGCTTCGCAGGAATTCGGACGCGTTGACACACACCGACCTTTCATGTGATCATGCCTCGAGTGCTGTGCACCGCCCCCGAGGGCCTGAGTGGGGTTTCTTTCGCTGATGCACTTCAAGCAGGAGAAGCAATTGACATGACAACAGGTTCTACCGGTCTCAAAGGGGTGTGGGTGGATGTCTTGATGCCACTCAATGCGGATCTCACCCTCCACCACGGCAAACTGATCACGCATATTCGAACAATGGCCGTCAAGGGCATCCAGGGCGTGGTGCTGTTCGGGCCGGCGGGCGAGGGTTTGTCCTTCAGCGCCAAGGAGCGGCTGGAGGCAGTCAAGCAACTCACCACCCATGGGGTTTCGGGGGGCGACATCGTCTTGCATGCCGGGTTTTCCAGCGTTGCCGAGACAGTGGATGTCATCCGGCAAGCCAATGCCATGGGCCTGCGCGGCTGCATCGTGCGCCCGCCCCGATCGGAAGACGAGCCCACGCAAGAGGGGCTCGCGCATTTCTTCAACCAGGTGGCCGATCTCACCAAAGGCATCTCGACGCATTTGTACATGGCGTCTCCGTACCGGGCCGGTGCGCCGGACCTCAAGCCCTATGTGGTCAACGAGGTGGTCAGCCAACACCCGGGGGCCTTCGCTGGCATGCTCGACCAGACACGCAACGCCTCTCACATGCAAGACTGGCTCCGGCTGTATTCGGCCCAACTCCCGGTCTACACCAACGACGAGTTGCAGGCCGTGGCGATGTCCAAGTTGGGCCTGCGCACCAGCGTGTCGAGTTGGGCCAACCTGATCCCCAACGTCATCATCGGGTTGGTCTCCCCGCCCGCGGCAACCAAGCTCTCGGTGGCGGGCAACGCCATCGGAACGGACGATGGGCCCTTGTTGCACCTGGCCCGCATGCTGATGGGTCTGCCCGAGGTGCCGGCCCTCAAGTACCTGATGTCCATCCAATACCATGACGCCGACTGGCTGCGGGTTCGCCCCCCACTGTCCGAGCTGTTGCCTCAGTCCCAGGAAGGCTTGCTGAAGGACTTCAAAAAGTATTTCCCCAGTGGCGGCAAGCCCTGACCTCATTTCCATTCTCTGAAATCGCACCATGGACATTGGCACGCTCTGGTATCTGATTGAACGCGACAAGCTGCACCGGGTCGTCACCGCCCAGGAGTTTGAACAGTTGCCGCCTGACAGCTTCACGCTGCATCAGGTCTTTGACAACCGCCGCGACGCCCTGCATGAAATGATCCGACTCGTTCAGACCGCGGTGCACGAGTTGTCACATCAAATGGATGCGCACTCCGGCGCGCGCCCGCACCCCAAGTAACCGTCCCCCAGAGACCAAGGCTCGGCACGTCGGATAATCGGGCATGCCGTCTGCCCGCCTCGACACCACCTCGCCCCCCCCAGGTTGGCTGGCCATTTTGTCGTTGATGACGGCGGTCTGGTTGAGCGCACTCGACCAATCGATTGCCAACACCGCCCTGCCCGCCATCGCGGCGGCTCTGCAACACACTCCCGCTGAATCAGTCTGGATCCTGCACGCCTACCAGTTGGCCGTGGTGGCCACCCTGTTGCCGTTTGCGGCGCTGGGTGATTTGTGGGGCGCGCGCCGGGTGTTCATGGCCGGGGTTGCGTTGTTCAACCTGGCCGCCGTTTCCAGCGCTTTGGCGCCCAGCCTGGAGTGGCTGGCAGTGTCCCGGGCAGTTCAGGGCATCGGTGCCTCGGGCCTGATGAGCGTGAACCTGGCCCTGGTTCGGCAAATTTTCCCCAACAACCGGCTGGGCCAGGGTGTGGGGCTGAATGCGTTCATTGTGGGGTCCGGCTACAGCCTGGGTCCGGTGGTGGCGTCCTTGTTGCTGTCGGTGGCCCCCTGGCCCTGGCTGTTTGGTTGCATGGTGCCCTTGGGCATGCTGGGCTGGGTCTTGGGCTGGCGTTTTTTGCCCCATCCCATAGAAATAAACCGACAGCAACCGTTCGACCTGTTGCTGGCCCTCTTATCCGCCCTGTGCTTTGCCTCGCTGATCTTCTGCCTGAGTGCGGTGGCTCAGCAAAAAAGCGGGGACGTGCTGGCCACTTCACTGGGGGTGATGATCGTGAGCGGCTACGCCCTGTTGAGGCGCCAGCGTGGACACACCGCCCCCATGCTGCCCGTGGACCTGCTGCGTCGGCCCTTGTTCAGTCTGTCGGTGTTCACGTCCATCTGCTCCTTCGCCACCCAGGGCCTGGCCTATGTGGCCCTGCCTTTTTTCTTCCTGAACGAATTGCAGTTGAGTGCCGTGGCCTGCGGCACACTCATGACGGTCTGGGCGGGCGTTGTAGCGGTGGCAGCGCCTCTGGCCGGTCGGTTGTCGGACCGGCACTCACCGGCCATCATGGGGGGCGTAGGCTTGTGCATTCTCAGTGTGGGCATGGGATGGCTCAGCCAGATCACGCCCGGCACCGCCCCCTCCACCATCGGCGTGGGGATGGCCATCTGCGGGATCGGGTTTGGCTTGTTTCAATCGCCCAATCTGCGCGCCATCATGTCCAGCTCCCCGCCTGAGCGCAGCAGTGGCGCAAGCGGCATGGTGGCCCTGGCCCGGTTGATCGGTCAGGCCAGTGGGGCGGCGCTGGTGGCTCTGTGCTTCAACCTCTTTGCCCCGGTGGGTGCGGGTCAAGCCATTGTGCTGGGCGCCATCACCGCGGGCCTGGGTGGTATCCTGAGCATCTCCCGGCTGTGGGCTCGCTGATCGAGCGTGCAGTGGTCCTGACTGAACCCTTCAGTCAAAAAGCTTGTTCTGTTGTTGCTGTTATCTGATCATGAGTGCCCTGAAGCCTAGCCCTGTCCAACCCCGACTCACCAGCCTGTCCCATGGTGGCGGGTGCGGATGCAAGATCGCCCCGGGCGTGTTGTCGGAAATTCTCAAGAACTCCACCGGCTTTCCGGTGCCGCCTCAATTGCTGGTGGGCATTGAAACCTCGGACGACGCGGCGGTGTACCAACTCAATGACGAGCAGGCGCTGATCGCCACCACCGATTTCTTCATGCCCATCGTCGATGACCCACGGGACTTTGGCCGCATCGCTGCCACCAATGCCATCAGCGATGTGTACGCCATGGGCGGCACGCCTATCATGGCGCTGGCCCTGGTGGGCATGCCCATCAGCGTGCTGTCCACCGACACCATCGGTCAGATCCTGGAAGGCGGACAGGAAGTCTGCCGTGCGGCCGGCATTCCCATCGCCGGGGGTCACACCATCGACTCGGTTGAACCCATCTACGGCCTGGTGGCCCTGGGCCTGGTGCATCCCAAGCGCGTCAAGCGCAATGCCGACGCCCAGGTGGGTGACCGGTTGGTGCTGGGCAAACCGCTGGGGGTGGGCGTGCTGTCTGCCGCACTCAAGAAAGATGCCCTGGGACCCGAGGGCTACGCACGCATGATGGAGCACACCACACGCCTGAACACGCCCGGCCCCGAGTTGGCTGCGCTGACAGGTGTTCATGCACTGACGGACGTCACCGGTTTTGGTCTGGCGGGTCATGCCCTCGAGATGGCCCGCGGCTCAGGCACCACCATCACGCTGGACATGTCGCGTATCCCCCTCATCCAGGACGCTCGTGAACTGGCCTCAAGAGGAATGATCACCGGTGCCAGTGGACGCAACTGGGCTGCCTACGGCGAGGAAGTGCAGTTGGCCGATGGCCTGCCAACCGTGGATCGCGACCTGCTGACCGACCCGCAAACCAGCGGCGGCTTGCTGGTGGCTTGCGCTGCCGACGCGGTCTCGGAGGTGCTGGCTGTGTTTGCGCGTCACGGCTTTGAAGGTGCTGCAGAGATTGGCCGCATCGAACCGGATGCAGGTCAGGGTCAGCGCTTGCGGGTCAACTGACGAGTCAACTGAGCAGTCAAACGCCCACGCCCTGGGCGCTCTACCCACTGGGAACGCTGGACTGATCATAGGCGATGGGTGTTGGCCCTCATCGGCCTTAGCGTAAACCTGGATGACGCACCTTGCGTTTCCCGCTACCTTTCAACGCATACACTTTTGAGAGTTGACTTCCCATGACCCGACGTCGCAGTTTTATCCAGGCCGGATCCGCGCTGGCCGCAGCGGTTGCGTTTCCCACCCTGTCGCAAACCAGCCCGTTTCCCAGCCGCCCCCTCAAATACATCTGCCCGTGGCCAGCAGGCGGCTCCACCGACATTGTCATGCGCAGCCTGGCCGACAGTGCCAGCAAGGCATTGGGGCACAGCATCATCGTGGAAAACAAACCGGGGGCTGGGGGCATGCTCGGTGCTGTGGACATGCTCACCGCCAAGCCCGATGGCTATACCCTGTGCCAGATTCCGCAGGGGGCATTCCGGATTCCCCATATGCAGAAAACGGCCTTCGACACCTTGAAGGACTTCACCTGGATTGCCTGCCTGACCGGCTACACGTTTGGTCTGGTCGTCCCCATGAACTCCCCCTTCAAGACCATCAAGGACTTCGTGGACTACGCCAAGGCGAATCCGGGCGCCCTGACCTATGGCTCCACCGGAACGGGCACCAGCCCGCATCTGGCGGTGGAAGAGTTTGCGCAAAAGGCCGGCATTCAGCTCAACCACATCCCGTACAAAGGCAACGCCGAAAACATGCAGGCCGTGCTGGGTGGCCATGTCATGGCGGCCAGCGATGCCACCGGCTGGGGACCGCATGTGGATGGCGGACGACTGCGCCTGCTCGCCACCTATGGCAGCAAACGTACCAAGCGCTGGTCTCACATCCCCACGCTGAACGAACTCGGCTATCAAACCGTGTCCGACTCACCGTTCGGCGTGTGTGGCCCCAAGGGCATGGACCCGAGCGTCGTGAAGACGATTCACGACGCGTTCAAGAGCGCACTGGACGATCCGGCCGTCATCGCCACGTTTGACAAATACGACCAGAGCGTCATTTACCTCAACACCGAGCAGTACACCAAGTTTGCCCACGACAGTTTTCATGCCGAACGGGCCTTGATTGAGAAGCTGGGGATGCTGAAGAAGGGCTGACGCCCTCCACCCTCACCCAGTCGGACCACTCGGACGGTTTCCGGCCACTGTGGTCGATCAGGCTGGAATATGGGGCATCAACAGGTAGCTGTCGTAACCAGCACCAGCATGCACGGTGTTGAGACCACCCCAAGTTGATTCTGGGCGATCCTGCGGACAGTTGTGCAGTAAACGTCCGGGCGGGGTGACGACAAAGTCGTGCCCTTGAAGGGTCAAGACCAGACGGTAGCCCTTGGGAAACACCATGCTGGTGGGCCAAATTTCCAGATCCAGTGGGACAACGTCTCCAGGGACCAGGGGTTGCAGTTCATCGTGCGCATGGTAGGGGCGGTGGGGCTCGCTCTTGACCGGGTCCAACTTGCGGTGCGAAGCTCTGAGCCACCCCATGGCCATGGGAACGCGCTCGTGGGCACCCACGAAAGTGCACTCCTGCCCCTGCGGATCAAACACGCGCAAGACAGCGAACACATCCATGTCGGTGGTGCTGGAGGACACCCAAAGACGCAAGGTCGCGGGGCCGGTGAACTCGGTGTCAATCTCGAATGGGGGTGTACTGAAACTGATACTTTCCTGCATCGCACGATAGGACATCGTGTGGGACGTCTGAGGCGCCGCGGTCGAGAGCGCCTGGGTGTCAGCATTCAGATACCAGCGCATCCAGTTGGTGCGTGCCAGGGGCCATTCGCGCTCCTGCCGCAGTTGAGCCGTGCCGTCGTGACGACGAATGGCCAGTTGTACCCGAGGCTGGTCCTGCCAACCATTGTCTTCACCGCGCAAGAAATGATTGAAAAAACGTTTTTGTAATTCAACGTACTGCGGCAAATAAAAACTCTCATAGTGGGTGCCGATATGGGCGAACAACCACTTGTGGGCAGAACCGGCTCGCAGCCAGCCCTCAAAGTTGCCACGCAAATGCATACCCGGGCCACCCCAGTTGGCAGCTGACAGCAAAGGCACTTCGATCGCCTCCAAGCGACCACATCGTTCCTGGTGCCAGGCATCAAACAATTTATGTTGACGTCGCTCCAGGGGGTGGTCAGCACGACTGCCGCGCAGCACGTCGGGGTTCAGTGCGGGGCCCGTCGTGCGCAAACCCGTTTCACGATCACGGTGAGCACTCTCGCCGCTGCCGTATTGATTACTCAACACCTGCCTGGGCCACCATGCATCCGTAAACCCGTTACT
>CANFMY010000139.1 GCA_947448375.1 Comamonadaceae bacterium | reverse complement strand
GCCAGTCGCACATCGCCGGGTATGTGGCTGGGTTCCCCATTCCGGAAGTGCTGCAAGGCATCAATGCGTTCACGCTGGGCATGCGTTCGGTGCGACCCGATGCGCAGGTCAAGGTGATCTGGCTCAACGCCTGGTTCGATCCTGCACGTGAGCGCGAGGCGGCCATGACCTTGATGAACCAGCAGGCGGACGTGCTGGCGTTTCACACCGGCTCCAACGCCGTCATGGTGGCGGCTCAGGAGCGCGGGCGTTGGGCGGTGGCCTATCACTCCGACATGCGCGATGTGGGTCCACAGGCGCAACTGCTGGCCGTCACGCACCACTGGGGTGACTACTACACCCGGCGGGTGCGTGAGCTGATGCAAGGGCAGTGGACCTCCGGTGATGTGTGGGGCGGCCTGCGCGAAGGCATGGTTCAGGTGCAGGGGTTTGGTCAGGCGGTACCGGCTGCCCTGCGCCGAGAGGTGCTCAGCCGTCGCGACGAGATTGCGGCTGGCCGTCTCCACCCGTTTCGCGGCCCCCTGGTGGACCAGGACGGCCACACGGTGCTACCCGCAGGCGAGGTGTTGCCCGATGCGCGCATTCTGAGCATGGATTTCCTGGTAGCGGGCGTGTCACCCCGGCTGCCTCGGTCGGGCTCGCCGCGCAACCCCTAAAATCCCGCCATGAGCATCAAATCCGACAAGTGGATCCGCCGCATGGCCGAACAGCAGGGCATGATCGAGCCGTTTGAGCCTGGCCAGGTCCGCCAGCGCGATGGCAACAAGATCGTCAGCTACGGCACCAGCAGCTATGGCTACGACATCCGTTGCGCCCCCGAGTTCAAGGTGTTCACCAACATCTACAGCACCGTGGTGGACCCCAAGAACTTCGACGAGCGCAGCTTTGTCGACATCGAGTCGGACGTGTGCATCATCCCGCCCAACAGCTTTGCACTGGCTCGCACGGTGGAGTACTTTCGTATTCCTCGCAACGTGCTGACCATCTGCCTGGGCAAGAGCACCTATGCCCGCTGCGGCATCATCGTCAACGTGACCCCCTTCGAGCCGGAGTGGGAGGGCTACGTGACGCTCGAGTTCAGCAACACCACGCCCCTGCCGGCCAAGATTTACGCCGGCGAGGGCTGTGCCCAGGTGTTGTTCTTCGAGAGTGACGAGGTCTGTGAAACCAGCTACAAGGACCGCGGTGGCAAGTACCAGGGCCAGGTGGGTGTGACCCTGCCCAAAACCTGATGCTGCCCACGGGGTTCTACCGAAATCGGGCGTCCTGCGGGTTGCCGCACCCTGTTGTCAGGCGAGGATGCGACAATACGCCCTGACATGAGTTCTTTTTCCAATTTGCAGCTGGCACCTTCGCTGGCACGTGCCGTGGCCGAAATGGGCTACGAGTCGATGACCCCCATTCAGGCCCAGGCCATTCCCGTGGTGCTCGCGGGGCAGGATGTGATGGGCGCCGCCCAGACCGGCACCGGTAAAACCGCCGCCTTCTCGCTGCCCCTCCTGCAGCGCATGCTGCGCCACGAAAACAGCTCCACCTCGCCCGCCCGTCACCCGGTACGCGCTCTGGTGCTGCTGCCCACCCGTGAGCTCGCCGACCAGGTGGCTCAGCAAATCAAGCTGTACGCCAAGTACACCCAGCTGCGCAGCACCGTGGTGTTTGGCGGCATGGACATGAAGCCCCAGACCCTGGAGCTCAAAAAGGGCGTCGAGGTGCTGGTGGCCACGCCGGGCCGTTTGCTGGACCATATCGAGGCCAAGAATGCGGTGCTCAACCAGGTCGAGTACGTGGTGCTCGACGAGGCCGACCGCATGCTCGACATCGGCTTCCTGCCCGATTTGCAGCGCATCCTGAGCTATCTGCCCAAGCAACGCACCACCTTGTTGTTCTCGGCCACGTTCTCGCCCGAGATCAAGCGACTGGCCGGCAGCTACCTGCAAGACCCTGTCACCATCGAGGTGGCGCGTCCGAACGAGACGGCCTCCACCGTGGCGCAACATTTCTACAGCGTGAGCGACGACGACAAGCGCCGCGCCTTGCGACAAGTGCTGAATCAAAACGGCCTCAAGCAGGCCTTTGTGTTTGTCAACAGCAAGCTGGGGTGCGCCCGCCTGGCGCGCTCGCTTGAACGCGATGGCTTGAAGACCGCTGCCCTGCACGGGGACAAGAGCCAGGACGAACGCCTCAAGGCGCTGGACGCCTTCAAGCGCGGCGAGGTGGACTTGCTGGTCTGCACCGATGTGGCTGCGCGTGGTCTGGACATCAAGGATGTGCCGGCCGTGTTCAACTTTGACGTGCCCTTCAACGCCGAAGATTACGTGCACCGCATCGGACGTACCGGTCGTGCAGGCGCCTCAGGCTTGGCCGCGACGTTTGTGTCCGGCAGCGATCAACGGCTGATCAGCGACATCGAAAAGCTGATCAAGAAAAAGATCGAGCTCGAAGCGGTCGAGTTCGAGGACGATCGTCCGCGTGGCCGCTTCAACTCGGGACGCCGTGCCTGGGCTGAGGAAGATCCGCGCGATGCGATGGAATCATCGTCACCCCCCTCCCGCGACACGGGCAGCCGGGGTGGACGGGGTCGTCCCGCTGCGCCACCGGCAGACCCGTTCTTCAACAAGCCCTACGAGCCCACCGTCCGTGCCGAGGACGCGCCCGCCGCATCGTGGGAGGCTGCACAAGCCAAGTCCTCGCGCAGCGTGTCGTCCAACATCAAGACCAAGCGCAAGGTGCCCGCGCTGTTCAAGTCCGACGAGCCCGTCTGACGCGACGCGCCGGGATCGACTCCCGGGCTCGGTGGTTCAAACCCGGGCAGGCACGGACACGGTGCGACCGGGGCCGTGAGGCTCCAGCTCCCAGGCCGTGAGACTGCCCCCCCAGACACAGCCCGTATCCAGACACTTCACATCCGCACGGGTGAGGCCACCCAGGGTGGACCAGTGCCCAAACACCACGCGCACCTGACGTGTGTGCCGATCGGGGATATCAAACCAGGGCAGATGGCCGGGCGGCGCATCGGCCAGACCTTCCTTGGCCATGAAGTCCATGCGACCCTCGGGCGTGCAAAAGCGCAAGCGCGTGAGCCCGTTGACAATGACGCGCCAGCGATCAGGGCCTTGGAGATCGTCGCGCCACTGGTCGGGCTGGTTGCCGTACATGTGCTGAAAAAATGTTTCGGCTTGAGGGCCACGCAGCACGGCCTCCATTTCACCCGCCAGCGCCATCGTCTGTGCGGGGCTCCATTGCGGCAACACGCCGGCGTGCACCATCAGGCAGTCGTCCTGTTGCCAGGCCAGCGACTGCTGCTGAAGCCACTGCATCAACGCGTCACGGTCCGGTGCTTGCAGCACATCTTGCACCGTGTCGCCCCGCTTGAGCGGCACCAGCCCGCGGTGCAAGGCCAGCAGATGCAGGTCGTGATTGCCCAGCAGGCAGCGCGCGCTGGTGCCCAAATCGCGTAGGCTGCGCAGCACCCCGACGTTGTCGGGGCCGCGGTTGACCAGGTCACCCAGCAGCAGGAGTGTGTCGCGACTGGGGGAGAAGTTCAGTGCCCCCATCAACCGCGTGAAGGCATCGTGACAACCCTGCACATCGCCAATCAAGTAAAGTGCCATACCGGCATTGTCCGGTATTCGAACCCCTGCCAGTCACCATGGATATTCTTTTCATCGCCGTCCTCATTCTGCTCAACGGACTCTTTGCCATGTCTGAAATGGCGGTGTCGTCGAGCCGCAAGGTGCGCCTGCTCGCTTTGCAGGAGGCCGGCGAGCATGGGGCCGAGCTGGCCTTGCAGCTCATGGCGCGACCGACCCAGTTTTTATCCACTGTGCAGATCGGCATCACGTCCATCGGTGTGCTCAACGGCATTGTGGGGGAGGCGGCGTTCAGCGAATCGGTGTCGCGCTGGCTGGTGTCGGCCGGCATGTCCGCCACCGTGGCCACCTTTGCTGCCACGGCCAGCGTGGTCACGCTCATCACCTTTCTGACCATCATCTTTGGCGAGCTGGTGCCCAAGCGCATCGCCCAGCTCTACCCGGAAACCATTGCTCGACACACGGCGCCGCTCATGCGCATGCTGGGTGTGGTGGCGCGGCCTTTCATCGCCTTGCTATCGGCCAGCACGGCCGGGGTGTTGCGGCTCATGCGCCTGGACACACGTCGCCAGGACTCGGTGACTGAAGAGGAGATCAGCGCCAGCCTGACCGAGGGCGTGCATGCGGGGCTCATCGAGCACCAGGAACACCAGATGGTGAAGAATGTCTTCCACCTCGATGACCGACCGCTCACCTCGCTGATGGTGCCGCGCTCGGATATCGACTGGTTGCCTGCGCGCGCCACGGTGCACGAGGCCCTGGATCAAGTGCGACAGGGGTCGATGCACTCCTGGTATCCGGTGTGCCGTGGCGGGTTGGACGATGTGGTGGGGCTGGTGAGTCTGGCGGAGTTGACCCAGCAAACGGTCGGCGACCAACTGCTGGAGACGCTGATGGTGCCCGCTGCCTTCGCGCCGGAAACCCTGAGTGGTCTGGATCTGCTGGAGCAGTTTCGTCGTCCTGCCAAACGCACACAGCGCTCGGCCCAGAGTGGTCGCATGGTGATGGTGGTGGACGAGTACGGCGTGGTGCAAGGGCTCATGACCCCGCGCGATCTGCTCGAAGCCATCACCGGTGAATGGCTGGATCACGCCCGCGTACAAGACAGTTGGGCCACGCCGCGCGGGGACGGCAGTTGGCTGCTGGATGGCGCCATGCCGGTGGTGGAACTCAAGACGCGCCTGGGACTGAGTGAGTCCTTGCCAGGGGAAGACCGGGGGCTTTACAACACGCTGGCCGGACTCATCATGTCGGTGAGCGGCAAGGTACCCAGCACGGGCGCGCGTGTGCAGGTGCAGGGGTGGGAGTTTGAAGTGGTCGACCTGGATGGTCGACGCATTGACAAGGTGCTGGCCCAGCCTGTGCAGCAGGCTCAGCCAGCGCCCTGATCAGCCGCTGAAGCCGTCGCTCAGGGACGCGTCATCACGAAGTCGTAGTTCAGCGTGTAGAAGTCATCCTTCATCACTTTGCCGTCAGGGGCTGTGCCCGGCTTTTGACGGATGAAGTCGGCGATCAGGGAGGGGCGCACGCCAAACACCGCATCGCCGTCGAGGTTCTTGCTGTTGCGATCGAAGATGTGCGTGACCAGCGGGCGGAAGCCCTCGGCTTGGATGCGGTAGTGCAGGTGGGCCGGGCGCCAGGTGCGGCCCGTGGTCGCGCGCAGCATGATCTGGGCCGTGCCGTCCGACGGAATGGGGTAATCCACCGGCAGAATCGACCAGAAGTGGTAGCGTCCTTCGCCGTCCGCGTGCAACACGGCGCGGGCCCAGGGGCCGTTGGTTTCCAGGTCGGTCTGCACGTCGTACAGGCCACGGTCGTCCGAGTGCCACACGTCGATGACGGCGTGGGGGATGGGTTTGCCTTCGGTGTCCAGAATGCGGCCTTGTGCGTGCATGGGGGTGCCGGCAGCGCCTGCGCTGATGTCGGCACCCAGCGGGAACTCAGGGGCATCTTCCAGCAGGAACGGACCCACCAGCGTGGGCTCGGTGGCGTGGGCCGGACGGGGATAGTCTTGCGTCACGGTGAGCATGGACAGGCCGAATGCATCCGAGAAGATCATGAATTCGTTGCGACCCGGGCCGCACCACTTGCCGGTCTCTTCCATGAATTGCATGGCAAAGGCCCACTCGCTGGCCGAGAGCTTGACTTCCTTGGCAAAGCTGTGGATGTGCTTGATCAGCGACAGCATGATCTCGCGCAGACGCGGGTCAGGCGTGTTTTCGTATCGCTTGAGCACCTCGTTGGTGATCAGGTCGGTGGCGTCATACAGATTTTCGATCGTGTGCGCGTTCTTGTTGTCTGGAGCGTTCATCGGGTTGTCTTCCTTAGTGTTGAAAGTCGGTGGCTTTGTCGCGCAGGTCGTTGCCTGGCTTGAGCCGGAATTTGGCGATTTTCATCGATCCGGTGTGCGGCAGGTCTTCCACCATCACAATATAACGCGGTTGCTTGATGGCCGACAAATGAGCCACGGCATACTGGTGCACCTGTTGGGGGGTTACTGTGGCGCCGGGGCGGGGCACCACCGCCACCAGAATGTCTTCTTCGCCCAGGTCGGACGCCACCCCGATGGCCGCGCACTCCAGCACATCCGGGTGACTGCCCATCACGCTGTCAATTTCCGCCCCCGAAATATTCTCACCTCGCCGGCGGATGATGTCCTTCTTGCGGGTGAAAAAGAACAGGTAGTCGTCGCTGTCGCGGCGACACAGGTCGCCGGTCAGGAACCAGCCCTGGTGGAAACTGGCGGCGGTTTGTTCGGGATCCCGGAAATAGCCCTGCATGAGCGTGGGGGTGCGCACCACCAGTTCACCCACTTCGCCCACGGCGGCATCCTGCCCCTCGTCATTGAGGATGCGTACCTCGGGGCGTGGAATGCCAGGGTCGGGGTGGGCCGAAATGCAGCCCATGCTGCCCAGCTTGTGCGGGCCCCGAAACGGGTTGCTGAGCACGCCCGGAATTTCCGTCATGCCATAACACTCGATGAGGGTGTGCACACCAAAGCGCTGCTGGAAGGTGTCGAGCAGGTCGCGGTTGAGCGGGGCCAGAAACATTTTGTGCAGGCGGTGGCCCGGCACAAACTCCTCGGGTGGGCGGCGCGCCAGTATGGCCGCCGCCGACATGATGACGTTGACCTCGGTGGCTCGGTAATGGGCCACTTGTTGCCAGAACGCCGAGGCCGAGAACTTGCGAATCAGGATGAGCGTGCCACCGCAGGCCATGGCTCCGCCCAGCGAATACATCAGGGCGTTGATGTGAAACAGTGGCAACACACACATGACGCGCTCGTCGGGCTGCAGGAACATGCGCTGCACAAACGCTTCGGCCGTGAGCAAGTAGGTGCGCTGGCTGTGCATCACCCCTTTGGGAAAGCCCGTGGTGCCCGAGGTGTAAATGATGAGAAACGTGCTGTCGGCCGTGCCTACCCGTGTGTGCGTATCTGCCGGGCTTTGGGCCCATTGGTCCAGCAAGGAGCCTTCTTCGCCCCACGGTTGGTCGATCATGACGCGCCAGGGCGCGGGGGCGATGTCTGCCACCGCCTCGGCCACGCGCTGACTCGGCTCGGGCGAGCAGATCACGCCGCACACGCCCGCGTGTTCAAAGATGTAGCGGGCTTCGCGGGCCTCGAACTCGGGGTTGCACGGAACCACCAGAGCCCCGAGCCGGGCACAGGCCAGCATCAGCACCACCGTGGCCGGGTGGTTGTAGGCCATGAGTCCAATGCGGTCGCCTGTGCCCACTCCGCGGTCCTGGAGCCATTGCACGGCGTGGTCGGCGCGCTGCGCGCACTCGCCCCAGGTCATGATCTGGTCGTCATACTCGACCATCGAGGTGTCGGGTTGGGCGCTGCAGCGTGAGGCAAAGAAATCCGCCAGGGAAAAATCGTGCGCAGGAAAGCGACGCAAGACGTCCAGCGGTGGTATCGGCTCAGAGGTGAGGGCGGTCATCGGAGGCATAGTCTCTGGTGCAAGGGACGAATGATGAGTCACTGGCATGACAGGGCAGGTGAGGGTAACCACGCTGGTCATGGAGGCAATGGTAAGGTCAGAATGCCCTGTCAACCACCCAACTCAAGAGAGAGACCTCCATCATGCAAAGAAGACCGTTTTTGCAAGCGCTGGGCGCAAGCACGCTGCTCGCATCGCCACTGACCGGCTTGCATGCTCAAAATCGTCCCATTCGTGTGGGCAGCTCCCTGTCCTTGACGGGCCCCCTCGCAGGCACCGCGGTGGTGCACAAAATCGCGGCCGAAATCTACATCGAGCAGATCAACAAGCGGGGTGGCTGGCTGGGCCGTCCGGTGGAGTGGGTGGTCAAGGACGACCAGTCCAAGCCCGATCTGGCCCGCACCCTGTACGAACAACTCATCACCGGCGAAAAAGTCGACCTGCTCATGGGGCCCTACGCCACCGCCAATTCGCTGGCCGCCATGGGCGTGGCACAGCGCAACAGCAAGGTGTTGGTGACCAATTCGTTTGGCGTTCCTTCACTGGCCAAGTACGACATGCACTTTGCCGGCTATGTCATGGGCCACGACCCCGGCACCACCGTGCCCAACACCTTGATGGACAGCCTGACGGCTGGCGGTCAGTCGCCCAAGTCGGTGGCCATGGTCACCAGCAAGTTCCCCTCGGTGGTGTTCATGTCGCACGGTGCCCGCGAGGTGTTCAAAAAGCGCGGCCTGCAAGAAAAACTCTGGCTCGAGTGGGAGTTCGGCAACAAGGAGTTCGGCCCCATTGCCGCGCGCCTCAAAGAGGCCAACGCCGACCTGGTCTG
>CANFMY010000138.1 GCA_947448375.1 Comamonadaceae bacterium | reverse complement strand
GCACCTGCAGGCACGCAAGGCGTTCATCGATTTGCCCGACCCCGAACTGGGCAGCGTGAAGGCGCCTTGCATCGTGCCGCGCTTCAAGGACGTGCAGCCCCATACACCGGCCACCGGACCCTCGAGAGGCCTGCACAACGCCAGTTTTTTCAGCGCGATGGGACTGAGTGACGCCGAACAGCGCCGCTTGCAGGATGAAGGGGTGATCTGACCTGCTCTCGGGGAGCCACCCCAACAAAAAGGCCCACCGAGGTGGGCCTTTTCGCCAGACAGCACGAGACTCAGATCAGCGTCACGCCCGTCTTGCTCTGCACAAACTCGCGCGTGACACCAGGCGCCAGCTCGACGATCTTGAGGCCCTCGGGCGTCACGTCCATCACGGCCAGGTCGGTGATGATGCGGTCGACCACCCCCACGCCCGTGAGCGGCAGGTTGCACTCGGCCAGGATCTTGAGGTCTTCGGTGCCATCCTTCTTGCGCGCCACATGTTCCATGAGCACGATCACGCGTTTGACGCCAGCCACCAGGTCCATGGCGCCGCCCATGCCCTTGACCATCTTGCCCGGGATCATCCAGTTGGCCAGGTCACCCTGGGCACTCACCTGCATGGCCCCCAGGATGGAGAGGTTGATCTTGCCGCCACGGATCATGGCGAAGCTGTCGTGGCTGCCAAAAATCGACGAGCCCTTGATGGTGGTGACGGTCTGCTTGCCGGCGTTGATGAGGTCGGCGTCGATCTCGTCTTCGTACGGGAAGGGGCCAATCCCCAACATGCCGTTCTCGCTTTGCAGCCAGACCTCGATGTGGTCGGGCACGTGGTTGGCCACCAGCGTGGGGATGCCGATGCCAAGGTTGACATAAAAACCGTCCTGCAATTCCTGGGCTGCGCGAGCAGCCATCTGATCTTGGGTCCAGGGCATGATGAAATTCCTTGTTGACGAGGCCGCGATGTGCGCGTCCTCAAATGACATTCAGACTTTGCGGTCGCGCGTGGTGCGTTTTTCGATGCGCTTTTCAGGCGTCGGGTTGTGCACGATGCGGTGCACGTAGATGCCCGGCAGATGGATGTCATCTGGCGCCAACTCGCCGGTGGCCACGATGCGCTCGACTTCCACCACGCAAATCTTGCCGGCCATGGCGGCGGCCGGGTTGAAGTTGCGCGCCGTGAGGTTGAAGCGCAGGTTGCCCGAACGGTCTGCGATGTCGGCCTTGACCAGCGCCACATCGGGCACCAGGGCACGCTCCATCACATAGGTCTCGCCGTCGAAGTCGCGCAATTCCTTGCCGTCGGCCACGATGGTGCCCACACCGGTCTTGGTGAAGAAGGCCGGGATGCCCGCACCACCGGCACGCAGCTTCTCGGCCAGCGTGCCTTGCGGGGTGAAGTCGAGCTCGAGTTCACCGGCCAGGTACTGGCGCTCGAACTCCTTGTTCTCGCCCACGTAGGAGGAAATCATCTTCTTGATCTGGCGGGTCTGCAGCAGCAAGCCCAGACCGAAGTCGTCGACGCCGGCGTTGTTGGAAATCACGGTCAGGTTCTTGACGCCCGTGTCACGCAACGCGGCAATCAGGGCCTCGGGAATGCCGCACAGGCCGAATCCACCCACGGCCATCAACTGACCGTCGGCCACGATGTCCTTGAGGGCCTCGGCAGCGGAGGGGAAAATCTTGTTCAAGTTGTGCTCCAGTCAGGTACCTTCGATCCAACGGCGATTTTAAGCGCTGACCACGCCGCTTCGCCGGGTGCGGCCACCCCGCAACCCGGGGGCACCAGTCGACCGGGTGACAGCGCCATAATGGCCGCCATGCGCCAGGGCACTGCCCTGGCCCGTCGAATGTGTCCGCCTCAGCCAGGAGCCCTCATGAGCCGTTACCCCGCCCCGGAGATCCACAATCTGCCCGACGACATCCGCGCCAAGGTGCTGGAGGTGCAGGACAAAGCGGGCTTTGTCCCCAACGTGTTCCTGGCCCTGGCGCGTCGACCGGCTGAATGGCGCGCCTTCTTCGCTTACCACGATGCGCTCATGCTCAAAGAGGACGGCAGCCTCACCAAAGGCGACCGCGAGATGATCGTCACCGCCACCAGCGCCGTCAACAACTGCCTGTACTGCGTGGTGGCCCACGGCGCGATTCTGCGCATTTACGAGAAAAAGCCGCTGGTGGCCGACCAGGTGGCCATCAACCACCGCAAGGCTGACATCAGCCCGCGTCAACGGGCCATGCTCGACTTTGCGCTCAAGGTCTGCCAGCACAGCGACGCGGTGGAGGACGCCGATTTCCAAGCCCTGCACGCCCACGGTTTCAGCGACGAGGACATCTGGGACATCACCGCCATCACCGCGTTCTTTGGCTTGTCCAACCGCATGGCCAACGTCACCGGCATGATGCCCAACCCCGAGTTTTATGTGATGGGCCGGCTACCCAAGAAAAAGGACTGAACCCAGGACAGGTCAACGTCCGAGGGGCGACGCGCGGTTTACAGCGCGAACCCGTCATCGGCGGCGATGACCGCGCCATTGATGAAGCCGCTGTCGGGACTGGCCAGCATGACCAGCAAGGCGTCCAGATCCTTCGGTTGCCCGATGCGCTTGCGCGGCAGCATCTGCACCAGTTTCTGACCTTGCTCGGTCTGCCAGTGGTGGTGGTTGATTTCGGTGTCGATGTAGCCCGGGCAGATCGCGTTCACGTTGATGCCAAAGCGCCCCCACTCCAGGGCCATGGCCTTGGTCATTTGAATCACCGCGGCCTTGCTCATGCAATACACACCGATTTGCGGCAACACCTTCAGGCCCGCCATGCTGGCAATGTTGATGATGCGCGCACCCGAATAGGTGCTGGGTGCTGCGTCTTTGGCCCGCGCGATCATGCGCTTGCCCACCTCTTGTGCGACAAAAAATGCACCGCGCACATTGGTGTCGAAAATGAAATCGTAATCGTCTCCCTCCACCTCCTGCAGGCGCTGGGTGTTGCTCACGCCCGAGTTGTTGATGAGGATGTCGATGGGGCCCACCTCGGTTTCAGCATGGGCCACCGCCGAGCGGATGCTGCCGATTTCCGTCACATCCATCGCCACGACGTGTGCGCTGCCCCCCTCCGCCTCGATGTGCGCACGCAGCTCCTTGAGCCGGTCGACCCGACGGCTGGCCAGCACCACTGCAGCACCGGCCTGGGCCAGGGTGCGCGCAAACTGGGCCCCCAGCCCACTGGAGGCGCCAGTCACCAGGGCCACGCGGCCCGAAAGATCGAGTTGATAAGCCATGTGACGCTCCTTGCAGATCCAGTGAGGGGAGTTCCATTATGTCTCCCGTCCGTCGTCTGAGCCAGCGACTAGAATGTTTTGCGGTGGGCCATCGCCCCGTCCCTGTGCGTTTTTTCTTTGTCGACACACCACTATGAGCCCAGAACAGATCCTCGAGCAATTCGGTCCCCGCGAGTCCATGGACTACGACGTGGTGGTGGTGGGCGCGGGGCCTGCAGGCCTGTCCACCGCCATCCGACTCAAGCAGCTGGCCGCCGAGACAGGCCAGGAGGTGTCGGTGGTGGTGCTGGAAAAAGGGTCCGAGCCGGGTGCGCACATTCTCTCGGGGGCCATCATGGACCCGATCGCGCTGACCGAACTGTTCCCTGACTGGAAAGCCAGGGGGGCGCCCCTGAACCAGCCGGTCACCGACGACGCCTTCATGTTCTTCAGCGAGACGGGGGGCACCCGCACGCCCAACTGGCTGCTGCCGCCGTGCTTTCACAACGAAGGCAACTACATCATCAGCCTGAGCGAACTCACCCGCTGGCTGGGTCAGCAGGCCGAAGCCCTGGGCATCGAAATTTTCCCGGGGTTCACCGCCGCTGAAGTACTCATCGACGAGAACGGCGCTGTCAAAGGCGTGGCCACCGGCAACATGGGCGTGGGCAAGGATGGCGAGCCCACCGAGAACTTCCAGCTCGGCATGGAACTGCACGCCAAGTACACCGTGTTTGCCGAGGGTGCGCGCGGCCACCTGGGCAAGCAGCTCATCTCGCGCTACCACCTCGACGCGGGCCGTGACCCGCAAAGTTATGGCATCGGCCTGAAGGAGGTGTGGGAGATCGACCCGTCGCGCCACCAGGCCGGACTGGCCCTGCACAGCGCCGGCTGGCCCCTGGATGCCGACACCTATGGCGGCTCGTTCGTGTATCACATGCCCAATAACCAGCTGGTGATTGGCTTTGTGGTGGGACTGGACTACAGCAACCCCTGGCTGAGCCCGTTCGAAGAATTTCAGCGCTTCAAGACCCATCCCAATATCCGCTGGTACCTGGAGGGCGATGAAGCCCATGGTGTGAAACCGGCCAAGCGCCTGGCCTACGGCGCACGCGCCATCACGGCCGGTGGACTGCTCAGTTTGCCCAAGACCGTGTTCCCCGGGGGCGCGCTGGTGGGTTGCGACGCGGGCTACCTCAACGCCAGCCGCATCAAGGGATCGCACGCGGCCATCAAGACCGGCATGCTGGCCGCCGAGGCGGCTTTCGACGCATTGCGCGCGGGCCGCTCGCGCGACGAGCTCACCGCGTATCCGCAAGCGTTTGAGAACAGCTGGTTGCACGCCGAGCTGAACAAGGCCCGCAACTTCAAGCAGTGGTTCAAAAAAGGCCGCACCGTGGGCAGTCTCATGACCGGCATCGAGCAGTTTGTGCTGCGCGGTCACATCCCCTGGACGCTGCACCGCGAGCAGGCCGACCACACCTACCTCAAACCTGCTGCCGAATGCGCGGTGATCGAGTATCCGAAGCCCGACGGCAAGCTCACCTTTGACCGCCTGAGCAGTGTGTTCATCAGCAACACCAACCACGAGGAAAACCAGCCGGCCCACTTGACGCTCAAAGACGCGTCGGTGCCCGTGCAGATCAACCTCGCCAAGTTTGGCGGCCCCGAGGCGCGCTACTGCCCGGCCGGTGTGTATGAATTCATCCAGTCGCCCGAGGGGGCGGACCAACTGCAGATCAACGCACAAAACTGTGTGCACTGCAAAACCTGCGACATCAAGGACCCGACCCAGAACATCGTGTGGGTCACGCCTGAGGGCGGTGGCGGCCCCAACTACGGAAGCATGTGACCATGAACATCGTCATCACCGGCGGCGCCGGATTTCTCGGCGCCCGCCTGGCGCGCACCCTGCTGGCCCAAGGCGGCTTTCGCCTCAATAGCGCTGCCGCTCAACCCATCCGCTCCGTGCTGCTGGTGGACCGCGCGCCGGCACCTGCCGACCTGGCAGCCGACGCCCGTGTGCGCTCGCTGGTCGGTGACCTGAACGACCTGTTGGCCCCTGGCCCGCAAGGCGTGCCGGCCATTCCCACCGGCACCGACGTGGTCTACCACCTGGCCGCTGCCGTGAGCGGCGAATGCGAAGCCGATTTCGATCTGGGCATGCGCAGCAACCTGGCGGCCACCGAAGCCCTGCTGAGCGCGTGTCGCGCCCTGGGCACACAGCCCACCGTGGTGTTCACCAGTTCGCTGGCGGTGTTTGGCCTGGTGCACGACCAACCCGCCCTGCCCCCGCCCGACGTCATCACCGACCTCACGCTGCCCACGCCGCAAACCAGTTACGGCATCCAGAAATTCATCGGCGAACAGCTGATGGCCGACTACACCCGCAAGGGTTTCATCCGCGGCCGAAGCGTGCGGCTGATGACGGTGAGCGTGCGCCCGGGCAAACCCAACGGCGCGGCCTCGAGTTTCTTCAGCGGGATGGTGCGCGAACCGCTCGCCGGCGTGCGTGGCGCCTGCCCGGTGACGCCTGACACGCTGGTGGCCCTGGCCTCACCCGGCAACACCATTGCCGGTCTGGTGCGCATTGGCCAGACCAGCGACGCCGAATGGGGCCCGCGCACCGCGCTCAACATGCCGGCCCTGGTCACCACGGTGGGCGACATGGCGAAGGCCTTGGGCACCGTGGCCGGCCAAGCCGCCACCGACCTGATCGACTGGACACCGGATGAGAACATTCGTCGTATTGTCAAATCCTGGCCGGGACGCGTGGAATCAGCACGCGCACGGGGCCTGGGGCTGACCTCCGACCCGGATTTCGAAACCATCGTGCGCGATTACATCCGCGAAAACCCGCAGGCCATCACCCTTGCCTTGCCCAAGGCCTGAAGCGGGCCAGCTTGCGGCTAGAATTCAGACCGTCAGGAGAGAGTCGCAAGACCGCCGAAGGCTGAACGCTCAGGCAAAAGGACTGACGCAATCGATTCTGTTGGAGAGAGACGCTGGTGCACAGACTCACAGCGTCCACCGAAGGGGCAAGACCGCACGATGGCGTGCCGTTGAATCTCTCAGGTAAAGCGGACAACAGGGTTCCCGACGTTTCACCTGAGACGCCGAAAACCTTGGAGCCTGGCATGTCTGATCCCACGTCTGCCCCCCCCGCGGCCTTGCAGACCACCCCCTTGCATGACCTGCACCTCGAACTGGGTGCACGCATGGTGCCGTTCGCCGGCTACTCGATGCCGGTGCAATACCCCAGTGGCCTGATGGCCGAACACGTGCATACGCGCACCCAAGCCGGGTTGTTCGACGTCTCGCACATGGGGCAACTCACGCTGTCGGGCTCCCAGGCCGCCCTGGCGTTCGAAAGCCTCATGCCGGTTGACGTGGCGGGCCTGGCGCCTGGCCGCCAGCGCTATGGTCTGCTGCTCAATGACGAGGGCGGCATCCTGGATGACCTGATGTTCGTCAACCGAGGCGATGATTGGTTTGTGGTGGTCAACGGTGCCTGCAAGCAGGCCGACATCGCCCACCTGCAGCAACGCATCGGCACGCACTGCACGATCTCGCCGCTGCCCGATCAGGCCTTGCTGGCACTGCAAGGACCGATGGCCGTCACGGCCCTGGCGCGACTGGTGCCAGGCGTCACGTCGCTGGTGTTCATGACCGGCGCCCGCCTGGACTGGGAGGGCGTGCCGCTGTTTGTCACGCGCAGTGGCTACACCGGCGAGGACGGTTTTGAAATTTCCATTGCGGCGGCCCAGGCTGACGCGTTTGCACGTGCGCTCCTGGCCCAGCCCGAGGTCAAGCCGATTGGCCTGGGGGCACGCAACTCCCTGCGTCTGGAAGCCGGCCTGTGCCTGTATGGACAAGACCTCGACACCACCACCTCGCCGGTGGAGGCAGGGCTGAACTGGGCGATCCAGAAGTCGCGGCGGGCGGGTGGTGAACGCGCCGGCGGATTTCCTGGCGCCGAGCGCGTGTTGCGCGAACTGGCGCAGGGCCCCGTGCGCTGTCGCGTCGGCCTGGTGGCACAAGCGCGCATTCCCGTACGCGAACACACCCCCTTGCAAACGCTTGACGGCGCACCGGCGGGCGAAGTCTGCAGCGGCCTGCTCGGCCCCACGTTCAACCAGCCCATCGCGATGGCCTATGTGCCACGCGAACTGTCAGCCGCCGGCACCGTGTTGAACGCCCTGGTGCGCGGCAAGCCCGTGCCCATGGTGGTGCAAGCCATGCCCTTCGTCCCCACCCGCTACTACCGAGGCTGATACGCTCGGTCCATCGCCCATCATTTTTTCTGAAAGGAATCCACCATGAGTCTCAAATACACCGCCGAACACGAATGGGTTCAATCCGGCACCGACCACGTCACGGTCGGCATCACCCACCACGCCCAGGACGCCCTGGGGGATGTGGTGTTTGTGGAGCTTCCCGAAGTGGGCAAACATTTCAAGGCCGGCGAGGTGGCCGGTGTGGTCGAGTCCGTGAAGGCGGCTGCCGACGTGTACATGCCGCTGAGCGGCACCATCACCGAAGTGAACGAAGGCCTGCGTGACGACCCCGCCCTGGCCAACAGCGATCCGCTGGGGGCCGGCTGGTTCTTCAAGGTCCGCCTGGACAACGCCGCCGATGTCGACGCCCTGATGGACGAAGCCGCCTACCAAGCCCTCACTGCCTGAGAAAGACTGCCATGCTGATGTCGAGCCTCACGCCGTTGGGTGAGCTGGAAAATGCCCACGAGTTCGAATCCCGCCACATTGGTCTGACCGAGGCCGACCAGGCGCACATGCTGTCGGTCATTGGCGAAGCGTCGCGCCGCAGCCTGATCGAAGGCATCGTGCCCGCCAGCATTGCACGCAGTCAGGGCATGCAACTGCCCGAGCCCATCACCGAGGCCCAGGCGCTCGAGGAGTTGCGCAGCATAGCCGACCGCAACGTACTGCTGAAAAGTTGCATCGGCCAAGGGTATTACGGCACCCACACGCCCGGTGTCATCTTGCGCAACATCCTGGAGAACCCCGCCTGGTACACCGCCTACACACCCTACCAGGCCGAGATCAGCCAGGGCCGCATGGAAGCCCTGGTGAATTTCCAGACCCTGGTGTGTGACCTCACCGGCATGCCCATCGCCAATGCGTCCATGCTCGACG
>CANFMY010000137.1 GCA_947448375.1 Comamonadaceae bacterium | reverse complement strand
CCTGGAAGCGATCGGGGTGGGGCCGTTGCAAATCCCGGTGGATGACCGCACCCAGGTGTTGATTCCCTACCGCGGACCCCCAGGCAGTTTCCGCTACATCTCGCTGGCCGATGTCTACACCGGCCAGTTGCCCGTGGAAGCCCTGCAGAACAAGATTGCCCTGCTGGGCACCACCGCGCTTGGCCTGGCAGATTTGCGGGCCACGCCGGTCAGTGCCATTTTCCCCGGGGTGGAGGTGCACGCCAACCTGATTGCAGGCATGATCAGCCCCGAGGAGGGTGCACTCAAGGCCATGCCGGGGTATGTGCGTGGTCTCGAATGGATGGCCGTGCTGGTGCTCGGCGTGGCAATGGCGCTGCTGATGGCCAACCTGTCACCCAGCTGGAGTCTGCTGCTGGTGGGTGTTTCGGTGGGAGCGCTGGGCTACATCCATCACCTGGCCTGGCAGGCCGGACTGGTGTTGCCCATGGCCAGCTTGCTGGTGCTGATCCTGACGCTGTATGTCTTGAATATGGCCTATGGCTTCCTGGTGGAAGCCCGCTCCAAACGGCAGTTCACCGAATTGTTTGGCCAATACGTGCCACCGGAGCTGGTCGACAAGATGGCCGAAGACCCCGAGAAATACAGCATGGCTGGCAAGAAGGAAACCCTGACGGTGCTGTTTTCGGATGTGGTGGGGTTCACCTCCATTTCCGAACGACTGAGTCCGCAAGACCTGGCTGCTTTCATCAACGAGTACCTCACGTCCATGAGTCAGGTGATTCGCGAGGAGGGCGGTACGCTGGACAAGTACATCGGCGATGCCATCATGGCCTTTTGGGGCGCCCCGGTTCCAGACCCCCACCACGCCACCCGCGGCGTGGTGGCAGCCCTGCGCATGCAGCGCGGCCTGGAAGTGTTGCGGGAGGAATTTGCCCGCAAGGGCTGGCCCACGATCTCGATCGGCATTGGCCTGAGCAGTGGCGACATGACCGTGGGTGACATGGGATCGAAGGTGCGCAAGGCCTACACCGTGATGGGTGATACCGTGAACCTGGGGTCTCGTCTGGAAGGCATCACACGGCAGTACGGGGTGGGCATTCTGGTGTCCGAGGAGACGAAGCAGATGGCGACGGGCATCGTGTATCGCGAAATTGACTCGGTGCGTGTCAAGGGCAAGGACATCCCCATTCGCATTTACCAACCGCTGGCGCTGGCCTCCGAGGCCGATGCGCGAATGCAGCAACAACTCGATCAGTGGCATCAGGCCCTGGCCGCCTATCGCTCGCAGCGCTGGGACGAGGCGCAAGCCTTGCTGACTGCACTTCAGCAGACCAGCCCCGAGGAAAAACTCTGGGGCATCTACCTGGAACGCGTCGCCGATTACCGAGTGAATCCGCCCGGTGCCGACTGGGACGGCGTGAAGAAATTCGACAGCAAATAACCACGAGGACCCACCCCATGAAGAGTTTGAATCGACGCCTGGTGGCGAGTTGGCTAGGCTGGAGTCTGGTCCTGGGGGCCGGGTCGCTCAGCCTGGGTGCGCAGGCACAGGAAGCGGGCAATCTGGCTCGCGTGTCCGGCAAGGCCACGGTGACTTCGGCCGACAACGCCACCCGTGATGCCAAGGCCAATGAGGCGGTCAACACGGGCGACTTGATCACCACCACGGCAGGTGCCGAGGTGCTGGTGCGCTTCAAGGACAACTCGACCATGATCGTGCGCTCGGACAGCAAGGTGAAAATCAGCCAGTTCCGTTTCGAGAAAAAAGCCACGGACACGGTCAACACCAACCTGGTATCGGGTACCTTGCGCGCAGTCAGCGGTCAGATTGCCAAGGCCAATCCGCAAAACGTCAAATACGATGCCGGGGCCGCCACCATCGGTATTCGGGGGACCGACATCGAGGTGGCCATCGTTCCCGAGGGCGCCAAGGACCGCGCGGGCATTTACAACTATGTGCATTCCGGAGAGACCCAGATGAGCCTCGACACAGGCGAGACCATGCTGGTCGGCAAGGAACTGAGCGGCTTTACGCCGTCTGTGTTGCAGCCTGGGGAGTCGCGCTTGCAACTGCTGCGAGACCGCCCGGCATTCCTCACCAGCGGCGGCTTTGATGCCTTGCTGCAACAACTCACTGCGCCGCGCATCCCCATGATCCGTTAAGCCTGAGGGGCCACACGTGGTAACTCGCCGCGGATTGTGGCTTTGGGCATGGGGCGCCATCATTGGACTGGTGGGTTGCGCATTGCCCGCCTCGTTCGGTGTGGAGCGAGGCCTGCGCGAGTTGGCCGATCAGGGCTTTGTGCCGATCGACTCGTCGCCCCACATCAAAGCCTGGCTGAAGCAACCTGCGACAACGCAGGGCCGTGTCACCTCGGCTGTGCTCCATGTCTATCTGGAAGGGGACGGCGCGGCTTGGTGGGGGCAACGCTTCCCCCCTGCAGATCCCACACCCCGCACTTCGGTTGCCTTGCCCCTGGCCCTGACCGATCCCCATGCGTCGGTGGCATACCTGGCCCGACCATGCCAGTTTCTGGAGGCGTCGGGCCGTGCGGATTGCCCCCTGCAGTGGTGGACCCACGCGCGCTGGGGGGAAGCGGCGGTCGCACTGACTGCGCAAGCACTGGACCGATTGCAGGAGGTCAGCGGCGCGCGCGAACTGGTTCTCGTGGGTCACTCCGGGGGAGGAACCCTGGCGCTCCTGGTGGCCGTGCGGCGCCCGGTTGTGCGCTGTGTGGTGACCATCGCCTCGCCCCTGGACCTGCAGGTCTGGAGCGAGGGGCAGGGAATGACGGCTCTGACCGGATCGCTGAACCCGGCTGACTTGCCCGTGCCCGCCGGCGGTTTTCAGGAACGACATCTTCAGGGTGATGAGGATCGCGTGGTGCCCGCGTCGTCAATGGGGCGCTATGGTGAGCGTCTGCGCCCTGAACACGTCATGCGCGTGCCGTTGCAAGGCCACAGTCAGGGGTGGGTGCAGCGCTGGCGCAGCGCCCAGAGCGGCCACGCGCCACTGGTGACCTGGCTGGGCGGTTGTCTGGGGCCGGGCTGAGTCAGGTCGGAGGCAGTCACGTCCTTTGTGATCGCGGACAATCTGCCCATGACAACTCCCTCCCATTTCATTGAACTGGCTCAAGGTCTGGTGCAGCAGTGCCAGCAGGTCCACCAGCAAGGCATTGAGGCGCTGGCACACGCCTGCCAATCTCCCCGCGGTCTGAGCCCAGAACGCCTGGACCAACACCAACTGTTGTCCTACGACATGGCCTGGACCAGCGCCGAACTGTTGGCCGCACAAACCGCCCTCGACCAGGTGGCCGTCACTCCCGACAGCCTGGACGCCGAGTTGGCGCTGGTGTTCACGGTGGAGACCCTCACGGCGGTGCTGCCACGACTGGACATGCTGTGCCTGGAGTTGTCCCTGGACGCTGGTGCACTTCAGGCCCTGCAGTCCAGCACTGCCTGGGCCGATCTGCGACGTGCCGCTGGCAGCGAGGCTGCATTGGCCCGAACGGGCCAGCGCTTGCAGGCCAGCCAGGGCGAGATTGGCGAGGTGCACCTCGACGAGTCGATCCGCCTGGTGCAGGAAACCTTCCAGCGCTTTGGACAAGAGGTGGTGGCGCCCCTGGCCGAGCACATCCACCGCGACGATTTGACCATCCCCGAAACCCTGCTGCAACCGCTGCGCGAGATGGGCGTGTTCGGACTGTCTGTCCCCGAGGCGTATGGGGGCAGCGGCACGGGTGGTGAGGACGACAACCTGATCATGGTGGCCGTGACCGAAGCCTTGTCACAGGCCTCCCTGGGGGCGGCGGGCAGTCTGATCACGCGCCCCGAAATTCTGTGCCGCGCCTTGCTGGCCGGCGGGTCCGAGGCGCAGAAGGAACACTGGCTCCCTCGCATTGCGCAGGGTCAACCCCTGTGCGCCATCGCCATGACCGAGCCGGACCACGGCTCGGATGTGGCCAGCCTCACCTTGCGCGCTGATCGTGTCGAGGGCGGTTGGCGCTTGAATGGAGCCAAGACCTGGTGCACCTTTGCCGGCAAGGCGGGGGTGCTGATGGTGGTGGCGCGAACCGACCCGGATCGCACCCTGGGCCATAAGGGCCTGAGTCTGTTGCTGGTGGAAAAGCCCTCCACCGAAGACCATGCGTTTCGCTTCCAGCAGCCTGAGGGGGGGGTGTTGACCGGCCGTGCCATTCCCACGCTGGGATACCGGGGCATGCACTCCTATGACCTGTCGTTTGAAAACTGGTGGGTGCCCGATTCGCATGTGATTGGCGAAGCCTCGGGTCTGGGCAAAGGCTTTTACTTCAACATGACCGGCATGGTGGGCGGTCGCATGCAGACGGCTGCCCGCGCGTGCGGCGTGATGCGCGCTGCGCTGCTGGCTGCGCAGCGTTACACGCAAGACCGCAAGGTATTTGGCCAGCCCCTCACCCACTATTCGCTCACGCAGGCCAAGCTGGCGCGCATGGCCGCTCGTTATGTGGGGTGTCGTCTGCTGACGTACCAGACCGCGCGCACCCTTGAGCAAGGCGGCAGCCTGGCGTCGAGCCTGGTGAAATTGCTGGCCTGCCGCTCGGCCGAACTGGTCTCGCGCGAGGCCTTGCAGTTGCATGGCGGCATGGGCTACGCAGAAGAGACGCCTGTCAGCCGTTACTTCGTGGATGCCCGGGTGCTCTCCATCTTCGAGGGGGCCGAGGAAATTCTGGCGCTCAAGGTGATTGCCCGCGGACTGCTGGAGCAGGCCTTGCGTTCAACGGCTTCATCCAGGGGTGGACATGCGGTGGCGAGCGCTTCACCGACTGCGTCCCGACGGGAGCCTGCATGAGCACGACGGCACAGCTGCTGGGTGGCATGCGCGTGATCGAGGCGGCGGCCTTTGTGGCCGCGCCGCTTGGGGGCCTGACCCTGGCCCAGATGGGGGCCGACGTGATCCGCCTGGACACGGTGGGCGGCGGGCTCGATTACCGTCGCTGGCCGGTGACCGAGGAGAACACCAGTTTGTTCTGGTGCGGACTCAACCAATGCAAGCGCTCGGTGGTGGTGAACCTCTCGACCCCCGAAGGGCGAGAACTGGCCATGGCGCTCATCACGGCACCGGGCCCGGAAGCCGGCATGCTGCTGACCAATTTCCCCCCTCGCGGCTGGCTGTCGTATGAGGCCTTGACCGAGCGTCGCTCCGACCTCATCCAGCTGACCTTGCAGGGTGATCGCCAAGGGGGATCCGCCGTGGATTACACCGTCAACACGCGGGTCGGATTTCCGCTGTTGACAGGACCCGAGGACAGCGACGAAGTGGTCAACCATGTGCTGCCGGCCTGGGACCTGGTGACGGGCAAGATGGCCGCGCTGGGCTTGCTCGCCGCCGAGCGCCATCGGTTGCGCACGGGCCAGGGTCAGCATGTGAAGCTGGCGCTGGAGGACATGGCCTTGGCCACCATGGCGCACCTGGGCTTCATCGCGGAATCGCAGCTGGGGCAGCAGCGCCAGCGCTACGGCAACTACCTGTTTGGCGCGTTTGGCCGTGACGTGAAGTCTGCCGATGGTGTGCGCTTGATGGTGGTGGGATTGACCGGCAAGCAGTGGCAGTCTCTGGTCGAGGCCGTTGGCATGCACGACGAGGTCCAACGCATCGAGCAGACGCAGGGCCTCAACCTGCGCCTGGAAGGCGACCGGTTCAAGGCGCGCGAAGCCATCGCCCAGGCTGTGCAAGCCTGGGTGGGGGCGCGCACCTTCGCGCAGGTCGCCCAGGTGTTCGAGCAGCACGGCGTGTGCTGGGGGCGCTATCAAAGCGTGGAGCAGATGATCGCGCAGACCTTGCCGGGCAACCCCATGTTCAGCACGGTGAATCAGCCGGGCGTGGGGGCGATCTCATCCCCCTCGCTCGAGCTGGATTTTTCAGCCTTGACGCGTGAACCTGCCCGACCGGCACCGGTGCTGGGGCAACACACCGAGCAAGTCTTGATGGACATTCTCGGCTTGAGCAACGCAGAATATGGTCGTTTGCATGATCAGGGGATTGTGGCCGGGCCTGCTCGGCCGGTTTAAGTTGCCTCGACCCATTGAGAAGACGCTGGGAGTGAGCTCGGCGCGGCCTGGCCAGTCATAACGCGGTTGCGCGCTCAGGGGGGCTCCAGGTGGTGAGCCACATGATGAGCCAGATGGTGCACCGCCGTTGGCGCAGCGCCTGGCCTCAGTCCGGGGCGCCCAGTCGCAGCGCCGCCGCCCGTGAGGCGTCTCGCTCGGCAGCGCTGGCCAAGGTGAGCGGCCAGCCTGAGAGATGCTGCTTCGAAATCGAGGCCAGCGCCTCGATCCAGCGTGGCTCGGCATTCAGGCACGGGATGTAGTCAAATTGCTCACCCCCCTCGGTGAGGAACGCTTCGCGAACCTCCATGGCAATTTCTTCCAGCGTTTCCAGGCAGTCACTGGTGAAGCCCGGGCACACCACATCAATGCGCTTGACGCCTGAGCGCGCCAGTTCGCGCACCGTGGGCTCGGTGTAGGGCTCCAGCCATTTGGCCTTGCCAAAGCGCGACTGAAACGTGACCTTGTATTGCGCGGGCGACAAACCCAGCCGCTCGGCCAGCAACCGGGCCGTTTTGTAGCACTCGCAGTGGTAGGTGTCGCCCAACAGCAGCGTGCGTTGTGGCACACCGTGAAAACTCATCACGAGTTGCTCGCCACGCCCCTGGACTTGCCAATGGGCTTCGATGCGCTGCGCCAGCGCTTCGATGTAACCCCGGTCGTCGTGATACCGGTTGACGAACCGGAACTCGGGCATCGAGCGGCACTGCTGCGACCAACGCGACACCGCATCATTCACTGACGCCGTGGTGGTGCCGGAGTATTGCGGATAGGCGGGCAGGATCAGGATCCGCGTGGCCCCCTCGGCCTTCAGGGCGTCGAGTTGTGAGGCGATGGAGGGCGAACCATAGGTCATGGCGTAGCGCACCAAAACAGGGAGTTGTTCGCGGTCCATGGCCTGCTGCAGCGCCTGCGCCTGTCGCTCGGTCCAGACTTTGAGCGGCGACCCCTCGGGCGTCCAGATGCTGGCGTACTTGTGCGCTGACTTGGCCGGGCGCACCCGCAGAATGATGCCGTGCAGGATGATCATCCAGATCCAGCGCGGGATTTCCACCACGCGCGGATCCCCCAGGAACTGTGCCAGGTAGCGCCGCAGCGCGCTGGGCGTGGGGGCGTCAGGAGTGCCAAGGTTGACCAACAGAACCGCCGTGCGGGCGGCTTGACCATGGCGATAAGGGGGCTCTGGTGCAAAACGGGAAGACATGCTGTATTCTCGCCGACTCATGATCCATCCTGCATCTATCCGGGCCATTACCCTGGACCTTGACGATACGCTCTGGCCCATCGCCCCGACCATGGCCCGGGCCGAGGCCGCGTTGCACCAGTATTTGCGCGAGCATGCGCCGGCCACGGCGGTGCTCTGCTACCAGCAAGGCGGCCTGGCCCGCATTCGCCAGCAACTGCAGCAAGAGTGGCACGACCGCCTGCACGACCTGAGCGCATTGAGGCGCGAAACCATTCGCCGGGCCCTGCTCGAGGTGGGTGACAACCCCGACCTGGCGGCTCCGGCTTTCGATCTGTTTTTTGAGGCGCGTCAACACGTCGATCTGTACGAGGACACCCTGGAGGCGCTGTCGTTCCTGGCTGCCCGTTATCCGGTGGTGGCTTTGTCCAATGGCAATGCCGATGTGAATCGCGTGGGTCTGGGGGAGCACTTTCATGCCGCGGTGAGTGCGCAGGAATTCGGCGTGTCCAAGCCGGACCCCCGCATTTTTCACGAGGCCGCTTCGCTGGCCGGTGTGAGGGTGTCCGAGGTCTTGCACATCGGAGACGATGCCCACCTCGATGTTCAGGGCGCTCGCGCCGCCGGCATGCAATGTGCCTGGCTCAACCGCGATGAGCAGACCTGGCCCGCAGGCTCAGAGCCGCCGCTCACGTTGACGAGTTTGCGCGATCTGTTCCACCACCTCCCGGCCTGAGCGCACCGCGCCCTCCAGGGTGGCCGGATAAGGGCCAGCAACGTAGTCGCCGCAAGCCCACCAGCCCGGACCCATGGCGGCGGGCGGACGTTGCAAGCCCGGGGTGCAGGCAAAGGTGGCGCGTTTTTCCACCACGGTTTGCACGACACGCCAGGCCCGGGAACCCGATTCACTTGAGCCGCCGGGTGGGTTGTCTCCCTGGGGGGCGGTCAAATGCGCATCCCATTCTGCTGCCGGTGGCGCTGCGAATTCTTCTTGCAGTTGGGCC
The DNA here is from genome assembly GCA_947448375.1 of Comamonadaceae bacterium. Lineage (GTDB taxonomy): Bacteria > Pseudomonadota > Gammaproteobacteria > Burkholderiales > Burkholderiaceae_C > Limnohabitans. The sequence goes on along the minus strand of CANFMY010000137.1, from coordinate 204 downwards.
AGCACCCGCCGCTCCAGGTCTTCGCGTGTGCCCACACTGTCACTGACCACGCAAGCCAGCAAGCCCCGTTGCGAAGGCCCCAAGAGCTGCCCACGGTCAAACACAAACTGCGCCGGACGTTGGGCGTCGCTGCAAAGCGCCATCATGGGCTGGCGTAGTCCGATGAAATCAGGGTCCGGGTGCTGAACATACACAGTGGTGATG
>CANFMY010000136.1 GCA_947448375.1 Comamonadaceae bacterium | reverse complement strand
GTCAGATCAATCAGCGGTGCGCTGTGCAACAGGAGCGCGTTGTCCCACACGATGACGTCTCCGTTGGCGTAGTCATAGGTGTGGCAGTACTTGTCCTGCGTGGCATGCTCTTTCAATTCATCCAGCAGTGCACGTCCATGCGATTCGGACATGCCTTCCACGCTGAATGAACTGCCGCTGACGGCATACAGGGCTTTTTGACCCGTCGTGGGGTGAGGGCGCACCAGGGGGTGTTGCACCCAGTCCACCTTTTTCTTTTGGCTGTCGTTCAGCACAGAGGCCACTGTTCGGGAGGTGGTGTCCAGGTCGTCCCGGTTGCCGTAATGATGATTGACCACCAGGTGGTCAATGCGCTCGCGCGTGGCCTGTGGTAACTCGGCATAGGCCAATGCCTGATTGGCGAAGGTGGTGCCATTGCGCCCCGAGGGCACGTTGATGGCGTGCAGCATGGTGCAGCGGGCGGCGTCGGCCAGGTAAGAGTAGTCGGTGTGGAAATACGTGCCCGCATCCACCAGTCCGACCGGCTTGCCATCCCGGTACACGTTGGACAGCATCAGCACATTGGCATCCTCCGGGTGATGAAAGGTGTCAATCACGTGAGGTTCAGGCCGGCCCCAGCGTCTCGCAAACTGCACCATGGAGCTTGGAGTCAGGGACTGACCCGGCATCACAATGAAGCCATGCGTGTGCAAGGCGTCCTCCAGGCGTGAAAACTGGTCCTGGCTGAGCGGCTGGTTGAGGTCCACTCCGGTGATGCGAGCGCCCAGCACCTGGGAAATGGGCGAAATGTTCATGCTCACCTCATTTCACCATGTCTGGAGAGAACATCCGGGGCAGGAAGAGGCAAATGTCCGGAAAGATGATCAGCAAACACAGCACCACCAGCATGGGAATCAGCATGATCATGGTGTCCTTGATGGCAAACCGCAAGGGCACCTTGGCCACGGCGCAGGAAATCATGAGGCACATGCCGTAGGGTGGGGTGATGAGGCCAAATGCCAGCGAGACAATGCCCACGATGGCAAAGTGCACCGGGTGCATGCCCACCGATTCAGCCAATGGCTGCAGCGTGGTGCCCACGATGATGATGGCGGGGATGGCGTCCAGAAAGCAGCCCACCACCAAAAACGCCAGGGCTATCAGCAAGCCGACCCCCGTCACGCCCAGCCCCATGTCCTGCACGTTGGAGAGCAGGGCCTTGGGGATCTGGTAATAGGCCATCAACCACCCAAATACCGACGCAGTGCCCACGCAGAACAAGGCCACAGCGGAGAGCTTGCCCGTTTCGACCACTGCCTCCCAAAATTGAGCCGCATTGATTTCCCGGTAAACCAGCAGCGAGAGCACGGCCGCGTACAACACCGCGGCGGCAGCGGATTCGGTGGCGGTGAACCAGCCCATCAGGATGCCGCCCACAATGATGACGGGTGTGACCATGGCCGGGATGGCCACGGCAGCTGCCTGCAGAAACTCCGAAAAATTGGCTCGGGGATAGACCGGGTAGTTGCGCTTCTTGGCATAGGCATGCACCGTGGCCATCTGAGCGATGCCAATCAAGAGGCCCGGCACGATGCCGGCCAGGTACATGGCACCGATGGACGTGGAGATGACGCCGCCCCACACCACCATCAAAATGGACGGGGGGATGATGACGGCCAGCACCGCTGACACCGCCGTGATGGCGATGGAGAAGGACAGGTCGTACCCCTCTTTGACTTGCGCTTCAATGAAGAGTTTGCCCTGACTCGCCGCGTCGGCCGTGGAAGAGCCCGAGATGCCCGCAAAAAACACCGACAGCAGCACGTTGATCTGCGCCAGGCCCCCCGGAAAGTGCCCCACCAGGGCGCGCGAGAGTCGCAGCATGCGATCCGTGATGCCCCCCACGTTCATCAAGTTGGCGGTCAGCAAAAAGAACGGAACCGCCAGCAAGATGAACGAGTTGTAGGACTTGAACATTTCGTTGAACAGCACCATGGGTGACAGGCGAGGTTCAATCAGCAAGACAGGGAGCGACGCCAGGCCCAAGGCAAACGCCACCGGTACGCGCAGGATCAGCAGTAGAAAGAATGCACCAAACAGCACCAGGGCTGCGGTGCCGGGAGTCAAAACGGCAGAACTCATAGGTGCATTCCGTGCTGGTCGTCGCGTTCGCTGTCAACCAACATTTTTTCGATCAAAAAGGCTATCCAGAAGAAGCCGGCCACCGGCCAGGCAATGAAGATCATCCACATGGGCAAGTCCGCCAACTCGGACGTCTGATTCCACCCAAACTGCGTGAACTCGATGCCCCAGTACAGCACCACACCGGCAAAGCCCAGGATCAGCAGACGGCTGGACCAGCGCAGAAAACGCGCCAATGCAGGACTGGGGTCAGCCCAGATGTCCACATCAAAGTGCAGGCCCTCACGAACTCCGACGGTGGCGCCGATCATCACCATCCAGATGAAGCAGAACCGACTCATCTCTTCGGTCCACATGTAGTTGGGTATCCAATCAAAAAACCGCGAGCCGACTTGCATCGACACCGGAACCATGAGCACCAACACCGTGAGGCCCAGCAGGGCGATCAGGAGTTGGTGCGCGAGCCGCAAAAATGTGGACATGGAGGCCGTTCAGCTTACTTGAGGGCGTTGATCTTGTTGTAGATGGCCTCTGCGCCCACTTCCTTGGCGTAGGCGGCCATCACGGGTTCCACCAACTTTTGCATCTGGGCACGCTCGGTGAACGCCACCTGCTTGAGCTTGCCCTCCTTGGCGTATTTGTCCAGCTTGGCCTGGTCTTCGGACGATTCGATCTGACGGCCATAAGCCCCGGCTTCCTTGCCCGCGCGCACAATGGCGTCTTGGAGATCTTGCGGGAGTTTCTTCAGTGTCTTGACCGAGAAGCACAGGGGACGGATGGTGATGGCATGGCGCGTCATCAGCAGGCTGGGGCCCACCTCATAGAACTTCATGGCCTCCACGCCTGCCGCTTCGTTTTCGCCGGCGTTGATGACGTTGTTCTGGATGGCGTTGTACACCTCGTTATAGGCAATCACCGTCGGCGACATGCCAACGGCTTGAAAGGTGCGACTCCAGATGGGAGCGCCTTGCACGCGCACCTTGAGGTTTTTCAACTCGGCCAGGTTGCTGGCGGACTTGTTGGAGAAGATGTTGCGCACCCCGCCGCCCGCGTAGCCAATCAGCATCACTTCGGCCTTCTGGGCAATTTCATCGGCCACCGGCTTGAGCACGTCCTGATCCAGCACCTTGTTCCAGTGCGCCAGGTCCGAGAAGAGGAAGGGGGCATCGATGAAGGGCGCCGCCTTGGAGAAGGTGGACATGTGCGCCGGTGACACGATGGCGTAGTCCACCGCCTTGCCCTGGTTCATATAGGCGAAGTAGTCCTTTTCCAGGCCCAGCTCGCTGTTTTTGTGCAGCACGAAGTTGACGGGCTTGCCGTAGTACTTCTTGACCAACTCCTCGAAGCGCACCATGGTTTTGGTGAAGGCGTGATCGTCGCCAAACTGCGAGGCGCCGTGCAGGGTGATGGCCTGCTGCGCCTGAGCAGTGAACGAGAAGGCGGCGGCGATCAGCCCGCCAATGAGGGTGCGGCGTACGAAGGTCATGGGTGTCTCCTGTGGGGTTTTGTCAGTGGGTGTTGTCAGATTCCTGCCTGGACCACCTGCTGAGGCAGGAGGGACAAAGCAAGGTCAAAGCCCACGATAGAGGAGACCCGGCTCGCTGTGTACTAGGGTTTACATGCAAACTGTAACCTGCGCTACGGGCCCTGCGGCCTGCGGGTCTCGGCCTGTTGGTGTATTCCCGAGATAGGGAAAACGACAGACAGTCCCGACAAGCGATTTGTTACCTTCTGAAGCGGCCTCAGCACACGGGCGTGACGGCGTCGGTGCATGAGTTTCACAACACGCACAGGAGTGGTTCATGCAACGCAGACAGTTGATACAGCGCGGTGGAATGGCAGGCATTTTGGCCGCAGGGGTAGCACCCGCCATGGCCCAGGGGTTGCCCGAGGTGAAATGGCGCTTGAGCGCCAGTTGGCCCAAGTCGCTCGACACCCTGTATGGTGTGTGTGAAAACGTGTCCAAGCGGGTGGCCGAACTCACGGGCGGGCGGTTCCAGATCACGAGCTATGCCGCAGGTGAAATCGTGGGCGGCTTGCAAATTCTCGATGCGGTTCAGAACTCGGGTGTCGAAGCCGGCCATACCGCACCTTATTATTTCTTTGGCAAAAACCCTGCCTTTGCCTTTGGGTCATGCCTGCCCTTTGGCATGAACAGCCGGCAGCAAAATGCCTGGTGGTATTACGGCGGCGGTGAAGGACTTTTCAACGACTTCCTCAAGCCCTATGGCATCAAGTGCATCCCGGCGGGCAATACCGGGGGGCAGATGGGGGGCTGGTACCGCAAGGAAGTCAAATCGGTGGCCGACCTCAAGAACATGAAGTTCAGGGTAGGGGGCGTGGCGGGCGTCATCCTGACGCGCCTCGGGGTGGTGCCGCAACAAATTGCGGCGGGTGACATCTACCCTTCGTTGGAAAAAGGCACGATTGATGCCGCCGAGTGGGTGGGCCCTTATGACGACGAGAAACTGGGTTTCGTCAAGGTGGCGAAGTATTACTACACCCCTGGTTGGTGGGAGCCCAATTCGCAAAACAGCATGTTTGTGAACCTCAAGTCCTGGGAGGCCCTGCCCAAGGAGTACCAGGCAGCCTTCATGGCGGCCTGCGGCGAAAGCAACGCCGTGTCCATGGCGAAGTACGACCACCTCAACCCCACGGCGCTCAAGAGCCTGATCTCCAAAGGAGCTCAGTTGCGCCGCTTCCCGGATGCCGTGCTCGATGCTTGCTACAAGGCAGCCCAGGACCAATACGCCGAATGGTCCGACAAGCACCCCGAGTTCAAGGTGATGTACGAGTCCTACAACAAGTACCTGAAGTCACAGGTGGACTGGTTCCAGGTGGTGGAGGGCACGCACGACAACTACATGGCCCGCAAACTCAAAGGGCGTGGCTGACAGGACAGGGTCGACCGGCAGACCCCCGGTCGACCCTGCTGGATGGTCCGGTCTCCTGGGAATCAAGCGGGGCTTTGATGGGTCGCGCGGGGCGTTGTCAAGGCGGTGACTGCGGTTATGATGCGCAAAATAACTAGCAGGAGATCCCATGAAATCTGTAGCAAAAATCGCCCTCAAATCCCTGGCATTTGCGATGGTTGTCGGTGCCTGGAGCGCACCGGTGCTGGCTGCCGACCCCCCGAAGGATCCCACCGTCAAGAAGTCGGATGCAGGCATTTGCCACGATGCCAGCAGCTCCTCCTACGGCAACACCAAAAAGTTCACCCCCTTCAATAGCCTGGACGAGTGTGTCAAGAGTGGCGGCAAACTGCCCGCTGGCAAGACGCTGCCCGTGGTCGAGGTGGTGAAAAAGTCTGAATCGGGCATCTGCCACGACAAGAGCAGCGCCTCATACGAGCAGACCAAAAAATTCACGGAATTCAAAAGCGTGGATGAGTGTCTGAAAAGCGGCGGCAAGTTGCCCAAGAAGTGATGCGGGGCTGAGCAGCCTCGTTCTCGCGTTCGCTTCCCCTTTTTTGTGCGTTCTCGTTGAGCACCAGGGCTTTTCGTCAGGAAAACGTCCGGCGCGCACCTTTATGATGCAAAACAGCGGCGCACTGGCTGTGCATGTCGTGGCATGCAAATCGCTAAACAGACTTCGTCCCCATTCCCTTTTTCTGGAGCTCTACCATGGTATTTGCAAAACGTCGTTGGCTGATGGCATCGCTGGCTGCACTGGCCTTGTCGCTCGGCGGTGTGGCTCACGCCCAATCGGCCCTCGACAACATCCAGAAATCTCGTGTCATCAAGATTGCCATCCCCACCGATTTCCCCCCCTACGGTTTTGTGGGTCTGGACCTGCAGCCCCAGGGGCTGGATATCGACATGGCCAACTACATCGGAGCCAAGATGGGTATCAAGGTGGAGCTGGTGATCGTGACCAGCGCCAACCGCATTCCGTATTTGCAAACCAATAAAGCCGACCTCGTCATTTCCACGCTGGGCAAGAACCCCGAGCGCGAAAAAGTCATCGATTTCACGTCCGCTTACTCGCCTTTCTTCCAGGCGGTCTATGCCGCCAAGTCCTTGAGCATCAAGAGCTTTGATGACATCAAGGGCAAGAGCATCGCCGTGACGCGGGGCGCCATCGAGGATCAAGAGCTGACCAAAGTAGCCCCTGCCGGCTCGGATATCAAGCGCTTCGAGGATAACAACGGCACCATTTCCGCCTTTGTCTCCGGGCAAACGCAGCTGGTGGCCACCGGAGCCTCGGTGGCAGGCAACATGATCCAGAAAAATCCTCAGCTGAATGCCGAGTACAAACTCCTGCTCAAGGACAGCCCCAATTTCATCGGCGTGGCCAAAGGACAGGACGCTTTGCGCACCCGCGTGAATGCCATCATCGCCGAGGCCCGAAAGGCGGGGGATTTGGACAAGTTGGCTCAGAAGTGGCTGGGTCGCACCGCGGGACAGTTGCCTGAATAAACGGGCCGTTTCAGATGCGGGTTGAACTCGATTTCATCGCCGTTCTGACGCAATGGCCGTTGCTGCTGACCGGGGTGATGTGGACGGTTGCCCTGACCGCCGTCTCGTCGGTGCTGGGCGTGCTGGTCGGTATCGTGTGCGCATGGACGCGCACTCAGGGTACCCCGGCGACGAAACTGCTGGTGGGTGCCTACGTTGAACTGATTCGCAACACCCCTTTCATCGTTCAGCTGTTTTTCATTTTTTTTGGTTTGCCGGTTGCAGGGGTGCGGCTGTCGCCTGAATGGGCGTCGGTGCTCGCCATGGTGATCAATCTTGGGGCTTACTCGGCGGAGATCGTGCGTGCAGGCATTCAGTCCACACCGAATGGGCAAATCGAGGCGGGGTTGAGTCTGGCGCTCACGCGCATGCAAATCTTCGTCCATGTGGTGCTACCGCCGGCACTGCAACGGGTGTGGCCCGCACTGGTCAGTCAGATCATCATCGTCATGCTGGGCTCCGCGGTCTGTGGGCAAATTGCCACCGAAGAACTCAGCTACGCGACCAATCTGATTCAAAGCCGCAATTTCCGAGCCTTTGAAGCCTTCATCGTGTCCACACTGCTGTACCTGATGCTGGCCATCACGTTGCGGGGCGTTTTGAACTGGCTGGGCGCACGTTGTCTGTTTGGACGCCGCCATGGTTGACTTTTCGATCTGGGACATTTTTCGCAACCTCTTGCTGGCGGCGCGCTGGACCGTCGTCCTGTCCTTGATTGCGTTTGTGGGCGGCGGTGCAGTGGGACTCATGTTGTTGGTGGCGCGCACCACGCGATGGACCGCGCTACAACATGCCGTGTCTGCGTATGTCCAGTTGTTCCAGGGCACACCGTTGCTCATGCAATTGTTTCTGACGTATTTCGGTTTGGCCTTGTTCGAGTTTGAAACCTCGGCCTGGACAGCGGCAGCCATTTCTCTGACGTTGTACAGCAGTGCCTTCCTCACGGAAATCTGGCATGGTTGTGTCAAAGCCATTCCCAAAGGGCAGTGGGAGGCCGCGCAAAGCCTGGCACTCAACCTGGGGGAACAACTCCGTTACGTGATCTTCCCGCAAGCGGCCCGCATTGCCATCGCTCCCACCGTGGGATTTTTGGTGCAGGTGGTCAAGGGCACGGCACTGGCCTCGGTCATCGGTTTTGTGGAGCTGACCAAGGCCGGCACCATGATCACCAATGCCACCTTCAAGCCGTTTGTGGTCTACACCTGTGTGGGGCTGCTGTACTTCGCGATCTGCTATCCGATCAGCCTGTTCGCCCGAAATCTTGAAAGCAAACTTCATGTCCAGCGCGCTTGATCCCTTCATTGCCGTCGATATTCAGGGGCTGCGCAAATCGTATGGCGCTCAGGAAGTGCTCAAGGGTATTGATCTGCAAGTCAAGCCGGGCGAGGTGATTGCCATCATTGGCAAGAGTGGTTCGGGCAAAAGCACCTTGCTGCGCTGTATCAACGGACTGGAGCCGTTTCAGCAAGGACGACTGGTGGTGCAAGGCGCGGCCTTGTTGCATGACAATCCGCAAGCCATGCGGGCGCTACGTCAGCAAGTCGGCATGATTTTTCAGTCCTTCAACCTGTTTCCGCACCTGAGCGTGGGGCAGAACATCATGCTGGCTCCACGTTTGGTCAAACAAACGCCTGAGTCCCCATTGCAGGAAACGGTGAAGCACCTGCTGGCGCGCGTGGGCCTGGCAGACAAATTCAACGCCTACCCCGATCAGTTGTCGGGTGGTCAACAGCAGCGTGTGGCCATCGCCAGGGCATTGGCCATGTCGCCCAGCATTTTGTTGTGCGATGAAATCACCTCCGCGTTGGATCCAGAACTCGTGGGCGAGGTGCTGAGCGTGGTCGAATCACTGGCGCAAGAAGGCATGACCTTGCTCATGGTGACCCACGAGAT
>CANFMY010000135.1 GCA_947448375.1 Comamonadaceae bacterium | reverse complement strand
GTGGAGAGCTTGAGCGGCCCCTTTGCCAACTCGGGCGAAGCCGTGCATCGCAACCTGGTGTGGGCCATCGAGCGAGTGAACCAGCGCGGAGGTGTTCGCCTGCCGAGCGGGGCGCGGCCGCTGGCCTTGCAACGCATCGACAACAAGGGCAGTCTGGAAGAGTCGCTGTCAGCGCTCAAGGTGGCGCTCGAGGGTGGGTCGCGCTTTGTGCTGCAAGGCAACAGTTCTTCCATTGCACTGGCCCTGGTCGATGCCCTGTCCAAACACAACGAACGCGAACCCGAGCGACGCGCGCTGTTTCTCAACTACTCGGCCGTGGAGCCCTCGCTCACCCAAGAGCGGTGCAGTTTCTGGCATTTCCGTTTTGATGCACACGCCGACATGCGCCTCTCGGCGCTGATGTCGGTGCTGCGCGAAGACCGTGCGTTGCAGCGTGTGTATCTCATCGGACAGGATTACAGCTTTGGTCAGGCGGTGTTGAAACAGGCGCGGGTGCAGTTGAACGAGTTGCGGCCCGATATTCAGATCGTGGGAGACGAGTTGCACCCGGTGGGTCGAGTGAAAGACTTCTTGCCCTACCTCAGCAAGATCAAGTCCAGCGGTGCCCAGGCCGTGATCACTGGCAACTGGGGGCAGGACCTGACCCTGCTGGTCAAGGCTGCGCGCGAGGTGGGATTTGAAGGCCGTTTCTATACCTTTTATGGCAATGCGCTGGGTGCACCGGCGGCCATCGGGGAGGCCGGGGTGGACCGCGTGGTGGCCGTGGCCGACTGGATGAGCAACGCCGCCAACCCCGAATCACGCAAGGTGTACCAGGCTTTTCGCCAACGCTTTCCTGCGCCTGCAGACGACTACCTGCACCTGCGCATGCAGCTGATGATCGAAGCCCTGGTGCAGGCGATGGAAACGGCGGGCAGCACCGACGCCGTGGCCGTGGCGCGCGCCCTGGAGCAGGTGCGGGTGCAATGGGGCGGACAGGCTGGTCAGATGCGGGCGCAGGATCATCAGTTCCAGCAACCCCTGATGGTGGGGGTGATGCAGCGTCAAGGCTCGCCGGGTGTTCCGTTTGATGTGGAAGGCTCGGGGTATGGTTTCAAGGTGGTGCGAACCTTGAGCGCCAAGCAGGCAGAACAGCCCAGCACGTGTCGCATGTCGCGCCCCTGAGCGCGGCGCCAGCCGGAGCGCAGGCCACCGGGCGCCCGATACACTGCAGCCATGAGACAAGCCATTCTTGATCTGGAGGCCTCGAAGATTCGCGAGGTGGCCAACGCCGGCCTGGGCCGCACCGATGTGCTGGCCTTCTGGTTTGGCGAGAGCGACGAGGTCACGCCGTCGTTTGTACGCCAGGCCGCCATCGACTCGTTGCAGCAGGGCGAGACGTTTTATGCGCACAACCTGGGACTGCCCGCCTTGCGTGAAGCGATTGCGCACACCATGACCCAGCGTCATGCGCCACACGACGCTGCCCGTGCCATCGACGTGCCCCGCGTGGCGGTGACCTCGGGTGGCGTGAGTGCCCTGATGCTGGCCATGCAGGCGCTGCTCGACGCCGGTGACGAGGTGGTGGCGGTCACGCCGGTGTGGCCCAACCTGACCGCGCAACCCGGCATTCTGGGCGCGCAGGTGCGCACGGTGCCGCTGCGGCCCCGCCAGGGTGCCTGGACGCTGGACCTGACGCAACTCATCGAGGCCATCACGCCGCGCACGCGCTTGCTGGTGGTCAACGCGCCCAACAACCCCACGGGCTGGACACTGACGGGCGAAGAGCAGGGCGCCTTGCTCGACCACTGCCGTCGCACCGGCACCTGGATCCTGGCCGACGAGGTGTACGAAAACCTGTACTACGGCCCCACCACCAACGGCTGCGCCCCCAGTTTTCTGGACCTGGCCCAACCGGACGACCGACTGGTGGTGGCCCACAGCTTTTCCAAGAGTTTTTTGATGACGGGCTGGCGTCTGGGCTGGCTGGTGATGCCCCCCGACATGATCGAGCCGATGGGCAAACTCATCGAATACAACACCTCATGTGCTCCCGTGTTCACCCAGCGGGCCGGGGTGGTGGCGTTGCAACGGGGGGCGGAGATCACGCCCCGCGTGGTCGAGCATTTGCGGGCCTGCCGCGACACGCTGGTGCCGGCCCTGGCCCAACTGCCCGGTGTGGAGGTGGCCAGCCCCTTGGGTGGCATGTATGCCTTTTTTAGGTTGGCCCAGGCGCAGGACTCGCTGGCGGTGGCCAAGCGCCTGGTGGCCGAGGCCGGCCTCGGGCTGGCCCCGGGCAATGCCTTTGCACCCGAGGCACAGGGCTGGTTGCGCTGGTGCTTTGCCTCCCACGAGGTGGACCGCCTGCGCCAGGGCGTGGGGCGGCTGGAGGGGTGGTTGCAGAAGGTCGGCCCGGGCAGGCTATAATGCGAGGTTGCATCGAAAGATGTAAACCAAAGACTGCATGCGGTCAGAGGGTGTTCGGATTGTGCCCAACAAGCTCAGTTTGACACGTTCAAGCCGCAGGCGGTGCACGTCGGTCGTAGTTCCAGCGGCCGTACGCAAGTCAAATTTTTCAGGACACACACCATGAGCATCAACAAAGCCGAGGTCGTCAAGGCCAACGCTCGCGCCGCGAGCGATACCGGTAGCCCCGAAGTGCAGGTCGCCCTGCTGACCGCCCGTATCAACGATCTGACCCCCCACTTCAAGACCCACATGAAGGACCACCATGGCCGCCGCGGTTTGCTGCGCATGGTGAGCCGCCGCCGCAAGCTGCTGGACTACCTCAAGTCCAAGGATGCGGATCGCTACACCGCGCTGATCGCCAAACTCGGCCTGCGCAAGTAAGCGAACGACACATCAAGAGCGCCTGGGTTATCACCTCGATAGCCGGGCGCTTTTGTCCATCAGGAATCCGGTCTGCACAGGTTGTGCGGACCACGTCGGAGAAAGCCCAGCACAGAGCGAAGCTGTGTCATTCCACCAGAGGTCGTGAACGACCTCCACCACACGCCTCTCGTGGAATGGCATCGTGTTCTGTCCCAGCCAACTCCGGGCTTCGGTGAAGTGGCCTGCACTTCCCACCTTACAACCAGGAGCACACATGTCTCTGTTCAATAAAGTCACCAAAACCTTTCAGTGGGGCCAGCACACGGTCACCATGGAAACCGGCGAAATCGCTCGCCAAGCCAACGGCGCCGTGCTGGTCAACATCGACGACACCGTGGTGCTGGCCACGGTGGTCGCGTCCAAGTCGGCCAAGCCCGGCCAGGACTTCTTCCCTCTGACGGTGGACTACATCGAGAAAACCTACGCCGCCGGCAAGATCCCGGGCAGCTTCTTCAAGCGTGAAGCCAAGCCCAGCGAACTCGAAACCCTGACCAGCCGCCTGATCGACCGTCCGATCCGTCCGCTGTTTCCCGAGGGCTTTTTCAATGAAGTGCACGTGGTCATCCACACCGTGTCGCTCAACCCCGAGGTTGACGCCGACATCGCCGCCTTGATCGCCACCAGCGCTGCGCTGGGCGTGTCGGGCATTCCGTTCAACGGCCCCATTGGCGCCGCTCGCGTCGGTTACATCAACGGCGAGTACGTGCTCAACCCTGGCCAGACCCAGCGCAAGGACAGCCAGATGGACCTGGTGGTCGCCGGCACCGAAGCCGCTGTGCTGATGGTCGAGTCCGAGGCGCTTCAACTGCCTGAAGACGTGATGCTGGGCGCCGTGGTGTTCGGTCACGACCAGGGCAAGATCGCCATCAACGCCATTCACGAACTGGTGCGCGACGCGGGCAAGCCGGTGTGGGACTGGTCTGCGCCTGCCAAGGACGAGCCCCTGATCGCTCAGGTCGCTGCCCTGGGTGAAGGCCCGCTGCGCGCCGCCTACCAAATCCGCAACAAGCAAAGCCGCACCCAGGCCTGCCGTGAAGCCTACGCCGCCGTGATGGCCGGCCTCAAGGCCCAGGGCGTCGAGTTCGACGGCGTCAAGGTGGAAGGCATGCTGTTCGACATCGAGGCCCGCATCGTGCGTAGCCAGATCCTGTCGGGCGAGCCCCGCATCGACGGTCGCGACACCCGCACCGTGCGTCCGATCGAAATTCGCAACAGCGTGCTGCCCCGCACCCACGGCTCGGCCCTGTTCACCCGCGGTGAAACCCAGGCCCTGGTGATCACCACGCTGGGCACCGAGCGCGACGCGCAGCGCATCGACGCGCTGGCGGGCGAATTTGAAGACCGCTTCCTGTTCCACTACAACATGCCTCCCTTCGCCACGGGTGAAGTGGGCCGCATGGGCAGCACCAAGCGCCGCGAAGTGGGTCACGGCCGTCTGGCCAAGCGCGCCCTGGCCGCTTGCCTGCCCAGCAAGGAAGAGTTCCCCTACACCGTGCGTGTGGTCTCCGAGATCACCGAGTCCAACGGTTCGTCCTCCATGGCCTCGGTGTGCGGTGGCTGTCTGTCCATGATGGACGCCGGTGTGCCCATGAAGGCGCACGTGGCTGGTATCGCCATGGGCCTGATCAAGGAAGACAACCGCTTTGCGGTGCTGACCGACATCCTGGGTGACGAGGACCACCTCGGCGACATGGACTTCAAGGTGGCCGGCACCACCAACGGCATCACCGCGTTGCAGATGGACATCAAGATCCAGGGCATCACCAAAGAGATCATGCAAGTGGCACTGGCGCAGGCCAAGGAAGCCCGCATGCACATCCTGGGCAAGATGCAAGACGCCATGGGCGAAGCCAAGACCGAAGTGTCCAACTTCGCGCCCAAGCTCTTCACCATGAAGATCAACCCCGAGAAGATCCGTGACGTGATCGGCAAGGGCGGCGCCACCATCCGTGCGCTCACCGACGAGACCGGCTGCCAGATCAACATCGAGGAAGACGGCACCATCACCATCGCTGCCACCGACAGCGGCAAAGCCGACATCGCCCGCGAGCGCATCGAGCAGATCACCGCAGAAGTCGAAATTGGCAAGGTCTACGAAGGCCCGATCACCAAGATCCTCGACTTCGGTGCCCTGGTCAACCTGCTGCCCGGCAAGGACGGTCTGCTGCACATCAGCCAGATCAGCCACGATCGCATCGCCAAGGTCACCGACGTGCTGGCCGAAGGCCAGATCGTTCGCGTGAAGGTGCTCGAGACGGACGAGAAGGGCCGCGTCAAGCTGTCCATGAAGGCGCTCACCGAGCGTCCGGCTCAAGCGGCACACAGCGAAGAGCCGCAACCCCCGGCGGCCCATTAAGCCACCGAGTGTTCACCGAAGGGGTTCGCCCCTTCGGGTCTCCAGAGGTCATCCATGCAAGCGATTGAAATCTCCGAATACGGCGCACCCGAGGTGCTGCGTGTGGTCAAGCGCGACCCACCCGTGCCGGGCGCGGGCGAGCTGCTCATTCGTGTGGCCGCCAGTGGCGTCAACCGCCCCGACGTGCTGCAACGCAAGGGCAACTACCCGGTGCCGCCGGGTGCGAGCGATTTGCCCGGACTGGAAGTGGCGGGTGCCATCGAATCGGGTGATGCAGCGGCCATGGCGGCTGCAGGCCTGAAGGTGGGGGACCGCGTGTGTGCGTTGATCGCCGGTGGTGGTTACGCGCAATGGTGTGTGGCACCGGTGGGGCAGTGTCTGCCCAGCCCCGTGGGCCTGACCGATACCGAAGCGGCTTCGCTGCCCGAGACATTCTTCACGGTGTGGTCCAACGTGTTTGACCGCGCGCGTTTGCAAGCCGGTGAAACCTTGTTGATTCAAGGGGGCACCAGCGGCATCGGCGTCACGGCGATCCAGATGGCCAAGGCCCTGGGTGCGAAGGTGATTGCCACGGCTGGCAGCGACGAGAAGTGCCAGGCTTGCCTGAAACTCGGCGCGGACCACGCCATCAACTACAAAACCCAGGATTTCCAGGCCGAGTGCCAGCGCATCACCGAGGGCCGCGGCGTGGACGTGATCCTCGACATGGTGGCGGGCGACTACATCGCGCGTGAAGTGGAAACCCTGGCCGAGGACGGACGCCTGGTCATCATTGCGGTGCAAGGCGGTATCAAGGCGAATTTCAATGCGGGTCTGGTCCTGCGTCGTCGTTTGCAAATCACGGGCTCTACCCTGCGTCCGCGTCCGGTGGCGTTCAAGACGGCCATCGCCCACCACCTGCGCCAGCAGGTGTGGCCGCTCATCGAGCAGGGCAAGATCAAGCCGGTGATTTATGCCACCTTTGAAGCGTCTTCTGCCGATGGCGCCGCGCAGGCCCATCGCCTGATGGAAACCAACCAGCACATTGGCAAGATTGTTCTCACGTGGTGAGCCCCATGACCCAACGACGCAAACTCATCGCTGGCAACTGGAAAATGAATGGTGGCCTGGCTGCCAACGAGGCGCTGGTGAAAGCCATCGTCGCTGGCATGCCGGCACAGGGCGCCGAGGCTGCCGTGTGCGTGCCGTCAGCCTACCTCGCCCAGGTGCAGTCGCTGGTGTCGGGCTCGCGCCTGGCATTGGGCTCGCAAGACGTGTCGCAGCACGAGCAGGGCGCTTACACCGGCGAAATCTCGTCGGGCATGCTGCGCGAATTCGCCGTGCGCTACGCCATCGTGGGTCACTCCGAGCGGCGACAGTACCACGGTGAAACCGACGAGCAAGTGGCCGTCAAGGCGCAACGGGCGTTGTCGGCGGGCATCACGCCCATCGTGTGCGTGGGCGAAACCCTGGCACAACGTGAAGCCGGGCAGACCGAGCAAGTCGTCAAGCGACAGCTTGCCGCCGTGATCCACCTCAATGGCCACTGCATCAGCGAGATTGTGGTGGCCTACGAACCGGTGTGGGCGATTGGCACCGGCAAGACGGCCACGCCCGATCAAGCGCAGGCCGTGCATGCCGTGTTGCGCGCGCAACTCAACGCCGCCAGCGAACAAGCCGACCGCATCCAGTTGCTGTATGGCGGCAGCATGAATGCGGCCAACGCGGCCGATTTGCTGGCCCAACCCGACATTGACGGCGGCCTGATTGGCGGTGCTTCGCTCAAAGCCGCTGACTTCCTGACCATCCTTGCAGCCGCGTCACATTGAACGCGACCGGAGATCCTATGACCATACTCAACAACATTCTTCTCATCGTTCAAGTCCTGTCCGCATTGGCCATGATCGGCCTGGTGCTGGTGCAGCATGGCAAGGGCGCCGACATGGGCGCGGCCTTCGGCAGTGGCAGTTCGGGCAGCCTGTTTGGCGCCAGTGGCGGGGCCAACTTCTTGTCGCGCACCACCGCTGTCCTGGCCGCGGTGTTTTTTGTGGCCACACTGGGCCTGGCCTATACGGGCAACCAGCGTCCCGCCGAGAACAGCACAGGGGGGAGCGTGCTCGAGCGCACCGCGACGCCGGACGCCTCCATTCCGACACCTGGCGCAGCCCCTGCGCCGGCAACGGATGTGCCCACTGCGCCCGCCAGTGGTGCAGCGCAAATCCCCACCAAGTGATTCGACCCGTGAGGTTCTTCAAAATCGTCGGTCCGCGCTCACGGATACGAGGTTTTTCGGGGTAAACTCTACGGCTGTTTGCAAGCGCTCTCTTCTTCCTCTGAGCGCTTTCAGACACTAGCCTGCCGTCGTGGTGAAATTGGTAGACACGCTATCTTGAGGGGGTAGTGGCGAAAGCTGTGCGAGTTCGAGTCTCGCCGACGGCACCAAACACGGTCTGTTGTAACTTTGGTGTCAACCAGTTGCTGCAGACTCCTGCACATAGCAGACCGGACAATTCGTGAGTCTCTGATGAACCTAGAACAGTATCTTCCCGTCCTTTTGTTCATCCTGGTGGGTCTGGGCGTTGGAGTGGCCCCCCAAGTACTCGGCTATCTGCTCGGGCCTCAGCGTCCCGATGAAGCCAAGAACTCCCCCTATGAGTGCGGCTTCGACGCCTTCGAAGATGCCCGCATGAAGTTCGATGTGCGCTACTACCTGGTGGCCATCCTCTTCATCCTGTTCGATCTGGAAATCGCATTTCTGTTTCCCTGGGCGGTCTCGCTCAAGGAGATTGGTCCTGCCGGTTTCTGGGCCATGATGGTTTTCCTGGGCATTCTGGTCGTGGGCTTCATCTACGAATGGAAAAAGGGTGCCCTCGACTGGGAATGATGTATGTCACTTGAAGGCGTTTTCAAAGAAGGTTTCATCACCACGTCCTATGACTCGGTGGTGAACTGGGCCAAGACCGGCTCGCTGTGGCCCATGACCTTTGGTCTGGCCTGCTGCGCGGTGGAGATGATGCACGCGGGCGCGGCCCGTTACGACATCGACCGCTTCGGCATGCTGTTTCGCCCCAGCCCTCGTCAGTCCGACCTGATGATCGTGGCGGGCACGCTGTGCAACAAGATGGCCCCCGCGCTGCGCAAGGTCTACGACCAGATGTCCGAACCCCGGTGGGTGCTGTCCATGGGGTCGTGCGCCAACGGCGGCGGCTACTACCACTACAGCTACTCGGTGGTGCGCGGTTGCGACCGCGTGGTGCCGGTCGATGTCTACGTGCCGGGCTGTCCGCCCACC
>CANFMY010000134.1 GCA_947448375.1 Comamonadaceae bacterium | reverse complement strand
ATCATCGACATCATCGCGCCCATCGGCAAAGGCCAGCGCGCCTTGCTGGTCGCTCCGCCCAAGAGCGGCAAGACGGTGATGATGCAGCACATGGCCCACGCCATCACCACCAACTACCCTGACAGCCACGTGATGGTGTTGCTGGTCGATGAGCGCCCCGAGGAAGTGACCGAGATGCAGCGCAGCGTGCGCGGCGAGGTCATCGCCTCCACCTTCGACGAACCCGCCGCCCGCCACGTGCACGTGGCCGAAATGGTGATCGAGCGCGCCAAGCGCCTGGTCGAACTGAAAAAAGACGTGGTGATCCTGCTCGACTCGATCACCCGCCTGGCCCGTGCCTACAACAACGTGGTGCCCAGCTCCGGCAAGGTGCTGACCGGTGGCGTCGACTCCAATGCCCTGCAACGACCCAAGCGCTTCTTCGGTGCCGCACGCAACGTGGAAGAAGGTGGCTCGCTGACCATCATTGCCACCGCCCTGATCGACACCGGCAGCCGCATGGACGAGGTGATTTTTGAAGAGTTCAAGGGCACCGGCAATTCCGAAATCCACCTGGACCGCCGCCTGTATGAAAAGCGCGTGTTCCCGGCCATCCAGCTCAACCGCAGCGGCACCCGCCGCGAGGAACTGCTGCTGGCCCCGGAAATCCTGCAAAAGACCCGGATCCTGCGCCAATTCATGTACAACATGGACGAAATCGAGTCCATGGAGCTGATGCTCAAGAACATGAAGGCCACCAAGACCAACGTCGACTTCTTCGACTTGATGCGTCGCGGCGGCTGATGACCCGACACCCCTCCTAGGATTTCGTATAATCTGGGGTTTTGCGGAAAGTGCCCCGGATGGGCCGGCGTGGCTACCGCACCTGACACAGAGGAATTCCCATGAAAGAAGGCATTCACCCCGCCTACCGCGACGTGTGCTTCGTCGACCTGTCCAACGGCTTCAAGTTCGTGACCCGTTCGTGCGTCAACACCAAGGAAACCGTGAAGATGGACGACGGCCGCGAGCTGCCGCTCTTCAAGCTGGACACATCCAGCGAGTCGCACCCCTTCTACACCGGCACCCAGAAGTCGGTGGACAACATGGGCGGCCGCGTCGAGCGTTTCCGCAACCGTTACGGCAAAACCGCTGCCAAGTAATTTCGCAGCGCGTCACCCCCAGGCAGCCCGGCACCGCCGCGCTGCCTTTGTTTTTGGCGCCGCAGACGTTTTGATTCAGCTGTGTCACACTCTGGCGCCGTGAACCGCCCCACCCCTGCCATCGTTGCCCAGGACGCCGTGCGTCGGCTGCCCAGGGTGGCGCTGTGGCTGTTTTGCCTGGCCTACCTGGTGCCGGGCTGGGTGGGACGCGAGCCCTGGAAGTCGCTGGACATGGGGGCCTTCGGTTACATGCAGGCCCTCGCCCAGGGCACCTCGGACTGGCTTCAGCCACGCCTGATGGGCCAACCGCCCGAAGTCGATGCACTGCTGCCCTACTGGCTGGGGGCCTGGTTTCTTCAGCTCGGGCCCGCCTGGGCAGACCCCGCGCTCCTGGCCCGCCTGCCCTTTATTTTGTTGTCCGGCCTGACCCTGGCAGGCACCTGGTACGGGGTGTATTACCTCGCCCGCGCCGAACAGGCGCAGCCGGTCGCCTTTGCCTTTGGCGGCGAAGCCTCCCCCAAGGACTACGCGCGAACCCTGGCCGATGCCGGTCTGCTCGCATTGATCGCCTGCCTGGGGCTGGCGCGCATGTCGCACGAAATCACCCCCTTGCTGGCCCAACTGGCCTGGGTGAGCCTGGTGTTTTACGGGGTGGCCGTGGTCGTGGCCCACCCGCGTCGCAGTCTGCTGGCGTTTGCCCTGGGACTGGCAGGGCTGACCCTCAGTGGGGCACCCACCCTGGCGCTGATCCTGGGACTGGGTTCGGTGCTGCTGTGTCAGCTCGACCCGGCGGTCCGCCAGCGGCGCGTGCTGTGGGGGTTGCTGCTGATCTGCGTGCTGTCGGCCCTGCTGGCCCAGGTGCTGGAGGTGTGGCGCTGGCGACTGGTCAGCCTGCCCGAGGAAGCCGCGGCCTGGCGCAGCCTGCTGCGGTTGATGATGTGGTTCACCTGGCCTGCCTGGCCCCTGGCGCTGTGGACCGTGTGGCGCTGGCGCGGTCACTGGACCACCCTGCGCTGGAGCCGCCATTTGGTGATTCCCCTGTGGTTCGCGGCCGTGGCGCTGGTCACCGCGGTCATGACCGGGTCGCCCGATCGCACGCTGCTCCTGGCCTTGCCAGCCCTTGCCGCGTTGGCGGCCTTTGCCTTGCCCACGTTGCAACGCAGCGTGAAAGCGCTCATCGACTGGTTCACCCTGCTGTTCTTCAGTGGTTGCGCCTTGGTCATCTGGGTGGTCTGGCTGTCCATGCAAACGGGCTGGCCGGCGCAGCCCGCCGCCAACGTGGTGCGACTGGTTCCGGGATTCACCCCGCAGTTCGGCGCCGTCGCGTTCGCGCTGGCCCTGCTGGCCACCGGCGTCTGGTACTGGCTGGTGCGCTGGCGCGTGGGTCGACACCGTGCGGCCTTGTGGAAAAGCCTGGTGTTGCCCGCCTCGGGTGCCGCCTTGTGCTGGTTGTTGCTCATGACGCTCTGGTTGCCGCTGCTGGACTTTGCCCGCAGCTATGCGCCGCTGGTGCGCAATGTGGTGGCCCTCATGGGTGGCCCGTCAACCTGCGTGCAAGTTCATGGACTCACCCAAGGCCAGCTGGCCGCCTTCCAGTACCACGGCCGTCTCACCCTCGTCCCCCTGGTGCAGCCTGAGCTGGTGTCGGCTGACCCGGTGCATGCACCGACTGGCCCGGTAGCGCCCTCCGCCACAGCCAGCCCGACATGCCCCTGGCTGATCGTGGATTCGGATGCCTTGTCGGCCCTGGCCAATGGCCCACACCTGTCAAACTGGGTACGCGTTCAAACCGTGCGCCGCCCGTCTGACGACAACGAGGACGTGGTGTTGTGGCGGCGCATGGCGTCTGATTCCCCTGCCGTCACCACGAGCAACCCCAACCCGATTCGCCCATGAACCACGAACGGGGGCTGATTGCCCGTCAGGCCGGGACCGTCCTGGTGGGCCAGGTCGCGGTGGTGGCGTTTGGGGTGATTGACACCCTGGTGGCGGGGCGACACTCCGAAGCCGCCCTGGCCGCCTTGTCGGTGGGCTCGGCGGTCTACATCACGGTGTTTGTGATGCTCATGGGCTTGCAGCAGGCCCTGCTGCCCCTGCTGTCCGAATTGCATGGCGCCGACCGCCCCCACGAAGTGGGCCGACAATTTCGGCAATCGTTGTACCTGTGGGCCCTGAACTCGGTGGTCGGCATGGGCGCCCTGCTGTGGCCCGACCCCTTGCTGCGCTGGACCGAGGTGCCCGACGCCATGCAACCCGCTGTGCGGGAATACTTGCACATACTGGCCTGGTCGCTGCCGCCGGCTTTGCTGTTTCGGCTGTTCAGCACGCTCAACCAAAGCCTTGGCCGCCCCAAATCGGTCACCTGGATCCAGGTGCTGGCCCTGGTCCTGAAAGTGCCCCTCTCCTTCCTGCTGGCCCTGGGTCTGGGAGATTGGGCCGGCTGGGGGCTGGCGGGCTGCGCCTATGCCACCCTGACGGTGAACGGCGCCATGATCCTGATGGGCGGGTACCTCCTGCGCAACCGATCGTTCTATGACCGCTACCGGCTGTGGCATCGGCTGGAAGCGCCGGACTGGCGCGTGCTGGGTCAACTGGCCCGCCTGGGCATTCCCAACGCCATGTCGGTCACGGTGGAGGTGACCTCGTTCACGCTGATGGCGCTTTTTGTCGCGCGCCTGGGCACGGTGGCGTCGGCCAGCCACCAGGTGATGACCAGCCTGGCCGCACTGACCTACATGGTGCCCTTGTCCTTTGCCATTGCCACCAGCGCGCGGGTGAGTTACTGGATCGGTGCGCAACGCCCGCAGGAGGCCATCCGGGCCACACGCGAGGGCTTCACCCTGGTCATCACGTGTGCGCTGGGGGTGGCGCTCGTGTTGCTGGTGCTCCACAACCCCATTGCACAAGCCTATACGCGCCAACCGCCAGTGGCGTTGATGGCCGCCGGCATGATCAGTTGGCTGGCTTTGTACGTGCTGGCCGACGCCATCCAGGTGATGTGCTTTTTCCTGTTGCGCTGCTACCGCGTCACCCTGACCCCCTTGATGATTTACTGCGTCTTGCTGTGGGGCGGCGGTCTGTCGGGAGGGTACTGGCTGGCTTATCGCGGGTGGGCAGGCTGGCCCCCCATGCAACACCCCGTGGCGTTCTGGATCACCAGCAGCCTGGCCCTGGTGCTGGCCTCAATCCTCATGGCGCTCTTGCTGCGCTGGACCCAGCGCGCCCGCGAGGCCCAAGTCGATCCCGCCTGATTCGTTGAAACGCTCGAGCGGCAACATGAAGCCAAACCGCGAGCCCTGACCCGGCACGCTGCTGATGAGCACCTGCCCGCCGTGACGCTGCACCACGTGCTTGACGATGGCCAGGCCCAGGCCGGTGCCCCCGGTTTCGCGTGAGCGGCTGCGGTCCACCCGGTAAAAGCGTTCGGTCAGACGGGGCAAATGCTGCGGCGCAATACCAGGACCGTTGTCCTCCACCCAGAACTCCACGCCCTGGGGCGGATGCAGTCGCCAGCCCACCTCCACGCGTCCCCCCACCGGTGTGTATCGAAGGGCATTGCTGATGAGGTTGGACATGGCACTTTGCAACTCGGTGCGCGCGCCGGCGACCGACCTGCTCTGCAAGTCGGGGTCCAGGCTGAACACCAGCTCGTGGGTCGTTCCCGTGGCGTCATGGCCTGCACCCGCCAGGCCGCGTGCATCGTGCTCGCAGGTCTCCCACAAGGCAGCTACCGAGGTGCGTTCAGACATGCCCGGCATGGGGCTGCCTTCCAGACGAGAGAGGGTGAGTAAATCGGCCACCAGCGACTGCATGCGCTGCGACTGCTGCGCCATCAAGTCCAGGTAACGCGTGCGCTCGTCCTCCTGCAGCGGCAGGGTTTGCAAGGTTTCGATGAACCCCGAGAGGACCGTCAGCGGGGTTCGGATTTCGTGCGAGACATTGGCCACAAAATCGCGTCGCATGGTATCGGCCTGCTCGAGCGCGGTGATGTCGCGACTCAGCAGCAGGCGTTGCCCATCGCCGTAGGGAAACCAATGCAGCGAGACGCGTTGCGGGGCATTGGGGCGACTCAGACGTCCCTCGATCACCACCCCCTGCTCACCCGTCTCGCCCTGCATGAAGGCCATGAAGGTCGGGTCTCGCACCAGGTTGGT
This sequence comes from Comamonadaceae bacterium, assembly GCA_947448375.1. Classification (GTDB taxonomy): domain Bacteria; phylum Pseudomonadota; class Gammaproteobacteria; order Burkholderiales; family Burkholderiaceae_C; genus Limnohabitans. The sequence goes on along the minus strand of CANFMY010000134.1, from coordinate 3,215 downwards.
GATGAGTTGCAATCGGTCGCGCTGCGCATCCAGCCCCAGGTGCTGGGCTGCGGTCTGGTTGCACCATTCAATGTGGTTGCCATCATCGAGCAGCAGCACGCCGTTGGGTGAGGCTTGAACTGCCGCGGTGAGTCGAACCAAGCGTTCGTCACTGCGCGCCATCTCCTGGCGCAGTCGGCGCTGCAGGCGGCGCATGCGATCGGCCAATTCACCCCACAGACCCCAGCGGGTGGGCAAGTGTTCCAGTTCCTCGCGGATCACCCAGTTCAGCATGCGATGGCCGCGCCACAGGTCGATCATCACCCAGACCGTGGCGCTGAACGCCGCCCCCAGGGCGGCGCCCTGCCAGTCCCATCCCACACTCCACGCCTGTGCCCCTGTGAAGAGCCCCAGCGCCAGTGTCAAAAAAAACGTGAACAGACGGGACAGCATGCAATGGACTGGTGGACAGCTGGGGGCAGCAGGTGGAGGACCGCTGGATCAGTTCACAGGCACTTGCCGCACCTGGTCCGCCAGCCGTTGGGCACAGCGCTCGGCCAGTTGCGCATCGTCGGCTTCCACCATGACACGCACCAGGGGCTCTGTTCCACTGGCACGGATGAGGATGCGACCGCGTGCGCCCAGTTGGGCTTCCTCGGCATGAATCGCCGCTTGCAACGGTGCATGTCGCTTCCAGTCTTGACCGGGTTGAAGTCGGACATTGATCAGGGTTTGCGGATACAGCACCACGTCGCGCAGCAACTCGGCAGGTCGCTGCCCCCGGCGCACGCAGGCCTGCAGCACCTGCAAGGCACTGACCAGTCCATCGCCCGTGCTGTGCTTGTCCAGCGCCAGCAAGTGACCCGAACTTTCCCCCCCCAACAACCAGTGGCGGCGACCCAACGCTTCCAGCACGTAGCGGTCGCCCACCGCAGCGCGCTCGACCTCCACGCCGCGTTGGCGCAAGGCCACCTCGATCGCCAGGTTGGTCATGAGTGTGCCCACCACACCCGGCACAGGCTCGCCCCGGGACAAACGGTCATCGGCCATCAGGTAGAGCAGCTCGTCGCCATTGAACAAACGCCCGGTGTGGTCGACGATTTGCAGTCGGTCAGCATCGCCGTCGAGGGCGATGCCCAGGTCGGCCTGGCGTTCCAGCACGGTCTGCCGCAGCAACTCGGGATGCGTGGCCCCCACGCCCTGGTTGATGTTCAAGCCATCGGGCGCACAGCCCACCGTGATCACCTCGGCACCGAGCTCATGGAACACCTTCGGCGCAATGTGATAAGCCGCCCCATGGGCCGCGTCCACCACCAGCCGCATGCCCTTGAGGGTGAGGTCGGAGGGGAAGGTGCTTTTGCAAAACTCGATGTAGCGGCCCGCCGCATCGTCCAATCGGCGCGACTTGCCCAGGGAGGCCGAATCCACCCACTGGGGGGCCTCGTCCAGCACAGCTTCCACCGCCAGTTCCCATGCATCGTCGAGCTTGCTGCCGTGTGCACTGAAAAACTTGATGCCGTTGTCCTGAAACGGGTTGTGGCTGGCGCTGATCACCACGCCCAAGCTCGCGCGCTGGGCACGGGTGAGGTAAGCCACGCCAGGCGTGGGCAACGGCCCGAGCAACACCACGTCCACACCGGCCGAGTTGAGCCCGGACTCCAGGGCGGATTCGAGCATGTAGCCCGAAATGCGCGTGTCCTTGCCGATGAGCACGGTGGGCCGAAGCTCGGTGCGGCGCAGCACACGCCCCACGGCGTGTCCGAGGCGCAAGACAAAATCGGGGGTGATGGGTGGGGCGCCCACCGTTCCGCGAATGCCGTCAGTGCCAAAGTATCGACGTGTCATGAAGAATAGGGTTGAATTGATCTTCGTTTGAGGACTGATTGTCTCAGACCGGCGCGCTGGATCGCCACACGGCCAAAGCGGCGACCGTGGCAGCCACGTCGTGCACTCGCACCACCCGGGCGCCGCGTTCCACGGCCAGCACGGCCGCGGCCACCGAGGGCACCAGCCGGTCCTGCACATCCAGTCCCGTCACGGCACCCAGCGAAGACTTGCGCGACCACGCGGCCAGCAGCGGATAGCCCAGGGCCAGCAACTGGCGTTGCTCACGCAACAAGGCAAAGTTCTGTTCCACGGTTTTGCCAAATCCGATGCCGGGGTCGAGGCAGATCCTCGTGTCGGCAATGCCCGCAGCCTGCATCACACCCAGCCGTTCACGCAGGAAATCCAGCACGGGCGTGACCGCATCGCCCGACATGGGGTCTCGCTGCATGGTTTGAGGCTCGCCGTGCATGTGCATCACGCACACGCCGCAGGGGGAAGCCTGCACGCTCGCCAGGGCCCCCGGCTGCCGCAGGGCCCAGATGTCGTTGATGATGTCGACTCCCAGGTCCAGGGCGCGCCGCATGGTGACAGACCGATACGTGTCCACCGAGACCGGCACCTGCCAGCGGATCAACTCGTGCAAAACGGGCTCGAGTCGTTGCCATTCCTCCTCGTCGCTCAGAGGCTGCGCCCCCGGCCTGGACGATTCGGCACCAATGTCCAGGATATCGGCGCCTTCGTCCACCAGCTGCCGGGCGTGGGCCAACGCAGCTTCGACCGTCGTCAACCGACCACCATCCGAAAACGAATCGGGTGTGAGGTTGACAATGCCCATCACGCGCGGGCGATCCAGCTCGATGCGAAACCGGGTGGTCTCCCAGAAAGGCACATGGGGCCGAAGCCCCATGTGTCGAGAGTCAGGCAATGATGTCACTGCATTCGTCAGGCAGCGGTGGGTGCGGTGGGTGCCGAGCTGGAGCCCACGGCAGCGTTGCCGCCACCGCCATCGCCGGATGAAGGGGTGCGAGGCGTCCAATCCTTGGGAGGACGAGGCGGGCGGCCGGCCATGATGTCGTCGAGCTGCTCGGTGTCGATGGTTTCCCACTCGAGCAAGGCCTTGGCCATGGCGTGCATTTTGTCCGAGTGCTCCTCGATCAGGCGACGGGCCAGCGAATACTGGGCGTCGATGATCTTGCGCACCTCGTCGTCCACTTTCTGCATGGTGGCTTCGCTCATGTTGGTGGTCTTGGTGACCGAGCGACCCAGGAATACCTCGCCCTCGTTCTCGGCATACACCATCGGGCCCAGGGCTTCGGTCATGCCGTAGCGCATCACCATGTCGCGGGCGATGTGCGTGGCGCGCTCGAAGTCGTTGCTGGCACCGGTGGTCATCTGGTTCATGAACACCT
>CANFMY010000133.1 GCA_947448375.1 Comamonadaceae bacterium | reverse complement strand
TTACAACTACGCGCTGTCGTTGGTGGGCTGGCTCAAAGGCGGCTTGGGCCATGTGAACGTGGTGGGCTCGGTGGTGTTTGCCGGCATGAGCGGAACGGCCATTGCCGATGCAGCGGGTCTGGGCACCATTGAAATCAAGGCCATGAAAGACCATGGTTACGACACGGAGTTCGCGGTGGGAGTGACCGCCGCATCGGCCACCTTGGGCCCCATCATCCCGCCCAGCTTGCCTTTTGTGATCTACGGCATGATGGCCAACGTGTCGGTCGGCGCCCTGTTCCTGGCGGGTATCCTGCCCGGGGTCTTGATGGCGCTCTTGATGATGGTCACGGTGGCCTACTTTGCGCACAAGAACAACTGGGGTGCCGACTACACATTTTCCTGGCCCCTCATCATCAAGTCCCTGGGCGAAACCGCCATGGTGATCGGCTGGCCGCTGGCCGTGTGGTGGCTGGTGGAGAAGATGGGCTTGCCGCCGCAAATCACGGTGTTTGGCGCACTGGTGGTGCTGTTCGTCGCTGACAAGGTGTTTCAGTTTCAGGCCGTGCTGCCCATCATGACGCCGGTGCTGCTGATTGGGGGCATGACCACCGGTGTGTTTACCCCGACCGAAGGGGCTATCGCGGCGTGCGTGTGGGCGCTGGTGCTGGGCTTCCTGTGGTACCGCACCCTCTCGGTCAAGATGTTTGTCAAAGTGTGTCTGGATACGGTGGAAACCACCGCCACCGTGCTCTTCATCGTCGCCGCTGCCAGTATCTTTGGCTGGATGCTGACCGCCACAGGCGTCACCACGGCCATCAGCGCCTGGGTGCTGGAGTTCACGCGTGAACCCTGGGTGTTCCTGTTGCTGGCCAACCTGTTGATGTTGTTCGTGGGATGTTTCCTGGAGCCCACGGCGGCCATCACCATCCTGGTCCCGATCCTCATTCCCATTTGTCAGCAGCTGGGCATCGACCTCGTGCATTTCGGGTTGGTGATGGTGCTCAACCTCATGATCGGCTTGCTGCATCCGCCCATGGGCATGGTGCTCTTTGTGCTGGCGCGTGTGGCCAAACTCAGTGTTGAGCGCACCACCATGGCCATCCTGCCCTGGCTGGTGCCCTTGCTGGGCAGCCTGATCTTGATCACGTATGTGCCCAGCCTGGTGCTGTGGTTGCCCAAGATGGTGTATTGATTCAAAGGAAGAGATGACATGACCCCCTATATCCGTTTGCATGCTGCCGATGATGTGGTGATTGCGCGCAGCCAGCTCATGAGTGGCGCTGCCATTGAAAGCTTCAAGGTCAAGGGCCTGGTGCCCCCGGGGCACAAGGTGGCCGCGCGAGACATCGCAGCCGGTGAGCCGGTGCGCCGCTACAACCAGATCATCGGCTTTGCCTCGCAAGCCATTGCGGCGGGTGAGCATGTGCATGTGCACAACCTGAACATGGGGCCCGAGAAGGGCAGCTTCGCGCGTGACTATGCGTTTTGCAGCGACGTCAAGCCCGAGCCCCCGCGTCAGGAAGCGACGTTCATGGGCATTGTGCGTCCCGACGGCCGTGTGGCCACGCGCAACTACATCGGCATTTTGTCCAGTGTGAACTGCTCGGCCACCGTGGTGCGTGCCATGGCGGACCACTTTTCCAAGCAGACCCATCCGTCGGCCCTGGCGGCCTTCCCCAACGTCGATGGCGTGGTGGCGCTCACGCATGGCACGGGTTGTGGCATGGGCTCGGAAGGCCTGGGCATCACCCTGCTGGAGCGCACGCTGGCCGGTTATGCCACCCACGCCAACTTCGCTGGCGTGATCATGGTGGGTCTGGGTTGTGAGGCCAACCAAATCAACACCTGGCTCACGCGCAGTGGTTTGCAAGAAGGCAAGACCCTGCACACCTTCAACATTCAAGACATGGGCGGCACCGCCAAAACCGTGGCCAAGGGCATCGCGCTGGTCGAGCAGATGCTGCCGCACGCCAACGCCGTGCAACGTGTGCCCTGTAGCGCCTCGCATATCGTGGTGGGCTTACAGTGCGGCGGATCGGATGGGTATTCGGGCATCAGTGCCAACCCGGCCTTGGGTGCTGCAGTCGATCTGCTGGTGGCACACGGGGGCACCGCGATACTCAGCGAGACGCCAGAAATCTACGGGGCCGAGCATTTGTTGACTCGCCGCGCGGTGACGAAGGCCGTGGGCGAAAAGCTGGTCGAGCGCATCAAGTGGTGGGAGCACTACACCGAGATCAACCAAGGCGAAATGAACAACAATCCGTCGCCCGGCAACAAGGCGGGTGGCCTCACCACCATCCTGGAAAAATCCCTGGGCGCGGTGGCCAAGGGGGGCACCACCAATTTGCAAGCCGTGTACGAATACGCCGAACGGGTCAATGCCCACGGCTTTGTCTACATGGATACCCCCGGCTACGACCCGGTGAGCGCCACGGGACAAGTGGCGGGGGGCGCCAATCTCATCTGCTTCACCACGGGTCGTGGCTCGGCTTATGGCTGCGCCCCGTCACCGTCACTCAAGCTCGCCACCAACAACACCCTGTGGAAGCGGCAGTCGGAGGACATCGACATCAACTGCGGTGACGTGGTGGACGAAGGCGTGTCCATCGAGGCCAAAGGCCGTGAAATCTTCCAGGCGATTTTGGATTGTGCGTCGGGCACGCCCAGCAAGTCCGAACAGCACGGCTATGGGCAGCAAGAGTTTGTGCCCTGGCAAGTGGGTGCGGTGATGTAACCCGGGTGGGCGGTATGTTGCTGCCCGCTTTTTATCTTTTTTTGATCTGGAATTCTCATGGCACATGTTTTTCAAGCCGACGACCTTGAGCACAAGGTGGCGAGTCTTTTTGTGGCAGCCGGCAGCTTGCCCGCCGAAGCCCAGCAAGTGGCGGCCAACCTGGTGTTGGCCAATCTGAGCGGGCACGATTCGCACGGTATCGGCATGGCCCCGCGTTATGTGGACGCCATTCTCGAAGGGGGTCTCATTCCCAACACGAAGATCGCCACCAAAGTGGATGCGGGCATGCTGCTGGGGCTGGATGGTCAGCGGGGCTATGGCCAGATCGTGGGCGTGCAAGCCATGGAGGCGGCGTTTGCCAAAGTCGAGCAGCACGGCGCGTGCATCTTCTCGCTGGCGCGTGCCCACCACCTGGGACGCATTGGCCACTTTGCCGAGATGGCAGTGGCCAGGGGCTGGGTGTCGCTGCATTTTGTCAACGTGCTGTCGCGTCCGGTGGTGGCGCCGTGGCACGGCGGGGATGGACGCTTTGGCACCAACCCCTGCTGCATCGGCATACCGGTGGGAGTGGGCGATGCGCAGCGCGAGCCCATCATTTTGGACTTTGCCACCAGCCGTGTGGCGCAAGGCAAGATGCGGGTGGCGCATAACGAAGGCAAGCAAGTGCCGCCGGGCACCCTCATTGACGAAACAGGGCAGCCCACGACCAACCCCGGCGTGGTGGTGGTGCCACAAAGCAATGGGGGCTACGGTGCCTTGATGACCTTTGGCGAGCACAAGGGCTTTGGCATGGCCGTGGCCTGTGAACTGCTGGGCGGCGCCCTGAGTGGTGGCGGTACCTGGCATCGAGAAGCCGACAACCGTCGTGCGGTGCTCAATGGCATGCTCACCATCGTGATCGACCCCAAGGCACTGGGCACCCAGGCTTCTTTTGCCGACGAAACGCTGGCCTTCATTGACTGGTTGCGCAAGAGCCCTGCGGCCCCCGGCACCGAGGGTGTGTTGCTGGCCGGTGAACCCGAGCGAGCCGCCCGGGCACAGCGTCGTCGCGACGGCGTTCGAGTCGACGATGCCACGTGGCAAGAAATGGTGACGGCCGGCGGCAAGGTCGGGGTGAGCCTATGAGCCGTGGGTTGAATGCGGGTGCACTCGCGAGCTTGCCCACGTCGGTAAGACGTCCGCCTGCCCGTTTGGCGGTGGCGCCAGGGGTCGTGCACCTGGGACTGGGTGCGTTTCACCGGGCCCATCAGGCCGTGGTGTATGACGCGCTGGCAGCGCAGGGGGATGAGCGCTGGGGTGTCTTCGGGGTGGCCATGCGCTCCCCCGATCTGGTGGCCGCCTTGCGCGCACAGGATCATTACTATGCGGTTGAAATTGCCAGCCGTGCCGAGTCCTGGTGGCAGGTGATTGGCGCCTTGCGTGACACGGCGGTGGCCGCCACGGAAACCCAGCGGGTGGTGGAGGCCATGGCAGCACCCGCCACGCGCTGGATCACGCTCACGGTGACGGAGAAAGCCTACAACCTTGCGTTGGCGCAGTTGATCGTGCAGGGCTTGCAGGCGCGACAGGCGCGCGGGCTGCCGGGCGTGACGGTGGCGTCGTGTGACAACCTGTCGTCCAATGGCGATCAGCTGCGGGCCTTGTGTGTGGAGGCCGCGCGCTTGATCGACCCTGCGCTCGCGACCTGGGTGGAGCAGCAGTGCCGCTTCCCCAACAGCATGGTGGACCGCATCGTGCCGCAAAGTGATGCGCGCGTGCGGGAGGCGGCATTGCAAGCCTTGGGGGTCGAGGATCAAGCGCCCCTCAGCACGGAAGGATTCTGGGAGTGGGCCATCGAGCGCAGTCAACTGGAGCCGGCCGATGCCCAAGCGCTGGCCAGTGTGGGCGTGATGGTGGTCGACGATGTCAAGGCCTTTGAAGAAGCCAAACTGCGCATGCTCAATGGGGTGCATTCAGCGATTGCGTGTATCGGTGCCGTGGTGCCGCAAAACACGGTGCGGGAAACCGTCAGCCTGCCCTGGGTGCGTGAATTTGTGCGTGGCTTCCTGGATGAGGTGGCTCCCGTGGTTCGCCGCCCCAACACCGACGCCTACCGCGATGCCTTGCTGACACGCTTTGTCAATCCGGCCTTGCATCACCGCTGTCATCAGATTGCCCAGGATGGGTCGGTCAAGATCACCCAGCGCTGGGTGCCCGCCACGCTGGCGTTGCAAGCCCTGGGCAAACCCACGCCGTATCTCATCATGGCGACCGCCTGCTGGTTGCGTTACTGGTTGGCCCAGGACGAGCAGGGGCAGGCCTACGATTTCAACGATCCCTACACCGAGCCCTTGCGGGCCCTGGTGGCGGCAGCGCGTGATGACGACGATCTGCTGGATCGACTGTTGCACTTCGAACCCATCTGGGGTGTCGAGTTGCCCCGCACCCCGGGTTGGCTGGCTGCGGTTCAGCGAGACTTCGCCACGATCCAGTCACAAGGCATTGAAGCGGCGGTGTCCGGGCTGTCGGCATGAAGATCACGCAGGCGCGCCTCATCGTCTGCTCACCGGGGCGCAACTTTGTCACGCTCAAGATCGAGACCGATGAAGGCCTGACGGGCCTGGGCGACGCCACGCTCAACGGGCGCGAGTTGGCGGTGGCGAGTTATCTGCAGGACCATGTCATTCCCTGCCTGATCGGACGTGACGCCCATCGCATCGAGGACATCTGGCAATACCTGTACCGAGGGGCTTATTGGCGGCGTGGCCCCGTGACCATGACGGCCATTGCGGCGGTGGACATGGCCCTGTGGGATCTCAAGGCCAAGGCCGCTGGCCTACCTTTGTATCAACTGCTGGGCGGTCGCAGCCGCGAGGGCGTACTGGTCTACACCCATGCCAATGGCAGTGATATCGCGCACACGGTGGATGAAGTGCTCAAGGCCAAGGACGCGGGCTATCGGGCCATTCGCGCGCAGTGCGGGGTGCCGGGTCTGGACAAGGTCTATGGCGTGGGGCAGGGGGGGCACTACGAGCCGGCCGATGCCAGCCTGCCCAGCGAGCATGATTGGGACACCGCCAAATACCTGCGCCACACGCCCCAGGCCTTTGAGGCGTTTCGCCAAGCCCTGGGGCCGGACATCCACTTGTTGCACGATGTGCACCACCGCCTCACGCCCAACGAAGCCGCTCAGCTCGGCCGCTCACTCGAGCCCTGCCAGTTGTTCTGGATGGAGGACCCCACCCCGGCTGAAAACCAGGCGGCATTTCGCCTGATTCGCGAGAAAACCACCACGCCCATCGCTGTGGGAGAGGTGTTCAATTCGATTTGGGATTGCAAGCAGTTGATCGAAGAGCAGTTGATCGACTACATCCGTACCACGGTGCTGCATGCGGGCGGCATCACGCACCTGCGGCGCATTGCCGACCTGGCATCGCTTTATCAGGTGCGCACGGGTTGTCACGGTGCCACCGATTTATCGCCCGTCAGCATGGGGGCGGCGCTGCACTTTGACACCTGGGTGCCCAACTTTGGCATTCAGGAATACATGCATCACAGCGCCGCGACGCTCGAGGTGTTTCCGCACGACTACCACTACCGCGACGGGTTTTTGCACTGTGGCGAAAAGCCGGGGCACGGTGTCGAGATCGACGAGCAACTGGCCGCGAAGTTTCCTTACCAACGCGCGTACCTGCCGGTCAACCGGTTGCAGCGCGATGGGGCGATGTGGGACTGGTGAACGACAACCCCTGAGGCCACGTGCTCAAGCGAGATGGCGAGGCGTGCGCTGTGACTGAAACATTCAGAAAAACAAGGGCAGGCTCGCGTCCAGGTATTCCATCGGAGACTTCTTGAAGCCCGAGCGAGCAAAGCGGTGCAGTCGCCCTTGCGTGAAGCTCACCAGGGCCGAGGCACGGACCTGCGCTTCCACCGTCGGTGTGGACGACAGCTTGACGGCCTCCGACTCGCGCAGCACCTGACGCAGGCTCAGTTCGATGCGATCGAAGAACTGGTTCATGCGCTGGTGCAGACGTTCGTTCTCGAACACCAGCGCGTCGCCCACCATCACGCGGGTCATGCCCGGGTTCTTGTCAGCAAATTGCAGGAGCATCGACACCATCCGGGCCGCTTTTTGCTCGCCGGGTTCCTCGCGCTCGGCGATCTGGTTGACCAGGGTGAACACGCTGTGCTCGATGAAGTCGATCAGACCCTCGAACATCTGCGCCTTGCTGGCGAAGTGACGGTACAGCGCGGCCTCGCTCACCTGCAGCTTGGCGGCGAGCGCCGCCGTGGTGATGCGCTCGGCCCCAGGTTGCTCGAGCATGACGGCCAGGGTCTGCAGAATCTGCACCCGACGCTCACCCGGCTTGGGGCGCTTGCGTGTGGTGGGGGCTTGGGCGTTTGCCTCGGGGGCTGAGGGGTTGTCGTGTTCTGCCATGGCTGCCTCGTCGGGTGGTCGGCTCAGTGGGAACGGATCATGGTGCCGAAGGCCTGATCGGTCAGGATCTCCAGCAACATGGCGTGAGGTACGCGCCCGTCAATGATGTGCACCGAATTGACGCCGCTCTTGGCGGCATCCAGCGCGCCGCTGATCTTGGGCAGCATGCCGCCGCTGATGGTGCCATCGTCAAACAGGGCGTCAATCTGGCGTGCGCTCAGATCGGTCAGCAGCTTGCCGGCCTTGTCGAGCACGCCGGGGGTGTTGGTCAAGAGCACGAGCTTCTCGGCCTTGAGCACGGTGGCGAGCTTGGCGGCCACCACATCGGCGTTGATGTTGTAGCTTTCGTTGTCTTCGCCAAATCCGATCGGGCTGATGACAGGGATGAAGGCGTCGTCCTGCAAGGCCTTGACCACGCTGGGGTCGATGCTCACGATGTCTCCCACCTGGCCGACGTCGTATTCCTTGTTGGGGTCCTTGTTGTCGACCATCTTGAGCTTGCGCGCGCGAATCATGCCGCCATCGCGTCCGGTCAGGCCGACAGCCTTGCCGCCGGCCTGGTTGATCAGGCCCACGATGTCTTGTTGCACTTCGCCACCCAACACCCACTCCACCACTTCCATGGTTTCGGCATCGGTCACGCGCATGCCTTGAATGAACTCGCCTTTTTTGCCCAAGCGGTTGAGCGCCGTCTCGATTTGCGGGCCACCGCCGTGCACCACCACCGGGTTCATGCCCACCAGTTTGAGCAACACCACGTCCTCGGCAAAATCTGCTTGCAGGGCCGGGTCGGTCATGGCGTTGCCGCCGTATTTGATGACCAGGGTCTTGCCGTGGAACTTGCGGATGTAGGGCAGTGCCTGCGCCAGGATCTCGGCCTTGTCGCGCGGGGCAATGGAGAGGATATCGGTCATGTTCGAGAGGAGCGAGGGTTCACTTATGCCAGATTGTGCCCCAACTTCAGGCCTGCTTCACGTAGGCCTCCCATCCCGGGGCTGCCGCATCCTTGGCGGCCAGCAGCGGGGCGGTCAGGCCGGTCTCGGCCAGCGGCCAGGCAATGGCGAGTTGCGGGTCGTCCCAGCGCAGGCTGCGCTCATGGGCGGGGTACCAGTAATCGGTGGTTTTGTACAAGAACTCGGCACTTTCGCTCAGCACCAGAAAACCGTGCGCCAAGCCGGGGGGGATCCACAACTGACGCTGGTTCTCACCCGAAAGCCGCACCCCTGCCCAGCGCCCGAAGGTCGGCGAACCCGGCCGAATGTCCACGGCCACATCAAACACCTCGCCCTGCGTTACCCGCACCAGTTTGCCCTGCGCGTGGTCCACCTGGTAATGCAAGCCCCGCAACACCCCGCGAGCCGAGCGACTGTGGTTGTCCTGCACGAACGGCAGGCTCACTCCTGTGCACTG
>CANFMY010000132.1 GCA_947448375.1 Comamonadaceae bacterium | reverse complement strand
TTGCCCGTATCGGCCTCCCACGGACAAGGCGTTCGCAGCATGGCTGAATCGGCGCTGGACCAGCTCGGTCCTGCGCCTGATGATGACGAGGAGAGCACCCAGGAAGAGGGCGTGATCCGACTCGCTGTGGCCGGGCGCCCCAATGTGGGCAAGTCCACCCTGATCAACACCTGGCTGGGTGAAGAGCGCCTGGTGGCTTTCGACCTGCCGGGCACCACCCGCGACGCCATTCATGTACCGCTCGAGCACCAGGGGCAACGCTACGACCTGATCGATACCGCGGGGCTGCGTCGCAAGGGCAAGGTGTTCGAGGCGATTGAAAAATTCTCGGTCGTCAAAACCCTGCAAGCCATCGACACCGCCCATGTGGTGCTGTTGCTGATCGATGCCACGCAAGGCGTGACCGACCAGGACGCGCACATTGCCGGCTATATCCTGGAGAGTGGACGCGCCGTGGTGCTCGCGGTCAACAAGTGGGACGCGGTGGACAGCTACCAGCGCGAACTGTTGCAGCGCTCCATCGAAACGCGTCTGGCCTTCCTCAAATTTGCCAACCTGCATCTCATTTCGGCCAAGAAGCGTCAGGGCCTGGGACCCCTGTGGGGTTCGATTCGCGAGGCCCATGCAGCGGCCAATTGCAAGATGCCCACGCCCTTGCTGACCCGCTTGCTGCTCGAGGCCGTGCAGTTTCAAGCGCCCAAGCGCGCCGGCATGTTCCGTCCCAAACTGCGCTACGCCCACCAGGGCGGCATGAACCCGCCCGTCATCGTCGTGCACGGCAACTCGCTCGAGCACGTCACCGATGCCTACAAGCGTTTTCTGGAAGGGCGGTTTCGCAAGGAATTCAAGCTCCAGGGTACGCCCTTGCGCATCGAAATGAAGACCTCCCACAACCCCTACCAGGACAAGGACGACTGATTCGCAGGTCAGTGGCGTCGTAGACCTGTGGTAAGGTCGAGGTCTGTTAACTTTCTTTCGAACACGGAGCATATCGTGAACAACAAAGGCCAACTTCTTCAGGACCCGTTCCTCAACCTGCTGCGTCGCGAGCATGTCCCGGTGTCCATTTATCTGGTCAACGGCATCAAGCTGCAGGGTCAAATCGAATCCTTCGACCAGTACGTGGTGTTGCTGCGCAACACCGTGACGCAAATGGTCTACAAGCACGCCATCTCCACCATCGTGCCCGGTCGTGCGGTGAACTTCAGCGCCAACGACACTTCCGCTGATCCTGCCGCCGATCCTGCCCCGAGTGCTTGATTCCACCTCGGCGGAGTCCGACGACACGCCCATGGCCCAACCCGGGGCCGTGGTGCTGGTGGGGGTCGATCTTGGTCTGCCTCATTTCGACCGCGAACTCGACGAACTGGCCCAGCTCGCCAGCACGGCCGGTCTGCAGCCGGTGGCCCGTCTGACCTGCAAACGCCAGGCTCCCGACCCGGCGCTGTTTGTCGGCTCTGGCAAGGCTGACGAAATCAAGATGCTGGCCCAGGTGCACGGGGCGAGCGAGGTCCTCTTTGACCAGTCCCTCAGCCCGGCCCAGCAACGCAACCTGGAGCGTCACCTGGGCTTGCCGGTCAACGACCGCACCTTGCTGATCCTGGAAATCTTTGCCCAGCGCGCGCGCAGCCACGAAGGCAAGCTGCAAGTGGAGCTGGCGCGGTTGCAATACCTCAGCACGCGGCTGGTTCGACGCTGGACCCACCTGGAGCGTCAGCGCGGGGGCATTGGCGGGCGCGGTGGTCCCGGTGAAACCCAGATCGAGCTCGATCGCCGCATGATTGGCGAGTCCATCAAGCGCATCCGCGAGCGGTTGGTCAAGGTCAAGCGTCAACGCTCCACCCAGCGCCGCCAGCGCCAGCGGCACCAACACGTGGGCATCTCGCTGGTGGGCTACACCAACGCGGGCAAGTCCACGTTGTTTAACGCCATGGTCAAGGCACGCACCTACGCGGCGGACCAGCTCTTTGCCACGCTCGACACCACCACGCGTCAGCTCTACCTGGGTGACGGGCAGGGGCGCGGGCAAACCGTGTCCTTGTCCGACACGGTGGGCTTCATCCGTGACCTGCCGCACACCCTGGTCGATGCCTTCGAAGCTACCCTGCAGGAAGCCGCACAAGCCGATTTGTTGTTGCATGTGGTGGACGCCTCGCACCCGGACTGGGTCGAGCAACTCGCACAGGTGCAGTCCGTGCTGGCGGACATCGGCGCTGCCGATATTCCCCAATGGTTGATCTTCAACAAGGTGGACCAACTCTCCCCGGATCGACGACCTTTGCATGCAGAAGATGTGTACGAGTGGGAGGGGCGGATGTTGCCCCGTGTGTTCCTCAGTGCGGTGTCCGGCGAAGGCATGGCCGGACTGCGCCAGCGTCTGGCAGAATTTGCGTTGTCGCGTCAGCCGGTGGCTGACACGGACCTCGACCCTGATCACTCGGTATTACCCCATGACCCGGCGGGCTGAACCGATTGGGCACAATGCGCTTGTTTACTCTTTCTCGAGTCACTGACATGAAAGCTTTCTCCCTGACCTCGATCACTGGCTTGCCAGGACGGTTGCGAGGCATGTTTAACCTCAACGATGGCCGTTGGGGTCGTGGGGACGATGCCACGGGGGGTGGCAACTCCGCGGGCAGCCCCTCAGGCGCGAGCCCAACCGGGGGGGCGCCCTCGGGGGCCTCCCAGCCGGGCTCGGGGTCCTCGCCCACCGGGGGCTCCCACCCGGGATCATCCCATCAGGGGTCTTACAACCAGGGGCCAGGTTCCACGCCACCCGAGCCCCCGCGTGAGCCCAACAAACCCAACCGTTCACCCCAGGGGGGGCCGCCGGACCTGGATGAACTGTGGCGTGATTTCAACCAGAAAATTGGTTCCATCTTCGGTCAACGCGGCAATGGCGGCGGCAAGGGACGCGGTCCCTCGGGCGGCATGGGCGGTGGCCTGCCGCCCAACCTGCGCAATGCCAAACTGGGCATCGGCCTGGTGGGCACCATTGCCCTTCTGATCTGGCTGGGCACCGGCTTTTTCATTGTTCAGGAAGGCCAGCAGGCCGTGATCACGCAGTTTGGCCGCTACCACAGCACGGTGGGTGCGGGCTTCAACTGGCGTTTGCCTTATCCCTTCCAGCGCCACGAGCTGGTATTTGTCACACAGATCCGCTCATTGGACATTGGACGCGACAACGTCATCAAGTCCACCGGCCTGCGCGAGTCGGCCATGTTGACCGAAGACGAGAACATCCTTGAAATCAAGTTTGCGGTGCAATACCGTCTCACGGATGCTCGAGCCTACCTGTTTGAAAGCAAGAACCCCACAGACGCCGTGATGCAAGCGGCGGAAACGGCGGTGCGCGAGGTGGTGGGCAAGATGCGCATGGACGCGGCCTTGTCCGAAGACCGTGACCAGATCGGTCCGCGGGTGCGCAGCATCATGCAAACCATCCTGGACCACTACAAGGTGGGTATCGAGGTGGTGGCCATCAACCTGCAACAAGGCGGTGTCCGTCCTCCCGAGCAGGTGCAGTCGGCTTTTGACGACGTGCTCAAGGCTGGCCAGGAACGCGAGCGAGCCAAGAACGAAGCACAGGCCTATGCCAACGATGTGGTGCCGCGTGCGGTGGGTACCGCTTCGCGACTGAAAGAAGAGGCCGAAGGCTACAAGTCACGCATCGTGGCACAGGCGCAGGGTGATGCCCAGCGCTTCAAGTCGGTGCTGACCGAATACCAAAAGGCGCCGCAAGTCATGCGCGATCGCCTCTACATCGACACCATGCAGCAAATTTACAGCAACGTGACCAAGGTGCTGGTGGAGTCCAAGCAAGGCTCCAATCTGCTGTACCTGCCGCTGGACAAGATCATGCAGCAGGTGAGTCAGACTGCACCCGCCTCATCGGCAGCGCCTGCCGGCGCCGCCACCCCGGAGTCAGGCAGCGGCTCGCCGCTGTCGTCCCCCAACGCCGACCCGCGAGCCCGTGACGGGCGTCAGCGTGATCGTGACGGTCGTTGAATCGGGAGCCCAGCATGAACAGAATCGGTTTTTACATTTCGTCGGCCCTCGTGGCTTTGGCCCTGCTCAGTTCCACCCTCTTCGTGGTGGACCAGCGCCAGTTTGGCGTGGTCTATGCCCTGGGGCAGATCAAGGAAGTCGTCACCGAGCCGGGCTTGCACATGAAGCTGCCCCCGCCGCTGCAGAACGTCACCTACATTGACAAGCGTCTGCTGACGCTGGACAACGCCGACACCGAACCCATGCTCACCGCCGAGAAGCAGCGCATGGTGATCGATTGGTACGTGCGCTGGCGCATCACCGAGCCGTCCCAATACATTCGCAACGTCGGTCTGGACGAGCGTGCCGGGGCTATCCAGCTCAGCCGCGTGGTGCGCAACGCCTTGCAAGAGGAGATCAACAAGCGCACGGTGAAAGAACTGTTGTCCTTGAAGCGTGAAGCCATCATGAACGACGTCAAGACCGAGGTGCTCGAGAAGGTCAAGGGGGCCAAGCCCTGGGGCATCGATGTGGTGGATGTGCGCATCACCCGTGCCGACTATGTTGACGCCATCACCGAATCCGTCTATCGACGCATGGAAGCCGAGCGCAAGCGCGTGGCCAACGAGCTGCGCTCGACCGGTGGCGCCGAGGGTGAAAAGATCCGCGCCGATGCCGACCGTCAGCGCGAGGTGACCGTGGCCAACGCCTACCGCGATGCCCAGAAGATCAAAGGCGAAGGGGACGCCGAGGCCGCACGCCTGTACGCCGATGCCTTTGGTCGGGATGCGCAGTTCGCCCAGTTTTACCGCAGCCTGGAAGCCTACAAAACCACCTTCAGCAAGAAGAGCGACCTGATGGTGGTGGACCCTTCCAGCGACTTCTTCAAGGCCATGCGCGGCAGCGGGGTGGCACCGCCCGCCATGCCTGCTGCGTCCGCGTCGGCACCTGCCGCGCCCGCCCGCAAGCCCTGAGTGAGCCTGCATGTCCTCAGACTCGCTGTGGCTGGCGCTGGGTCTGGTGCTGGTCTTTGAAGGCCTGATCCCCTTCGCCTCACCGGCGGCCTGGCGCCGCATGTTCCAGCAGGTGCTGCAGCTGGAGGACGGACAAATCCGCTTCTTTGGCCTGTGCGCCCTCCTGGCGGGTTTCAGCCTGGTGCTCTGGCTGGGCTGAGGGCCGCAAGGGCCTCTTGTGGGGGGACGGGCTGCCCCGGGCACCGGGAGTGCACTTCGGTAGAATGCCCGTTTTAACCGCCACGAACGTTTTGACATGTCAGCCTGGCTCCTGCCGGATCATCTTGCCGATGTTTTGCCTTCCGAAGCCCGGCACATCGAGGAACTTCGCCGTCTGGCCCTGGACGGGGCGCGTCGGTTTGGCTACGAGCTGGTCATGCCACCCCTGCTCGAGCACCTGGAATCCCTGCTGACCGGTACCGGCAGCAGCCTCGAACTCCAAACCTTCAAACTGGTCGATCAGCTCTCGGGCCGGTCGCTCGGCCTGCGAGCCGACACCACGCCTCAGGCCGCCCGCATCGACGCCCATTTACTCAATCGCCCTGGCGTCACGCGCCTGTGCTACTGCGGCCCGGTGCTGCACACCCGTCCGGATGGCCCTTACGCCACCCGCGAGCCCTTGCAATTTGGCGCCGAGCTGTTTGGTCACGATGGACTCGAGGCCGACCTGGAAGTGCTGCAACTCGCGTTGAGCGTGCTGGCGCAATCCGACGTCGGGCAGGTGAGTGTCGATCTGGGCGACGCCCGTCTGGTCAAGGCCGTTCTGGCCGGCGTGGACCTCGACGCAGCGTTGCGTCAGTCCATTCACCAGGCGCTGGCCACCAAGGACGTCACCCACCTGCAGGCACTGGTCAAGACCCTGCCTGCCCACGTGGGCCAGGCGCTGCTGCAACTGCCCACCTTGTATGGCGATGTTTCCGTCCTGGCCCATGCCCAGACCCTGCTGGCCGCGTGGCCGCAGGCAGTGCAGGCCCTGCAGCAACTGCAATGGCTGGCTTCACACCTGGATGTGCCCGTGACGGTCGACCTGGCTGACTTGCGTGGCTACGCCTACTACAGCGGTGCGCGTTTTGCCATTTACGTGCCGGGTGCGTCCGACGCGCTGGTGCGCGGGGGCCGCTATGACGAGGTGGGTGCGGTGTTTGGCCGCAAGCGTCCTGCCGTGGGCTTCAGCCTCGATTTGAAATCCCTCGTGGCGGTGGTGCCCCGTCGTCCTTTGCGTGCCGCCATCCGGGCTCCTTGGGGTGAAGCACCGGAGTTGCGCCAGGCCATTGCGGCTTTGCGCGAGCAAGGCGAGACCGTGGTGTGCGTGCTGCCCGGACACGAGAGCGATGTCGATGAATTCGATTGCGACCGCGAACTGGCCTCTGTGGCGGATCGCTGGGTCGTGCGGGCCCTCTGACGTCCTCCGCCTGACACCTCTCACGAACTGATCCAGAGAACTGATCGAGACATTCATGAATACAACCCGTGGTCGCAATGTGGTCGTCGTCGGCACCCAGTGGGGTGACGAAGGCAAAGGCAAGCTGGTCGATTGGCTCACCGAAACCGCCACCGGCGTGGTGCGATTCCAGGGGGGGCACAACGCAGGCCATACGCTGGTCATCAACGGGGTGAAAACCGCGTTGCACCTCATTCCCAGTGGCATCATGCGCCCCGGGGTGAAGTGCTACATCGGCAACGGTGTGGTGCTGTCGGTGGCCAAGTTGCTCGAAGAAATTGCCGGGCTGGAAAAGGCCGGGGTGGAAGTGCGATCGCGTCTGCGCATCAGCGAGGCCTGCCCGCTGATCCTGCCCTACCACGCTGCCCTCGACATCGCCCGTGAGGCCGCCAAGGAAAAAGCCGGCCAGGCCAAGATTGGCACCACCGGTCGCGGCATTGGCCCCGCCTACGAGGACAAGATTGCCCGTCGCGCCCTGCGCGTGCAAGACCTCAAGCACCCCGATCGGTTTGCCCAGCGTCTGCGCGAGAACCTCGAGCTGCACAACCATGTGCTGGTCGACATCCTGCACGCCGCGCCGATCGACTTCGACACGGTGTTCCAGGAAGCCATGGAGCACGCCCAACACATCCGCCCCATGATGGCCGATGTGTCGCGCGAACTCAACGAGGCGCATCAGCAAGGTGCCAACCTCCTGTTTGAGGGCGCTCAGGGCACGCTGCTCGATGTGGACCACGGCACCTATCCCTTTGTCACTTCCAGCAACTGCGTGGCTGGCAACGCGGCCGCCGGCGCCGGTGTCGGACCCGGCCTGCTGCACTACGTGCTGGGCATCACCAAGGCGTACTGCACGCGTGTGGGCGGCGGTCCATTTCCCACCGAGCTCGATTGGGAAACTCCCGGCACCGTGGGCTACCACCTGTCGACGGTGGGAGCCGAGAAGGGCGTGACCACCGGGCGTTCGCGCCGCTGCGGCTGGTTCGATGCAGCGCTGCTGAAGCGCAGTGCCCAGGTCAACGGCTTGACGGGTCTGTGCATCACCAAGCTGGATGTGCTGGATGGCATCGCGGAGTTGCAACTGTGCGTGGGCTACCACCTGGACGGCGAAGCGATCGATATCCTGCCCATGGGTGCGGACGAGATTGCACGTTGCGAGCCCATTTACGAAACCCTGCCGGGCTGGTCCGAGACCACCGTGGGGGCCACGCGTCTGGAGCAATTGCCGGCGGCGGCGCGGCGTTACCTGGAGCGCATCGAAGCGGTGACGGGTGTGCCCATTCATGTGGTGTCCACCAGCCCCGACCGCGACCATACCATCCTGTTGCGCAACCCGTTCGCTGCCTGATCCGTCCTGAAGTGACGGACCAACACCACTTCCCAGTTTTACTTACCCCCCCCTCACCAGGAGATCCGCAATGTTGACTGAAGACGGCAAGCACCTGTATGTGTCCTACGACGAGTACCACAACCTGATCGAAAAGCTCGCGCTCAAGGTTTATCAGTCAGGCTGGTCGTTTGACACCATCTTGTGCCTGGCCCGTGGCGGCATGCGGCCGGGCGACATCCTCTCGCGCATCTTCGACAAGCCCCTGGCCATCATGTCCACCAGTTCTTACCGCGCCGAAGCCGGCACGGTGCAAGGCCACCTCGATATCGCCCGCTACATCACCACGCCCAAAGGCGAGATCGCCGGCAAGGTCTTGCTGGTCGACGACCTGGCCGATTCGGGCCACACGCTCAAGGCCGTGGTGGACATGCTGCGCAACAACTACGCGCCCATCACCGAGCTGCGCACTGCGGTGATCTGGACCAAGGGCGTGTCGACCTTCATGCCCGACTACTCGGTCGACTATCTGCCCACCAACCCCTGGATCCACCAGCCGTTCGAAGGCTACGACTCGTTGCGCCCCAACCAGTTGCTCGACAAGTGGAAGGTCTGATCGACTGGGTGCGCGTCATCTCATGAAGCGTCCAACCGATCTCATCCACCACCCGTACCAGGCGCCGACGGCCTTCGAGGCGCCTCAGCCCGGGGTGTTCAAGGCCTCGACGGTGATATTTCCCGATGTGGCCAGCATTGCCCAGCGCGACTGGATGCAAAAGAACGGATACAC
>CANFMY010000131.1 GCA_947448375.1 Comamonadaceae bacterium | reverse complement strand
TCGCCTCCAACCAGAACAGCCACGGCGAGCGCAAGGACTCGGTGCGTAATGCCGAGAGCACCGGCCAGTTTGTCTGGAACATGGCCACCTACGACTTGCGCGAAGCCGTCAACATCTCGGCCGAGGAGTTGCCGCACGGTGTCGATGAGTTCGAACGGGCGGGTTTGACCAAATTGCCCTCCCGGTTGGTCAAACCCAAGCGGGTACAAGGTTCGCCCATTCACTTTGAATGCACCTATCTCAACACGGTGCGCTTTCCTGGTTCCTCGCTGATGGGCACGGTGGACGTGGTGTTTGGCCGCGTGGTGGCGGTGCACATTGACGACGCCTGCCTGACCCCTGAAGGCCTGGTGGATGTGCTCAACATCAAGCCCCTGGCGCGCATGGGCTATTACGACTACACCTACGTGGACAACCAGTTCCGCATGGTCATTCCCGGGAACAACGAAGCGGTGCTGGCCGGCCTGGAAGGCTCATCCCTGCGGGCCCGCGCCGCCACGGGCGGTGAGCGTTGAGCATGCCCAGCATGGAGGCCCCTCCCGTGATGGCGCCTTCGCACCGTCTGGTCTGGCTCTTTGGTGCCGGCGCTTCGCAAGCGACCCACGACGCCATGGTGGCCAGTGGCGCGCAGGTGCTGATTCAGGACCTGGAAGATTTCACGCCACCGGCCTTGCGGCCGCAGGCGCGTGCCATGGCCCCGGCCTTGTTCCGGGCGGCACGGGCGGCCGGTTCCCTGGTGTGTGTGCGCATCAATGCATTGGACCAGGAGGGCCTGATCGATCTGCAAGCCGTCCTGCCGCACCGACCTGACGTGATTGCCTATCCCAAGGCCGAGCGAGCGATCGACATGGCGGCGCTTGCCGAACACATCACCCGACTGGAGCAGCAGCACGGCATTGCCCTGGGACGCACCGAAATTCTGCCGGTCTGTGAAACCGCGCTGGGCGTGGTGGACGTGCGGACACTGGCCGCCGCAACCCCGCGCGTTCGCGCCGCCTTGCTGGGCACCGAGGACCTGGCCACGGATCTGCAAGCCGAGCGGGGCCCCGATGGGGTCGAACTCGACCACGCCCGACGGCGATTCCTGCTGGATTGTCGTGCCGCGCGCATCGAGCCGGTGGATGCGCCTTACACCTTCTCCGATGTGGAGGGCGCGGTGGCTGAGGCCCGGTATTCGCGGCGTCTGGGCTACCAGACCAAGAGCCTGGTCAACCCGGCCATGGTGGAGGCGGTGCAGGCTGCACTGGCGCCCTCGACAGCCGATGTGGATTTGGCCCGAGAAACCGTTCAGCTCTTTGAGGCCGCTCGCACCCGTGGGGAAGATCGTGTCCTGGTGCGCGGCCTGTGGGTCGAGGTGCCCACCTATCTCAATGCGCGCCGCCTGTTGGAGCGTACGCGTGGTTTGCAATCACAGGAGAACTCCCGATGAGCCTTGATTTTTTGACAACCCTCGGTGCTGCCAACCAATGGCTCAGGCGCGGTCTGTTGCGCTGGGCACCCGCTGTGGCCCTCGTGGGGGCGCTCATCTCGGTGGGCAGCAGCTGGGCGCAGTCTTCAGCGCCCATTCGGCTGCTGGTGGGCTATGCGCCCGGCGGGCCGGTCGATTCGGCGGCACGACTCTTTGCGCCAGTACTCTCGCGCGAACTGGGGCAAAGCGTGGTGGTGGAAAACCGCCCCGGTGCCGGCGGGGTGCTGGCGGGTGACCTGGTGGCCAAGGCAGCGCCCAATGGCCAGGTGCTGTTCTTTGGCGCCAGCCCCACGATCACCATCAGCCCGCATGTGCTCAAGTCCATGCCGTTTGATCCCTTGCGTGATCTGCAGGCGCTGGCCCCCATCCTGAGTTATGCCAACGTGCTGGTGATCAACAAGGAGCAGCCCTTTCGCACGGTGTCGGAGTTGCAGGCGTTCGCGCGCGCCAATCCAGGCAAGGTGTCCTACGGGTCGGCAGGCATGGGCGGCTCCAACCACCTGAGTGGCGAGCTGTTTGCCAAGCGGGTGGGCGCGCAAATGACCCACGTGCCCTACAAGGGCAACGCGCCTGCCATGACCGATGTGATTGGCGGGCAACTCACCATGATGTTCGACATCATTGGCACCGGGCGCAACTATGTGAACACCGGACGCGTGCGTGCGCTGGCAGTGACATCGCGGGAGCGCAACCCGTCCTTGCCGGACGTGCCCACGATGCGCGAGAGTGGCGTGGATTTCGATGTGGGCGGCTGGTATGGCCTGTACGGCCCGCCGCAGATGTCGGCCGAGCTGGTGCAGCGGCTGAACGAGGCCACGCGACGTGCGCTGGCCCAGGAGGAGCTGAGATCCAAGCTCGTGGAGCAAGGATACGAACTGTGGGTGGGTGCGCCCGCCCTGTTGGCCGAGCGTGCCGCGCGCGAACTCGCCCTGTGGGCCACCGTCACGCAAGGCATGAAGTTCGATTGAGGTGCGGTGATCCGTGGTGATTCCTAGAGAACCCAAGAGATCCCGATAGCGATACAACGACAACTCTGGAGCGACAGACCCAGCGCAAGGGGGCGAAGCTCAATCGATGGAGAGCTTGTTGTCCTGGATGATGCGCGCGTAGCGCTTGCGGTCATCGGCGATCAGTTTCACAAAGTCGGCGATCGTGCCGCCCTTGGCCACCGCGCCTTGGGCCAGCAACTGCTGTTGCACGTCGGGCATGGCCAGGACTTGTTGCAGGCTGCTGGAAACCTTGTCGACGATTTCTTTGGGCGTGCCTGCAGGCGCCAGCAAACCCAGCCACGACCCGGATTCGGCCCCCGTTACGCCGGCTTCCTGCAAGGTGGGCGTATCGGGCAGCGCGGATACCCGCTGCTGGCTGGTGATGGCCAGACCTTTCAGCTTGCCTGACTTGATGTAGGCCGAGGTTTCCAGCACCGACGCGAACAGCATGTGCACATTGCCCGAGATCAGGTCGGTCATGGCAGCCCCGCCACCTTTGTAAGGTACGTGCAGGATCTGCGTGTCGGTCGCGATTTTGAAGGTTTCGGCGGACAGATGGGGCGAGCCGCCATTGCCCGAACTGGCGTAGGTCAGCTGGTTCGGCTTGGATTTGGCCAGCGCCACGAGTTCCTTCACGTTGTTGGCGGGCAGGCTGTTGGTCACGGCCAGCACAAAGGGCAGCTCGGCAAAGAGGCCAATGGGGGTGAACGCCGTGTCGGGGTTGTAGTTGAGCTTCTTGTACAAGGTGGGGTTGATCGACTGGGTGCCCACGTTACCGGTGAGCAGCGTGTACCCATCCGGCTTGGCACGCGCCACCACTTCCAGTCCGACGTTACCCCCAGCCCCCCCTTTGTTGTCCACCACCACCGATTGCCCCCACAGCTGCGACAAGCGTTGGGCCACGATGCGGGTGCCGATATCGGTGCCACCCCCCGGGGCAAAGGGCACCACGATGGTGACCGTGCGGGTGGGCCAGGCTGTCTGGGCCTGCGGCAAGGTGCACCACAGGGCGGACAAACCCGTGGCAGCTATCGTGAGACACAGGCGGCGTGAGAAACGAAGGGGCGACATGGTGGAAGTCCTGACGGCTGAGTAGACCAGTGCATCATCCTAGTCTGAAGTCAGGCAGACTTCATCAGGGCTTGCGAGGGGGTCTCGCAGTGCCCCGTCTTGCTTCGATGCCTGGCCTGGCGGGGGATTGTCCAGTGGGTGCGGGACAACCTGTTGAGAGCACGCTAGGATGCGAATTCCTCAGTTAGGAGTCTTCAGATGTCTCTCGTTCATGACACCGCCCGTGCTTTCATGCCCTATCCCTGGGTCGAGGTGCCCCGTGCCGGTACCGGCCCGCTCAGTGGACTGACCTTCGCCGTCAAGGATCTGTTCGATGTGGCGGGCTATCCCACCAGTGGTGGACAGCCCTTTGTGCTGGCCCAGTCGGGCATCAAGACGCGGCACGCCCCGACGGTGGAACGCTTGCTGCAGGCCGGGGCCACGTTTGTGGGCAAATCGATCACCGATGAGCTGGCCTTTTCCATGAATGGGCAAAACGCACATTTCGGCTCACCCGTGAATGGCGCTGCACCCGACCGCATTTCGGGGGGGTCCTCCAGTGGATCGGCGGCGGCTGTGTCCAACAGCTTGTGCGACTTTGCGCTGGGCACGGACACGGGCGGTTCGGTGCGGGCACCGGCCAACCATTGCGGGCTGATCGGCTTGCGGCCCACCCATGGTCGTGTGAGCCTGACGGGGGCTCTGGACATGGCCCCCAGTCTGGATACCTGCGGCTGGTTCACGCGCGACATCAACACGTTCTTGCGCGTGGCCGAGGTACTGCTCGGGGACGACCCGCATCCCTTGCCCGAGCGCGTCCGCCTGCTGCGCTCATCCCAACTCGACGAGGTGGCCATGCCACCAGCCTTGCAGGCCTTGTCGGGTGCGGTGCATCGGGTGGAGGCGGTGGCCGGAGCGGCCACACGGCTGGCCCCCGATCTGTTCGACCTCGAGTCCATGTTCTGGAGCGTGCGGCACATTCAGGGCCATGAAACCTGGGGGATCAACCGGGCCCTCATCACGCGCTTTTCGCCGCCGCTGGGGCCGGACGTGGCACAACGATTTGAATGGTGTCGCCAAGTCACGGATGCGCAAGTGGAGCAGGCACGCGTACTGCGTGCCCAACTCAAAGCCAAGTGGTTCGAGGTGATCGGTCATGACGGTGTGCTGGTGTTCCCCACCATGCCTGACATCGCGCCGCTGAGCTCAACGGCTAGTGCTGAGATGGATGACTACCGCAACCGTGCGATACACCTGCTGTGCCTGGGCGGTCTCACCGGGTGCCCCCAGCTCAGCTTGCCGCTGGCCAGTCGCGAGGGCGCACCCTTGGGCCTGTCCTTGATGGGCCCGCCCGGCAGCGACCTGTCGCTGGTCCGGCTGGCGCAGCGTGTGATGACCGCCTGAGCGATCCTCACACGCCTGCCCAGCAGGAGTTACTTCTTGACGTCGTCCTTGTGGGCGGTCTTGTCCTTGGTCGCTTTCTTGACGTCGGCCTTGTGTTCGGCTTTGGCTTCTGTCTTGGGAGCCGTCGGCGATGCAGCGACGGCTGCTGGTGCGACCGCCGTGCCAGCCGGAGTCGGTGTTGCAGGCGCTGACACGGTGGTGGCCGCAAAGGCTGCCACGGAGAAACCACTGACGATCAAAGAGGTGATGAGCTTGTTCATGTGAAGTCCTTTCGGTGGGTTGTCACTCCCGGTGTTGGGAGTACTCCTACAACGGGGCCTGTTTCAGCGTTGTTGACCGAAATATAAAAATATTCGTGTCAACCTGATCAGGACGCGCACGTTGCATCCAGCCCTCTCGAATGGTGATAGATTGCATCCATCCGCCGACCCTCCACGGAGATTTTCATGACCTCATCGACATCCTCTGCAGCCGCCACGGACACCGCCATGCGCTTCAGTGTGCAGCATGCCAACGACAGCACCTTCGTGCATGATGGCCTGCGTCCTTACTTCGAGTATCGCGATCTGGGCATCAAGGATGCCACCGCCGGCAAGGCTGTGATGCACGTCATCCGCGCCCATGCCGGTCATCAACTCACCGGGGAGTGGCACCGTCATGAGGTGCAACTGCAGATCGTGTATGTGCTCAAGGGGTGGGTGACATTCGAATACGAAGGACAGGGCGAGCACACCCTGGTGGCGGGCACGTGCGTGCATCAGGCGCCCGGGATTCGACACCGCGAGATCGCCCATTCGGATGATCTGGAGCTGATCGAAATTGTGCTGCCGGGTGACTTCAAGACCTTCACGGATTGACCCTGTCGCATTGCCGCTTCCTTCGACACGCTTGAACACCTGGCAGCGAATCGACACGCCATGACCGGTTGGATCGGCATCGACCTGGGCGGCACCAAGACCGAGGTGGCCGTGCTGGATGAGGCGGGCCAGATTCGCTGGCGGCACCGCGAACCGACCCCCGCTCACGATTACACCGCCATTGTCTCGCTCATGGCTGCATTGGTGCGTCAAGCGGGCGAGCAGTGTGAACTGCCGTGGCCCGAACGTGTGGGTTGCGCCATCCCGGGTTGTCTGGATCCTCACACGCAGCGTGTGCGAGGGGCCAACACGCAGGTGCTCAACGGCCAGCCCCTGGCCCACGACCTGTCGTCCTTGCTGGGTGTTCAGATACGAATTGAAAACGACGCCAACTGCCTGGCCCTGAGCGAGTCGGTGGATGGCGCTGGCGCTGGAGAGGCGTTGGTGTTTGCCGTGATTGTCGGCACGGGCTGTGGCGGTGGTCTGGCGATCAACACTCAGGTGCGGACTGGCCGACATGCGCTCGCCGGCGAGTGGGGGCACAACCCCTTGCCGTGGCCCCGCGTGGACGAATTGCACACGCCTGCTTGCTGGTGCGGCTTGCAGGGTTGTCTGGAAACCTGGGTGAGTGGGCCGGGCTGGTCGCGAGAACATCAACGTCGCACCGGGCAGGTGCTGACACCGCCCGACATCGTGCAAGCCATGCAGGACGGCGATGCCCTGGCTCGCCAGAGCGTGAACGATTGGGTCGACCGACTGGGCCGCGGACTGGCGCAAGTGGTGAACCTCCTGGACCCGGACGTGGTGGTGTTGGGAGGTGGTTTGAGTCTGATCCCGTCAGTGCCGCAGTGGCTGGAAGCGGCCATTCCCCGTCACACGTTTCACCGTGGCGTTCACACCCCGGTTCGCGTGGCCATGCACGGCGACTCGTCAGGGGTTCGAGGGGCCGCCTGGTTGGCGCGTCACAAGGACTGATCCCGCACCTGCTGCGCGGTGGCCTTGATCTGATCGTTGTCGGCTCTGAGTCGAGCGATGTCGTCCGCGTTCAAGCCCTCGATGCTGAGGTAGTGGCGCTTCCAATCCGGCTCGCCAGGCCAGCGCAGGGCATTGCGCACGGTGGTGCGCGCTTGCGTGGCTTCGCGCAACAGCTTCAGTGCCGCACTGACCGTTGCGTCTTGCGAGGGCACGTCGTAGGGCAGGCCAGCGGCGTGCCCCAGGGGCAGATCGCTGAAGAGCAAGCGCGGCACACCACAGTGTTCCACGATGTCCAGGGCCGCGCCCAGGATGACCGTGGCGATGCCGTTGGCTTCCAGATGACGCGCCACCAGGCTGAGCGTCTGGTGACAGACCGGACAGTTGGGCACCAGAACCGCCACGTCGGCCCCATCGGCCTGGCAGCGGCGCAGCACCTCGGGCGCATCCACCTCGAGGGTGTGGCGCTGGCTGCGGTTGGTGGGCACGCCATGAAAACGTGGGGTGAGCGAACCGATGTCGCCGCGCGCCGCCGCGCGGCGCAAGGCGGGCAGCGGAAACCAGGTGTTCGTGTCATCGCTCAGGTGACGTCGGTCCACCATCACATGCGAGACGCGCACGTCATGATCCAGCGCGGTGTCGCCCGAGTACACCTGGTAAAACTTGGCCGCGGCGTTGTAGGGCGCGCCGGCGTTCTGCGGCCCCTTGTCTGGCTGATAGGGCGCTGCGGTGGTCAGCAGTGCCACACGAGATTCGTTCAGCGGTTTTTTCAAGGGCGTGAACGGCACCGACTCGAAATGCGCGTAGCGATAGGGGTTGCCATACCCGAGCGTTTCGTACCAGGTGCGCGTGCGCTCGATGTAGGGCAGGGGTTGGTCGTGCTCCTGCAGATACTGTTCGCGCAGTTCGCGCTTGAGAATTTTGCCAATCTCGCCGCGCGGCAGCGTGGGGGTCAGGATCACGACCGCCACGCGCTGCGTCTTGCCCACGCGCTGGTTCACAAATTCACGCAGTGCCTCGGCCGTTGCGTCACTCGAGGCTTGTCGCACCACAAAGGCCACCGGGGTTTCGCCCCATTGGTGCGAGGGAACGCCCACCACCGCACATTCCTGCACCTCGGGATGTTGGCGCAATTCGGCTTCGATGTCCGAGGGGTAGACATTGAAGCCCCCGGTGATGATCATGTCCTTTTTGCGATCGCCCAGAATCAAGAAACCATCGGCGTCAAAACGGCCGACATCGCCCGTGCGGATGAACCGCTTGCCCGTCGGGTCATACCATTCCACTTCGCGGGTTTTTTCGGGCATGCGGTGGTAGCCCTTCATGATGGCGGCCGAATGGCCCACCACCTCGCCACTGTCACCCGGTGGCACTTCCACACCCTGATCATTGATCAGGCGGATGTCATGACCTGCAGCAGGCCTCCCCACGGTGTGCAGCTTGTCGGGGTGGGCATGGGCGTACAGCTCGGTACGTCCGCCGCCTTCGGTCATGCCGTAGTACTCGGTGAGACGCCCCGGCCAGCGCTGCAGCACCTGGCGTTTCAAGTCGGCGCGGAAGGGGGCGCTGGTGACAAATTTGGCCTGGAAGCTGCTCAGGTCGTAGCGATCGAACTCCGCAAAATCCATCAACCGCTGGTACTGCACCGGCACCAGCATGGTGTGGGTGGCGCGGTAGGTTTGCGCCAGTTCGAGGTAGGTGCGCACGTCAAACTTGGGCATCAGCACGCTGGTGCCCCCCAGGCCCAGCGCGGGGATGAGCGAGACCAGCGTGGTGTTGGATTACAGCGGCGTGGCCACCAGGTTGACGGCTTTCGCGTTGTATCCATTGGCGTGTCCCC
>CANFMY010000130.1 GCA_947448375.1 Comamonadaceae bacterium | reverse complement strand
TCCCCGCGTCATTCACTGGCTCAGTTATGAAGGCCCATCACCTTCCCTGGTGATGGGCTTTTCATTGGGTCGGTGTGATCGACGGCGAAACGTGCGCTTTAAATATTTTGCCAATAGCCTCTATTTGTTAAGCTTGCGAACCGATCGCTTTCCAGTCATCCAAAGAAACTTCACATGGCAACAACAATCAAGAATGCATTGGGTTGGAAAATCCGTGCCGTGGCACCGAAAGGGCTCCTGTTGCTTTTACTGGCTGGTTGCGCCACGTTGCCAGCGCCTCAAGGACGTCAACAGGTGAGCGTCGTCACGGCGTTGCCCGATGGAACCCCCGTCACCGGGGCGCTTTGTGATGTGAAGAATGACAAAGGCGCCTGGTCGACCGTGACACCTGGCTCAGTTCAGGTGCTGCAATCAGACAGTCCACTTCAGGTGACCTGCCAAAAGGATGGCTACCAGGCTGGATCAACCCTCGCAGGCAAGCCCGTTGAGGGCTATGTTCTCGGCGAACTGGGTGGCCTGGGTAAACTGGTGATTGGCGGCTCCAGCGCTGCGAGACCGGCGCACATGAATCAGGGCGCTGAACTGCCTAAAAAATACTATGCTGATTCCATCACCGTGACCCTGAAGCGTTTGGAGGCCGAATCCTCATCCGTCAAATCCGGGACGCCTGCAATACCCCCGCGAAGTGACATCATCCCGCTGAATCTGGATGATGCCCAGAAAAAATGTGCAGAAATCGGGTTTGTGAAGGGAACTGAAAACTTCGGCCTGTGTGTGATGCGGCTGATGCGTTAAACCATGAATGCTAGCTGCTGGCTATCTGACCAAGCCAGGCAGCAGAGTACCCGCTTGCTTCAAGCTTGACTGTTGCTGTCGGCGGTGAGAGAAGTCAACTCCATCCACATCTCACAACTCGTGAACGGCCGCACCACCGGGTACTGACTCATCGTCTTGAATTTGCGCAGCAAAGGCGCAGTCATGTAGTACTCATAACCGCACCGAAACCCCGTGGTGGAAGTTTCGGAGGGCAGGCGGTAACAGCAATTCTCACAGCAGCGTTGTGCGGGGGGAATGGTGGTCATGAGTTGCTCAAGGGCATCAAGAGGCTTGTGGGGTGGTCACGAGGTGGGCTGATCCCAATACTGGGGATTGGGCAGCTCATTGAACACTTTGCGCAGCTGTTGCCCCCAGCGCTCCCGAATGGACAAGAAGTAAGGATCGTGCTGGTCGATGAGCGTGTGCTGCGCGATGGTCAGGCTGTCGTTTTCATAGCACATCAAATCGAGCGGCAAGCCGACGGACAAATTCGATTTGATGGTTGAGTCCATCGAGATCAGGCAACACTTCGCCACCTCGTCCAGGCTCAGGTCGTCCTCTATCACGCGGTCCAGAATGGGTTTGCCGTACTTGGACTCGCCAATCTGGAAATAAGGCGTCTCATCCGTGGCCTCAATGAAATTGCCGGCCGAGTACACATTGAACAAGCGCGGTGCTTCGCCCTTGATCTGCCCCCCCAGAATCATGTTGACATTGAACTCAATGCCGAATTCCTTCAGGCTGTCGGCGTCACGCGCATGCACTTTGCGAACCGTGTCGCCCACCAGCTTGGCGGCAGAAAACATATTGGGCACATTGGCCAGGCTTTTTTCATCCGGGTTGTGCATCATCACGCGCAGGTTGCTGGCAATGGACTGGCTGATGGCCAGGTTGCCGGCCGTCAGCAGCACAATCACGCGCTCGCCGGGCACTTCAAAGCGGTGCAGTTTGCGAAACGTGCTGATCTGATCCAGGCCCGCATTGGTTCTGGAGTCTGCCAGAAATACCAGCCCAGCGCGGTTGCGAACGCCGACGCAATAGGTCATGAAAAATGTCTCCTTGTATTTTTGAACATGATATCCAGCAGCCTGTCAGGTCGGTACCAGAAACTCCCGGCTGATCTCGGCACCGATCTGGTTGATTCTCTCCAGAAACTGAACCAGAAATGCATGCAGACCCTGTTTCAGTATTTCATCGATGGTGGTGAATTTCAGGTCTGATCGAAGCTTACCAGCCAGCCGGCAACTCGGGCAGCCCGAAGATTCGCAAACCGAGTCCAGGTTGTTGACCACCTCATTCATGCACGACAACAAGGAGCGCGGAATGTCGGGGCGCAAGACCAGCAGTTCTGCCACCCGGTCGGGTTGGATGACGTTGCGGTACACCCGGCGGTAGATTTCAAAACCCGAAACGCTGCGCAAAATGGCGCTCCAGTGGTAGAAGTCGTATTCCTGGTCCTGGTCATTGGCCAGGCCAAAAAAGTCGCTGTCAACAGCGTTGAATTTCACGTCCAGCAAACGAGCCGTGTTGTCGCCTCGCTCCAGGAAGGTGCCCAGTCGCATGAAGTGCAAGGCCTCGTCGACCAGCATCGTCCCCACGGTCACGCCACGCGAGAGGTGGGATCTGAATTTGACCCATTCAAAAAACTGTCCGGGATCGCGCTCCAGCATGTCGGTGGCCAGAATTCGCTTCACCTCCAGCCAGGTCTGGTTTTGGGTTTCCCACACTTCGGTGGTCAAGGTGCCGCGCACGGCCCTGGCGTTTTCCCGGGCGGCACGCAAACAGGAAATGATGGACGAGGGGTTGCGTTCGTCCTTCACCATGAATTGCAGTACCCGCTGCGGGGTCACCTCGCCGTACAAGGCTTCATAGGCGGGAAGCAATTCACTGATTTTCAACAGCCCTTGCCATCCCACTTCGGCCACGGCGGTTGACTGTGGCAAGAGTGAGGTCTGGTAGTTGACGTCCAGCATGCGGGCGGTGTTTTCCGCGCGCTCGGTGTACCGCGACATCCAGAAAACGTGATCGGCAGTTCGGCTGAGCATGGTCAATTCTCCAGAATCCAGGTGTCCTTGGTGCCCCCGCCTTGCGACGAGTTGACCACCAGGGACCCTTCTTTGAGGGCGACGCGTGTCAAACCGCCCGGCACCATCTGGACAGATTTCCCGCTCAGCACAAAAGGACGCAAGTCGATGTGCCGCGGGGCAACACCCGATTCCACATACGTGGGGCAGGTGGACAGACTCAGGGTGGGTTGCGCGATGTAGCGCTCCGGGTGCGCCTGCAGCAGGAGGCGGAAGTTCTCGATCTCGGCCTGGCTGGCCATGGGCCCCACCAGCATGCCGTAGCCACCGGCGCCATGAACCTCCTTCACCACGAGCTCCGACAAGTGCGCCAGCGTGTATTTCAGGTCTTCCGGGACACGACACATGAAGGTCGGGACGTTGTTCAAAATGGGTTGTTCCCCCAGGTAGAACTCGATCATCTTCGGCACGTAGGGGTAGATAGACTTGTCGTCGGCGATGCCGGTGCCGACCGCGTTGCAGATGTTGACGCGACCGGCTTTGTAGGCCTGCATCAAGCCGGCACAACCCAGGGTGGAGTTTGCGCGAAACACGCTGGGGTCCAGAAAGTCATCATCCACGCGGCGGTAAATCACATCCACCTTGCGCGGTCCGCGGGTGGTTCGCATGAACACCTGGGCCTCGTCGACAAACAGGTCCTTGCCTTCCACCAACTCCACGCCCATTTGCTGAGCCAGGAATGCGTGCTCGAAGTAGGCGCTGTTGTACATCCCCGGGGTCAGCACCACCACGGTCGGGTTGTCGGTGGTGGAGGGAGCGCTGGCCCGCAACGACTCGAGCAGCATGTCGGGGTAGTGCGCAATGGGGGCCACCCGGTTGAGTCGAAACAGGTCCGGAAACAACCGCATCATCATCTTGCGGTCTTCCAGCATGTAACTCACGCCGCTGGGCACCCGCAAGTTGTCTTCCAGGACGTAGTATTGCCCGTTGCCCTGGCTGTCAGGGGCGCGAACAATGTCCACGCCACTGATGGTGGAGTACACCTGATTGGGCACCGCAATGCCCATCATCTCGGGGCGAAACTGCGAGTTCTGCAGAATTTGCTCGCTGGGCACAATGCCCGCTTTCAGAATCGCCTGCTCGTGGTAAATGTCATGCAGAAAATGGTTCAGGGCGTTGACGCGTTGCACCAGTCCCTTTTGCAAGTCCCGCCATTCGTGCGAGGGGATGATGCGAGGAATCAGATCAAAGGGGATCAGCCGCTCCATGCCGGCGCCGTCCTCGTCCTTTTCCCCGTAGACAGCAAACGTGATGCCCACGCGTCGAAAGATCACCTCGGCTTCGTCATGTCGAGCACGCATGGCCGCTTCGTTCTGGTTGGCCAACCAGGTTCCGTAGTCGCGGTAATGCGGACGCAAGGCATTCGTGGCCTGTTCAAACATCTCGTCGTATTTCAACATCGGCTTCTCCTGCGGTAGCCATAGCAAGAGCGGTGCCATTGAACCCCCCTGCACAGGCGGGTTTGCGCACCATTTTGGGGATAACCGTGCACGACTCTGATGCCCCTGCACGCCTGAGACGGCTTGGAGGTTGCTATTCGTGCATGTTACGCGTGAAAACGACTGGCTTGCCTCTTGCTAAGTGGGGGGCATGCCCATTCATGCCGCACTTCACCACGTCACGCATTACCGATACGACCGTCCGGTGCAGTTGGGCCCCCAAGTCATTCGGTTGCGGCCTGCCCCGCACACACGGGGGCAGGTGGTGTCCTACAGTTTGCGGGTGGAGCCGGCGCATTTCATCAACTGGCAGCAAGACCCTTTTTCCAACTACCAGGCGCGCCTGGTGTTCCCCGACAAGACCCGTGAATTCAAGGTCACGGTGGATCTGGTGGTGGAAATGGCGGTGTACAACCCGTTTGACTTCTTTCTCGAACCGGGGGCGGAGCACTACCCATTCACGATGTCGGCGCCCTTGCGCGAGGAGTTGGCCCCCTACCTGCTGGTGACCCCGCAAGGCGAGCGTTTCAAGCATTACCTGAATGCCCGGGTGCTCAAAACCTCGAAGCAGACACTTCGCACCATCGATTTCCTGGTGCAACTGAATCAACAGGTGCAGCGCGACATCCGCTATCTCATTCGCCTCGAACCCGGGGTGCAAACACCGCAGGAAACCCTGACCCTGGGCAGTGGTTCATGTCGTGACAGCGCCTGGTTGCTGGTGCAATTGCTGAGGCATTGCGGTTTGGCGGCCCGGTTTGTGTCGGGCTATCTCATCCAGCTGGTTCCGGATGTGAAACCCTTGGACGGTCCTGCTGGCACCGACGTGGACTTCACGGACTTGCACGCCTGGTGCGAGGTGTACTTGCCGGGGGCCGGCTGGGTGGGACTGGATCCCACCTCGGGCTTGCTGGCTGGCGAAGGCCACATTCCGCTGGCTTGCACGCCCATGCCGTCGAGTGCTGCGCCCATCGAGGGCCTGGTCGATGAAGCCAAGGTGGAGTTCCACCACGAGATGCACGTCAGCCGCCTCTCGGAATCGGCCCGCGTGACCAAACCCTATACCGACGAGCAATGGCAACGCCTGGTGGCCCTGGGTGAGGTGGTGGACCAGCGACTCGACGATGGCGATGTACGTCTCACACTGGGGGGCGAGCCCACGTTTGTCGCGATCGACAACCGTGACGCACCTGAATGGAATACCGAGGCCCTGGGGCCGACCAAACGCGGCCTGGCCACGACACTGGTGAACAAGCTGCAGGCGCACTACGGCCAGGGTGGTTTCTTGCACTTTGGCCAGGGCAAGTGGTACCCCGGGGAGCAACTGCCCCGGTGGGCACTCAGCATTGGCTGGCGGGCCGATGGCCAGCCTTGCTGGCACAACCCCGCGCTGTTCGCCAATGAAAGCGAGCCGCACCACTACACCCACGAGGACGCCCAGTGCTTCATTGCACTGCTGTCGCACCAGCTGGGAGTCGGCGATCAGTTCATTCAGCCGGGCTATGAAGACACCTGGTATTACCTGTGGCGCGAGCGGCGCCTGCCTGTCAACGTGGATCCGTTTGACTCGCGGCTGGAGGACGAACTCGAGCGTGCTCGGTTGCGACGTGTCTACAGCCAGGGCTTGTCGGCGGTGGTGGGCTATCTGTTGCCTTTGCAGCCTCTTGAAGGCGGTCCTCGGCGCTGGCAGAGCGGTCCCTGGTTTTTCCGTGACGAGCGCATGTACCTGATTCCGGGCGATTCCCCCATGGGGTACCGCTTGCCGCTGGACTCGTTGCCCTGGGTTCGAGCGCAAGACACCCTGCACCAACACGCCCCCGATCCGGGCGTCCCCCGCGAACCCCTGCCGTCAGCGCAACACACGCGCGCCCGCTATGTGGTTCAGACAGCGGCTTCGCCTGAACGGGCAGTGCCGTCATCCCAGGGGCAGGCGGCTCAGTCCGGCATGCAGGGGGCGGGCGAGACGGCGGCGTCACAGCTTGCTGCTCCCAAGCCCTTTGAATCGGCACCCTGGATCACGCGAACGGCTTTGTGTGTGGAAGTGCGGGATCCGTCGAGAGCCAATGGACCACCTGAGGTGAGTCAGGCGGCGTCGGCCTCGTCGGTGCTCTATGTGTTCATGCCGCCGCTCACAAGGCTGGAAGATTATCTGGAACTGTTGAGTGCCATTGAAGCCACGGCCGAGGCGTTGCAATACAAGCTGGTACTCGAGGGCTATCCGCCGCCTCGCGACCCCAGGCTCAAACTGCTGCAAGTGACACCGGACCCCGGGGTGATCGAGGTCAACATCCACCCCGCGCATCACTGGCACGAGGTGGTCGAACACACCGAGTTTTTGTACCAGGCGGCCTTTGAAACGCGCCTGTCGGCTGAAAAATTCATGCTGGACGGTCGGCATACCGGCACCGGGGGCGGGAACCATGTTGTGCTGGGGGGAGCCACGCCGGCTGACAGCCCCTTTCTGCGCAAGCCCGAATTGCTGGCGAGCCTGATTCTGTACTGGCACAACCATCCGAGCCTGAGTTATCTCTTCAGTGGTCTGTTCATCGGTCCCACCAGTCAGGCCCCGCGAGTGGATGAGGCGCGCAACGACCAGGTGTATGAACTTGAAATTGCCCTGAGGGAAATTCAACGCAACCGCGAGCGTCACGGCCAGGAGGTACCCCCCTGGCTGCTCGATCGCACGCTGCGCAATGTGCTGATCGACGTCACCGGCAATACACACCGAAGCGAGTTCTGTATCGACAAGCTGTTTTCACCGGACTCGGCCACGGGCCGGTTGGGGTTGCTCGAGCTGCGGGCTTTCGAGATGCCTCCCCATGCCCGCATGAGTGTGGCCCAGTTGCTGTTGATCCGCGCCTTGGTGGCCCGCTTCTGGGACGAACCGTACCGGGCACCTGCTACCCGGTGGGGAACCGAGTTGCACGATCGTTACATGTTGCCTTACTTTATCCAGGCCGATCTGGATGATGTGCTGACCGAACTCGGTGATGCGGGATTTCATTTCGATCCAGCCTGGTTCACGCCCCATCTGGAGTTCAGGTTCCCGCTGGTGGGGGACATGCAGGCGCTGGGCATGCGTCTCAGAATTCGGCATGCACTCGAGCCCTGGCACGTCATGGGCGAAGAGGGGGGCGGTGGAGGAACGGTGCGTTACGTCGACTCGTCCCTGGAGCGTCTGCAAGTGCAGGTGCAAGGCTTGAATCCGAGTCGACACGCGGTGATGGTCAACGGCAGGCCCATTCCGTTGCAGCCCACCGGCGTGGTGGGCGAGTATGTGGCCGGTGTTCGGTACCGAGCGTGGGCGCCTGCCTCCGCGCTGCATCCCACCATTGGTTCGCATGCCCCGCTGACGTTTGACCTGGTCGATACCTGGATGCAGCGGGCCATCGCGGGCTGTCAGTACCATGTCGCACACCCGGGCGGCAGGAATTACGAGACCTTCCCCGTCAACGCCTATGAGGCGGAAAGCCGCCGCCTGTCCCGATTTTTCCCGATGGGCCACACCCCCGGGCGACTGGCTCAGGTGCCCAACACCCTGGACGTCATTGGCAGCAAGGAATTTCCCTTTACGCTGGATCTGCGGCGATGAGAGAATTCGCGCATGCAGGAATCTTCGTCGAGCCCGCGGTGGGTGCTGCCCTCTCACGCAACGAGTGACGGGTTGAACCGCCCGCTCATCCATGCCCGTCAGGTGGCCGATGGGCATTTCGATGAAATGCAATCCGACTCCAGGGGCGGCATCGGCGCCGCCCATTGGGATGCGTTTTTGACACAGATGGGCTCTCTGGGGGTGGACGGGCTGGATCGGCAGCATCGGCTCATGCAGCGCCAGGTTCAGGACAACGGTGTCACGTACAACGTCTACGCAGACCGTGATGGCCCCAAGCGGCCCTGGGCCCTCGACCTCTTTCCGCTGCTCATCGATGGACAGGACTGGGCCCAACTGAGCGCAGGCATCGCCCAGCGTGCCAGGGTTCTGGAGGCCTTGATGCGCGATGCGTACGGTCCTCAGCAATTGTTGCGTCAGGCGCTGGTGCCGGGTGCGTTGGTGCTCGGGCACCCGGGTTTTGTGCGCGAACTGCACGGTGACGCGCCTGCGGGCGGCACGCATCTGCATGTCGCCGCCTTTGACGTCAGCCGTGACGTGAATGGGCGCTGGGCAGTGATCTCGCAACGCACCCAGGCGCCCTCAGGCCTGGGCTACCTGCTCGAAAATCGATCCATCATCAGTCGTCAGTTCCCGCAGGCGTTTGCCCAGCTGCAAGTGCATTCGCTGGAGGGAAC
>CANFMY010000129.1 GCA_947448375.1 Comamonadaceae bacterium | reverse complement strand
ACCATCACGTGGCTGTCAGGGTAGTTGGTGGTGATGGCGTGGGCCATGTGCTGCATCATCACCGTCTTGCCGCTCTTGGGCGGAGCGACCAGCAAGGCGCGCTGGCCTTTGCCGATGGGCGCGATGATGTCGATGATGCGACCGGTGATGTTCTCTTCACTCTTGATGTCGCGCTCGAGTCGCATCTGCTCCTTGGGGAACAGCGGCGTCAGGTTCTCGAACATGATCTTGTGCTTGTTGTTCTCGGGCAGATCGCCGTTGACCTTGTCAAGCTTGGTCAGGGCAAAGTAGCGCTCGCCATCCTTGGGGATGCGCACTTCGCCTTCGATCATGTCGCCGGTGTGCAGGTTGAAGCGGCGCACCTGGCTGGGGCTGATGTAGATGTCGTCGGTGCTGGCGGTGAAGCTGGTGTCGGGGCTGCGCAGAAAGCCAAAGCCGTCGGGCAGGATTTCGAGCACGCCATCGGCAAAGACCTGTTCGCCAGCGCGAGCGCGTTTCTTGATGATGGCAAACATCAGCTCTTGCTTGCGCATGCGGCCCGTGTTTTCGATTTCAAGCGCTTCGGCTTGCTGGAGCACTTCGGAGACGTGCAGGGCCTTGAGTTCGTTCAGGTGCATTTCTGGTAACTCTCGACGAGGAGAGGAGCAATGGAATTGGGGGGAAGGGGTGGGACGGGGCGAAGGGTCCGCCGGGTCCCGGAACTCGATCAAGCCAGGTTGGAAACGGCTGAGAGTAAACGGATTATGACAGGAAAACAGGGGAAGTCGCCGCGAACAGGCCGGAGACTGACGGATGGACAACAGAAAAGCACACCGGCGCGTGCCGCGCCACCAGTCTGTGTCTCCGCCAAAAGCCTGAGATCCACTCACAACAGGGCGGACTCAGGGCAGTTTCAGGGCGGGACTCAGGGCGGTACTCGGGGCGACCCCGGGACTGGCGCAGGCAGGTGTGAGGTCCAGTTCAAGCCTGTCGCAGGCTTGCTGGGGGCCTGCGGTCAGGCCAGTTGCTGGTCGATGAAGGCGGTGAGCTGGGCCTTGTTGAGCGCGCCCACCTTGGTGGCGGCGAGCTGCCCATCCTTGAACAACATGAGGGTGGGGATGCCACGGATACCGAATTTGGCCGGGACCTCGCGGTTTTCGTCCACATTCATCTTGGCCACTTGCAGCTTGCCCTGGTAGCCGGTGGCCACCTCGTCGAGCAAGGGGGCGATCATGCGGCAGGGGCCACACCACTCGGCCCAGTAGTCCACCAGCACGGGCTGCCCTGATTGCAGGACGTCGGCTTCAAAGGAGGTGTCGGTGATGTGCTTGATCAGTTCGCTGGCCATGAAAAATCCTTGGGTGGGTCTGGGCAGTCCGGTGCTGCCGTCAGAGCGTGATTTTGACAGAAACCCCTTGCCGTTGTCGCTGCAAGCCGACTTAACCCGGCATACACTGGGTGGATGAATACTCCTCTGACCATCGATGTGCTGTCCGACGTTGTCTGCCCCTGGTGTCTGATTGGCAAACGCCGACTGGAACTGGCCCTGGCGGACTATGCCAAGCTTCACCCCGATCGTCCTGCGCCCTTGGTGCGCTGGCACCCGTTTCAACTCAATCCCGACATGCCCGATGGCGGCATGAGCCGGACCGATTACGTGCAACAGAAATTCGGCGATCGGGCTGCCACGGTGTACGACCGGGTCAAGGCTGTCGGACGCACCCTGGATATTCCGTTTGCGATTGACACCATTGCCCGCCAGCCCAACACCGCCGCCGCGCACAGCCTGATCGGCCTGGCCGAGGTGGGCGTGC
Source organism: Comamonadaceae bacterium (assembly GCA_947448375.1). Classification (GTDB taxonomy): domain Bacteria; phylum Pseudomonadota; class Gammaproteobacteria; order Burkholderiales; family Burkholderiaceae_C; genus Limnohabitans. The sequence continues at coordinate 6,896 of CANFMY010000129.1, read as the reverse complement.
AGCAGCAAGGCTTGGTCGAGGCCTTGTTCCAGGCCTATTTCCTGGAGGGGGTCGACCTCACGCAGCGCAGCGAACTCGAACGCCTGGCCCTGGCGGCCGGACTGTCGGCTGAGGACGTGCAGGCCTGTCTCGACAGCGAAGAGGCGCGGCAACAGGTGCGGGCTTCAGATGAGCGGGCGCGTCAGATGGGGGTGCAGGGCGTTCCGTTTTTCATCTTCAACAACCAGGTGGGGGTGTCGGGTGCGCATGAACCCGACACGCTGTTGCAGGCCATGGAACAGTCGTTGACGCCGCCCGCCGAGGCGGCCAGCGCCTGATGGCCCGTGTCCCGTCCAGATTCGTCGAGACGGCTAGCACCCGACAGCTTGCACCCCGCCCAGGGGTGTTGTCAAAACCCAGCAGGACTGGGCGCAATGGGCGTCAATTGCATTTGCGCACCACGCCACCGCGCACGCAGTCGTTGTTGCTGTGCACACGACCGCTGGAACTGGTGGTGGTGGACGCGGAAGATGCCGGCACGGCCCCGGTGGACGAGTAGGTGTCGTGTCCCGGTGAAACCGGTGCCACCTCGGGTGGGCGAGGCGCTGCCTTGACGCCCCCATTGGGCGAGTTGGGTGGCAGTTGAACAATGATCGCAGGCTGAGCCCCTGACGCGACGGGAGAGGGCTGTGGTCGCGGGTTCCCCGCGGGTTGGGGCTGGGACCACGCCGCAAGCACCCAACAAAGAGAGAGCAAGAGTGCGGACAGTTTCATGTTCTTCCCTTGAGTTGCGGATGCTGGCTGGGGATTTGCCGAGTCACTTCCAAGCCGAGCGGCGACGCATGGCGTGGAAGATGCCGAGTCGACACGTGTGTGGGGACGTTGGCAAAAGGACGTTCACGATAAGACGGTGGCGAGAGGACGGTGGCGAGAGGACGCTGGCAATGCGGCGTTCGCTGTTCGACGTTCGCGGATCATTGTCCCGATTCGACTGTCGCGAATCAACGCTTGAATGAGGTGACGAGCCTTGACCCCAGCACTGGCTCCACGGTTAGGGCTGCTTGGTTCCCCACCTGACCCGGTTGGCCGCTTCCCCATGTGGGAAGGCCCGTCGGAGTCCATTGTAAGGCGCGACGTGAGGTGTGGGTGTGCGGTGTCCCCCTCAATCGCCGACCATCGTCGACCGCGGCTTAGAATCTGCGCATGTCCTACCTAGTCCTGGCCCGTAAATACCGACCGAAGACCTTCGTCGAGATGGTCGGGCAGGACCACGTGGTGCAGGCTCTGACCAACGCGCTGTCGTCGCAGCGTCTGCACCATGCCTACCTGTTCACGGGCACCCGTGGCGTGGGCAAGACCACGGTGTCACGCATCCTGGCCAAGTCGCTCAACTGCGAACAGGGCATCACGGCCACCCCGTGCGGCCAATGCTCCGCATGCCTTGACATTGATGCCGGTCGTTTTGTGGACTACACCGAACTGGATGCAGCCTCGCACCGTGGCGTCGACGAGGTGCAGCAACTGCTCGAACAGGCGGTGTACAAGCCCGTGCAGGGGCGCTTCAAGGTCTTCATGATCGACGAGGTGCACATGCTGAGCAACACGGCGTTCAACGCCATGCTCAAGACGCTGGAAGAGCCGCCCGAGTACCTCAAGTTCGTTCTGGCCACCACCGATCCGCAGAAAGTGCCGGTCACCGTGCTGTCGCGGTGCTTGCAGTTCAATCTGCGCCCCATGGCCCCTGAGACCGTGTTGTCACACCTCACCACGGTGTTGCAGGCCGAGAACATTCCCGCCGACAACCCCTCCTTGCGCTGGATCGCCCGCGCTGCCCGCGGTTCCATGCGCGACGCGCTCTCCTTGACCGATCAGGCCATTGCCTACGGGGCCGGACAGTTGCAAGAGGACACCGTGCGCCAGATGCTGGGCACGGCCGATCGCAGCCGTGTCATGTCGCTCATCGAAGCCCTGGCCCAGGGCAACGGTGCTCAGGTGGTGGCGCTGTGTGACGCCTTGCGCGACGCCGGCCTGAACGCTGCCAGCACGCTCGAAGACATGGCCTGGGTGTTGCAGCGCATGGCGGTGTTGCAGCTGGCCAGCGGCGAGTCCAATTCCGCGCAAGATCCGGACCCTGAAGCCGTTCGGTTGACCGAACTCGCGGCACTCATGCCGCCGGACGAAACCCAGCTGCTCTACAGCCTGTGCCTGCAAGGGCGGCAGGAACTGGGCCTGGCACCGGATGAATACGCCGGTCTCACCATGGTGCTGTTGCGCCTGCTGGCCTTTCAGGCGCCATCGACAGGCTCCGGGGCCGAAAAAAAAAATTCTGAATTGAGTCGGGCGGATGTTGCTTCGCCTGCCCCAGCCGTTGTAGCGAAGCCTGCTGCCTCCGAGGTGGCGCCCAGTGCTGCGTCGACCCGTGTTGCAGCCGGCACTCAAGGCAATAACGCTACAAACGCCACAAACACCACGAACGCCACGAACGCCACGAACGCCACGAACGCCACAAACACCACGAACGCCACGAACACCGCAGCCAGCGCTGGCGCGCCCCCTGGGCACCGCTTGCCTGTGCGAGCCATGTCCAACGAGCCGCGTGTCGTACCAGCAGATGCCATTCAGATTCGCCAACCCGAACCCTCCATGGCCCCGGCGAATGGTCGTGGCAATGGATTGGCACATGGGCAGACTCGTGGATCAACGAATGGCCCAGTGAATGGCTCCGTCAATGGCCCCGTGACTGGACGTGCCACCCCCCCGTGGGAAGAAGCGTCCACCGAACCGTTGGTGGCCGTGCCGGTTCGTCATTCATCCACCCTCGATGCCGATGCCCCACCGCGACCGACCAGCAGCGTTGAAGCCGTGCCCAGCACGCCGGAAGGCGATGTGTGGCAAGACCTGGTGCAATCCATGGTGAATGCAGAACACATTCAGGCGCTTACCCGTGAACTGGCCCTGCAATCCCAGTTGGTGGCGCGCGACAGCGACACCTGGTTGCTGCGAATCGAGCGCGAATCGCTCAACAGCGCAAACAGCCGTGAGCGCCTGGAGCGCGCGCTGGCGCAGGCCGGTCATGCGGTGACGCTGCAGGTGGAGATTGGACGCGTGACGGACAGTCCTGCCAAGCGCCAGACGGCCCTGGCCGCGCAGCGTCAGCGTGAGGCAGAATCCATCATCCTGGATGATCCCACGGTGCAGCAGTTGATGCACGACTTTGGCGCCACCATCGTGCCAGGCAGCATCAAGCCCCTGTAAAAGTTTCCCCACACCGTTCTCTTAAACGTTCTCGATTTTTTGAAAGCACTCGACCATGTTCAACAAAGGACAACTCGCCGGCCTGATGAAGCAGGCCCAGGCCATGCAGGACAACCTCAAGAAGGCGCAGGATGAACTCGCGCTGGTCGAGGTGACCGGGGAAGCCGGCAATGGCATGGTCCGCATCCTCATGACCTGCAAGCACGAGGTCAAGCGCGTCACCATCGATCCCAGCCTGATGGGCGACGACCGCGACATGCTCGAGGACCTGATTGCCGCCGCTTTCAATGACGGCGCGCGCAAGGCCGAGGAAACCAGCCAGTCCAAGATGGGCAAACTCACGGCCGGCATGCCGGGCCTGCCCGGCGGCATGAAGTTTCCGTTCTGAGGACATGACACAGGCCCATGCCCTGGAGGCCTTGATACAGGCCCTGCGACGTCTGCCCGGCGTGGGCGTGAAGTCGGCCTCACGCATGGCCTATTACCTGTTGCAGCAGGACCGTGAGGGGGCGCAGTTGCTCTCCCAGGCCCTGCAACAGGCGGCCACCTCGGTACAACACTGCGAGCGCTGTCACACGTTCACGGAAAGCCCGGTCTGCTCCACTTGCCTGGACCCGCAACGCGACGCCAGTCGCCTGTGCGTGGTGGAATCCCCTGCGGACCAATCTGCCATTGAGCGCACCGATTCCTATCGCGGGCTGTATTTTGTGCTGATGGGTGCACTCAACCCACTGGATGGATTGGGGCCACGCGAACTGGGCCTGAAAGCCTTGCTCGAACGCGCGGACGATGGCGTGGTGCAAGAAGTCATTTTGGCCACCAACTTCACCGCCGAAGGCGAAGCCACAGCCCATGTGCTGGGCGAGGCATTGAAGCGGCGTGGGGTGCAGGTGACGCGCCTGGCGCGAGGCGTGCCCATCGGCAGTGAGCTCGAATATGTCGATCTCGGCACGATTGCCCACGCGCTCGCCGATCGCCGCTCCACCTGAAATTCGAAGCCGCCTCTGCTTGGCGTGGGCATGCCCGTTCAGACCGCCCGTTCAGCTCTCCCTCAAGCGCGACACCCTCGACTCAGCGTTTCGCCAAGCGTGTGGGAGCAGCAGCCGTGGAGCTGGCCGGGGCACTGGCTTGAGACGGTCCGCTCTTGCCCGCTTTGCCGGCCTTGGCCGTGCGCGTCTTGCCCCCTTTTTTGGCTGAACCGGGTGCAGTGGTGAGCATCAACGCCACGGACTGACCCGCTTGCAGTTTGGCCTGGGGCCGAAGATCGTTCCACTCCACGATCTGGGCTTCGGTGACTTTGTACTGTCGGGCCAGCGTGGCCAATGTGTCCTTTTTACCGGCCTTGACCACGATGCGCCGCTGCATCACTTCAGGAGCAAGATCGAGTCGGCCGTTGTCGGCCAGCTCGGACGTCACATCCTCATCCATGCGAGCGCTGCGCGGCACCAGCAGGGCAGAGCCGGCCTTGATCAGCATGCGTGGGGGAATGTTGTTGACGCGCCGCAACTCGTCCTCCGAGAGGCCGGCACGCCGCGCGGCATCGGCCACCTTGAGCGTGCTGGGCGCGACCCAGGCGGTCCAGGTGGCCAGCTGGCCTCCGGCAAAGGCCTCGTAGTTTTGCTGGAAGGTTTCGGCGTTGTCCCACGGCAGCAGTATTTGCGGGGTGCCCGCTGCCAGCAACACGGGGCGGTTGGCCGAGGGGTTGAGCGACTTGAAGTCATCCAGCGAAATGGCGGCCAGTTTGGCGGCCACCGCCACGTCCATGTCGCGAGGCAAGGGCACGCTCTGGAAATACGGGTGGTTGGGGATGTTGGGCAAGCTCAGGTTGTAGTGGCCAGGACGCGCCACCAGGTTCTTGATGGCCTGCAACTTGGGCACATAAAAGCGGGTTTCCATCGGCATGGACAAATCGGTGTAGGCCCCTCCCAGGCCGCTGCGCTGGTTGCGCGCAATGGCCTTGCCCACATTGCCCTCACCCCAGTTGTACGCAGCCAGGGCCAGGTGCCAGTCGCCAAACATGCCATAGAGCTTTTGCAGGTAATCCAACGCGGCGCGCGTGGAGGCCAGCACATCGCGACGGTCGTCGCGAAACACGTTTTGCTTGAGGTCGAAGTCCTTGCCGGTGCGCGGCATGAATTGCCACATGCCGGTGGCCTTGGCGCTGGAGACAGCCTGCGGGTTGAAGGCGCTTTCAATGAACGGCAGCAACGCAAGTTCGGTGGGCATCTGCCGCCGCTCAAGTTCCTCAACGATGTGATACAGGTATTTGCTCGAACGCTCGGTCATGCGCGCGATGTAGTCGGGGCGGGCGGCATACCACTGCACGCGGTCGTCCACCAGGTCGGTTTGCAAGTCTGGCATGGCAAAGCCGCGACGTATGCGTTCCCACAAATCACGGGGCAAAGCCAGGTGGGTCACCCCCGAGTGATGGGGCTGGCCCGATGAGAGGGGAAGCAGATGGCTCGCAGCAGGCGCCGTCTGGACGGTTGACGCCGGTTCAGGCGCAGCGCCAGTCGCCGTCCCAGATCCCGGAGCGACAACCCCGTTGTTGGGGGCCAGGGAAGCGCAACCGCTCAGCCAGAGCGCCAGGCAGACCCACCAGGTCCTGTGTTTCATTTGAAATGGTTCTTCCAGCCGCGCAAGGCAGCAAATACCGACACGTCGTCGCAGGCGGCCGGATCATGGCGCTGCACCGCTTCGACGACACTGCGCTCGCGCGAGCGCAAAAAGGGGTTCACCAACCGCTCCAGCCCGATGCTGGAGGGCAGGGTGGGGCGGCCGGCCTCACGCATGGCCTGGCAGGCCGCGTCGTATTGCAACAAGGCCGCATTGGCGGGCTCCACGGCCTTGGCAAACGCGAGGTTGGAGAGGGTGTACTCGTGGGCGCAGCACACCAGGGTGTCGGCGGGCAAGGCGGCCAGGGTGTCGAGCGACTGCAGCATCTGCGCAGGCGTGCCCTCGAAAATGCGCCCGCAGCCGCCCGAAAACAGGGTGTCGCCACAAAACAGCACAGGACCGAGCGGCGAGTCGGGAATCCAGTAAGCGATGTGTCCTGCCGTATGGCCGGGCACATCGATGACCTGCACAGTCAACCCCAGCATTTCCACCTGGTCGCCGCCGCTCAGCGGCTCGTGGTCAAAACCCAATCCCTCGGCGGCCGGGGCCAGCACGCGAGCCCCCGTGGCGGCCTGCAGTGCTGCAACTCCGCCGACATGGTCGGCATGGTGGTGAGTGACTAGAATTGTCCGCAACGTGGCTTTCTGGTCGGACAGGGCCTTGAGCACCGGCTCGGCGTCACCCGGATCCACCACGATGGCGTCCGTGCCGGATTGCCACAACCACAGGTAGTTGTCAGAGAAGGCAGGGACAGGTATCAGTTTCATGGATCCTCGGATTATAGAAATCGAAAGCCTGGATGCCTGGCTGAATACCCCTCCTGGTCAATATGTGCTGGCCTGGGAGCAGGCGCAGCTCGATCGGGTGGTGGCCGATTTGTTCGGGTTTCATGCCCTGCAGATGGGCATGCCGCTGCTGGAGGGGCTGCGGGCCAACCGCATGCCGCACCGGTGGGTCGGCTCCGAAGCGGTGGTGCCGGGCCGAACCGACCTGGTGCTGGATCCCACGGCACTGCCGTTTCCCGAACAGTCGCTCGACCTGGTGGT
>CANFMY010000128.1 GCA_947448375.1 Comamonadaceae bacterium | reverse complement strand
CAAAAGCTCTGATCGTTCAGGTTGCCTGATCCCAGGGCCGCTTCCTTCGGGACGCGGCCCTTTTTTTGGGGGGGCGATGGGCGTGTTGACGTTCACTGCGCCGATGGAGGTTCCAGCATCTGCATCTGCATCTGCATCTGCATCGATGCATCGAGGGCTTGTCGACGGCTCAGCGAGGACTCAGCGAGGGCGGCGAAACTCGGTCAGCTCCTGCACCAGCCGTTCGGCCTCGCCCAGCACCTGTGCATCCGCGATGTAGAACACGGCAAACTTGCCCAGCAGCGTGCGCACATACAGGCGGGGCGCCATCAGCCACTCCAGGCCGCGCACACGGATGAGGCGCGCGTAAGCCAGTTCACGGCACGGCATGTGTTTGTGCCAGATCCAGGTTTGTGAAATGCCTTCCGAGTCGATGCGGGTGCGACTGCGCAGGACGGCCCAACCGGTCCAGCCCATCAGGGCGATGGCCAGCAGAAACCAGCCGCCCCCCTGGCCAGGGTGATCGCCCCAGTGACCTTGCTGCCACAGACGCACCCACCACGCCAGAGCGATGACGACCATGGCGATGACCAGCACTTGGTAAGCGCGGGTGAACGCCGGCCCTTCCACCGGGTCGGCGAGGCCAGACAAACGAAACGGCGGGGGCCCGAATTCTTCGGGTAACGGGTGGTTCAAGGGAAAAGGGATGGGGCGAGTGGGGAGAGGAGTGGGGAGTAGAGGGGCGAGGCGTTCGTGAGGCGCGACGGGTCAGGGCTCACGGCCTGTGCCCCTCGCGCCGCGCACGATCACTTCTTCACGTTGAAGAGCTCTTCCATCTTCTTCTGCTCGTCCTCGGCGGAGGGCTTCTCGGCCGATTCCGCCTGGGCATCTGCATCGTCCTGCGCCGGCATTTCGATGGTGACCTGGTCCAGGTCCACCTTTTGTTCCTTGTCCAGGAACATGGTGACGGTTTCGGGCACGAAGATGACGATCACCACCAGCACCAGCTGCATGATCACCCAGGGTATGGCGCCCAGGTAGATGTCATTGGACTTGACCGGCTTGTCCAGGCGTCCTTCCTTGAACAAGGTGTCGGCAATGCCGCGCAGGTAGAACAGGGCAAAGCCAAACGGCGGGTGCATGAAACTGGTCTGCATGTTCACGCACAACAGCACACCGAACCACACCATGTCGATGCCCATCTTTTCAGCAACAGGGCCGAGCATGGGCAGGATGATGAAGGCGATCTCGAAGAAGTCGAGGAAGAAGGCCAGGAAGAACACGAAAACGTTCACCACCAGCAGGAAGCCCACCTGACCGCCGGGCAAGCCCGACAGCATGTGTTCGACCCAGCGGCCACCGTCGACACCCTGGAACACCATGGAGAACACGCGCGAGCCAATCAGGATGAACACCACCATGGCGGTCAGCCGCATGGTGCCGTGCATGGCGCCCCAGATCAGGGTGCCGTTCAGGCGGTTGTGCATGGCAGCCAGGACCAAGGCACCCACGCAACCCATGGCGCCTGCCTCGGTGGGCGTGGCAATGGCGGTGTTGATACCGGGCAGACCGCCCATGGAGCCCAGCACGGCAAAAATCAGCACGGCCGAGGGGATGATGCCGCGCAGGCATTTCTTCCACAGCGCCCAGCCTTCCAGGGTGCGCGCCTCACGCGGTACGCCCGGCACATGCGAGGGCTTGATGAGGCCCAGGGCAAAGGTGTAGAGCGCAAAGATGCCCACTTGCATCAGCGAGGGCCCCCAGGCGCCCTTGTACATGTCGCCCACCGAGCGGCCGAGCTGGTCGGCCATCACCACCAGCACGAGCGAGGGCGGCACCAGCTGCGTGATCGTGCCCGAGGCCGCCAGCACGCCGGTGGCGTAGCGCATGTTGTAGCCGTAACGGATCATCACCGGCAGCGAGATGAGGGCCATGGCGATCACCTGACCGGCCACGGTACCCGTGATGGCGCCCAGGATGAAGCCCACGATGATGACGGAGTAGCCCAGGCCACCGCGCACCGGGCCAAACAGCTGGCCCATGGAGTCGAGCATGTCTTCGGCCAGGCCGCACTTCTCGAGGATGGCCCCCATGAAGGTGAAGAAGGGAATGGCCAGCAGCAGGTCGTTGGCCAGGATGCCAAAGACGTTCAAGGGCAGGTTGGACATGAAACTGGCCGGGAACCAGCCCATTTCAATGGCGAGGAAGCCACAGCCCAGACCCAGGGCGGCCAGCGAGAAGGCCACGGGGAAGCCGATCAGCATCACCAGCACCAGGCCGGCAAACATGAACGGTGCGAAGTTTTCCATTTGCATAATGTTCTGCCTGGTCGGAATTTATTGAACCGGTTTTTCGTAGTGGGTGTCCATCTCGTACGTGCCCTGCAAGTAGGCCACGCGCTTGATGATTTCACTCACGCCCTGCAGACTCACCCAGGCGAAACCCAGGGGCAGCAGCAGCATGGCGGGCCAACGGATGAGGCCGCCAGCATTGCTGGACATTTCGCCGGTGACGTACATCTTCACGAACAGCGGCCAGCTGAGCCAGGCCAGCAGCAACATCACGGGCAGCAGAAACACCACCAGGCCGAACACGTCGACATAGACGGGGGCTTTGCCGCCGAGCTTGCCGTAAATGAGGTCCACTCGCACGTGCTCGTTGAGCTTGAGCACCAGGGGTGAGCCCAGCATCACGGTGACCGCGAAGAGATACCACTGGATCTCGAGCCAGGCATTGGAACTGAGGTCGAAACCGTAGCGAACGAAGGCGTTGCCGGCGGAGATGAGCGCGGCCATCAGCACGGCCACAGCCGCAACGCGGCCAAACCTTTCGCTGATCCAGTCGACGCCCAGGGCGAATTTAAGAAGTGCAGACACGGGGGTCTCCGGTGAAATCACACACAAGCGCCAAGCATTCGAGATGCTGGCACGCGTAAACCCCGCAATGGTAGCGAAGTTAAGACCCGCGAAATGCGGATGCCCCTCCAACCGTGACAATTCTTTGAAACGCCCCCCACACCTTAGGGGCTTTCCCCTACGCAGAGGGCGCTGGCACGCTCAATGCCCTCTCTTGGGGCGCAGACGCCACCAGGGCAGTTCGGTGCGCAGTGATTGCACCTCGCCGGACTGGGCCACCCGATAGCCGGGCAACGACGCGAGCGATTGCTGCCAAGACGGTGTCTGCAGCAGTTGCTGCAATGCCACCAACGCGGGCGAGTCAAGGGCCGACTTCAGGCAGACCAGGTAATAGCGCTCATCTTGCAAGGGCACGAACTCCAGCCCCTGGCTGGCGGCTGCCGAGGCAATGCCCAGGGCCACGTCCGCCGATCCGGCCGCCACCGCCGCCGCACAGGCCTGGTGCGAAGGCTCCTCCTGCGGGGTCAGGACAAAGTGGGCGCTTGTCAGGCCCGCTTGCTGGGCCAGTTCGTCAAACAGCAGGCGGGTGCCCGAACCTTTGTCGCGCAAGGCCAGCCGCGCACGGCGTTGCGCCACCGCCTGCAAACTGTCCAGGGCGAGGGGGTTGCCGCGTGGCACCATCAGCCCCTGACTGCGATCGGCAAACCCGATCAGCTTGTGCCGTCCGGGTTGCAACAGGGGACGGAAGGTGAGCGCCGTCAGGCTGTCGGCCTGCGGGTGCCAGGGCACATGAAACCCGGCCACCAGACAACGCCCTTCGTTGAGCGCGCGGATCGCGTCCACGCTGCCGCAAAACCGCACATCCAGGTGCAGTCCCTGGCTGGCAGCCTGCCCCTGCAACTGAGCCAGCGCAGCGTCATGGCTGGCATAGCAGGTCAGCACATGGGCCTGGGGGTCAAACGCAATCGCAAAGGTGCGCTCGAGGTCGGCGCGCAGGGCCTGGATCTGCGCCGCCAGCCGCGCCTGCGTCTGTCGTTCGGCCCACATCAGCTTGGTGCCGAATTCGCTCAGGCGGGCCGACTGACCTTTTTCCCAAAGAATCAACGACTGGCCCAGCGAGGTTTCCCAGCGCTTGAGTTCGCCCCAGACATGGCGATAGGACAGACCGAGCTCGCGGGCCGCGGCCGAGATCGAGCCCCGCTCATCGACCGATTGCAGCAAGGCCATCAGCGGATGCTCCAATCCCGACGCCGGTGTGCCCAGGGCCGCTGTGCGGCCCTGCGGTTCGGGCACATCGGGGCCGCGCGGGGGCTCCAGCGTGTAGTGAAGTCGGATGTTATGCACGGCGTTTCATATCGGGGATTCAGGGAGCATCGCCTACGATACCCGATTCAGCTACCCGCCATGTCCACTGTTTCCCAAAGCCTGCACACCGCGTTCGAGCTGGTGGTGCAACTCGACCCCACCCTGATGTCCATCGTCGGACGGTCTCTGGCGGTCAGCGCTTTGGCCTGTGCGCTGTCATGCGGCGTCGGGCTGTGCCTGGGTGCGTGGCTGGGTGTGGCCCGGTTTCGCGGCCGCGATGCAGTGCTCACGGTGCTCAATACCTTGCTGGCGCTCCCGTCCGTGGTGGTGGGGCTGGGGGTGTATTTGCTGTTGTCGCGCAGCGGGCCGCTGGGTTTTCTGGGCTGGCTGTTCAGCCTCAAGGCCATGGTGCTGGCGCAGGCCGTGCTGGTGCTGCCGGTGGTCACGGCCCTGTCCCGTCAGTTGGTAGAGGATGCCGAGCGCGCGCACGGCGAGCAGTTGCGCTCCCTCGGGGCCGGCCCTCTGATGCGCAGTCTCATCCTGGCCTGGAACGAGCGCCTGGCCCTGCTGACCGTGGTGATCACCGCATTTGGTCGCGCCGTGTCCGAAGTGGGGGCGGTGATGGTGGTGGGGGGCAACATCGAAGGGTTCACCCGCGTCATGACCACGGCGATTGCGCTGGAAACCAGCAAGGGCGACTTGCCCCTGGCGCTGGCGCTGGGCTGTGTGCTCATGGCCGTGGTGCTGTTGCTCAACGCCGGGTTGTCCTGCCTGCGGCGCTGGCGCCAACGCGTGGACGGCGTGACCTCGCCCAACTGGGGAGCCACCTTCGGATGAGTCCGTCGTCGCGTCCCGCTCATTCTCATGGGCCGGATCATCCCGTCTTCTCGCCAACGCCGCAGCGCCTGTTCAGCCTGACGCAGGTGGACCTGTCGTTTGGCGCGCACCCTGCCTTGCGCGGCATTGACTTGCAGGTGCACCGCGGCGAGCGGGTGGCTTTGATCGGAGCCAACGGCTGCGGCAAGAGCACCTTGCTGCGCGTGCTGCACGGCCTGCTCGAGCCATCCCGAGGACACCTCCAGCAGGACCTGCCATTGCGTCAGGCCATGTTGTTTCAACGCCCGCACATGCTGCGCACGCAGGCGTGGCGCCATGTTGCGCTCGGGTTGTGGTTGCAGGGACAGTCCTGGCAGCAGGCGCGCGCGCGCGCGCTGCAGGCGCTGGAGCGCGTCGGGCTGCTGGGCGAGGCGCAACAGGCGGCGCCAACGCTCTCGGGTGGGCAGCAGCAGCGCCTGGCGCTGGCACGGGCCTGGACACTCGAGCCCGAGTTGCTGCTGCTGGACGAGCCCACGGCCAGCCTGGACCCGCACGCCAAGCGCGAGGTGGAATCGCTGGTGCACGAGTGGGTGGCCCAGGCCGATCCCGCCAATCCCGTGACCCTGGTGTTCAGCAGCCACAACCTGGGGCAGGTCAAGCGCCTGGCCACTCGGGTGGTGTACCTCGAGGGGGGACGCATGCTGGCGGACCTGCCCACCGAGGCGTTTTTTCAAGGCCCGCTGGAGCGAACGCATCCACAGGCCCATCTGTTTGTGAAAGGGGAAACGGTATGAACTTAAACCTGACATTCACCCGCCGCCGTCTGTGGCCAGCCCTGGGGCTCACCACGGCCTTGGCCTGGTCCTCGTTGGTCACCAGCCCGGTGTGGGCCCAGACGGCCACGCTCCTGATGGCCTCCACCACCTCCACCGAGCAGTCGGGCCTGTTTGGACACTTGCTGCCGGCCTTCCGCCAGGCCACGGGCATCGAAGTCAAGGTGGTGGCGCTGGGCACCGGGCAGGCGCTGGACATGGGGCGGCGCGGTGATGCCGACGTGCTGTTTGTGCATGACCAGACCGCGGAGGAGAAATTCGTGGCCGACGGGTTGGGCGTGCGCCGCTATCCGGTCATGTACAACGACTTTGTGCTGATCGGTCCCAGCGCCGACCCCGCGGGCACCCGCGGCAAGGACATCATCGCGGCGCTGCGCAAGCTGGGCAACGCGCAGTCACCCTTTGTCTCCCGGGGCGACAACAGCGGCACGCATGCGGCCGAACTGCGCTACTGGAAACTCGCCGGGGTGGACAACAAGGGGGCGGGCTACAAGGCGTGTGGCTGCGGCATGGGGCCGGCCCTCAACATCGCCGCCTCCACCCAGGCCTATGTGCTGGCCGACCGCGGCACCTGGTTGAGTTTCAAGAACCGTGAGGGGCTGTCGGTGCTGGTCGAGGGCGACACCCGGTTGTTCAACCAGTACGGGGTGATCGCGGTGAACCCGGCGCGGCACCCGCATGTCAAGAGCGCACAGGCGCAGCAGTTCATCGACTGGGTGGTCTCGCCAGCCGGTCAGTCGACCATCGCGGCCTACAAGGTGGGGGGCGAGACGCTGTTTTTCCCGAACGCCAAGCCCTGACCCTCAGGTCTGAAGCCCAGGTCTGACGATCAGGGTTCAGGCCCAGGTTTCAGGCCCAGGCCAGACCCCCGAGCCGTGGGAAAGTGCCCGGATCGGAGGCAGTCTCTGGCGCGCTCAGTCGCGAATGCCTGTTGGGGTCAGGGGGCAGAGTCCCCCGGGTGCCAAGGGGTTGTGGGCGCACGTTTAGAATGAATTCATCAACCCCAGGCTTTCGGACGTCCGAAGGCCGGCCTACGGAGACAGTGCATGCGCGTTCAATTTGAAGTCAACGGCCAATCGGTGTCGATCGACGCTGCGCCCAACACCCTGCTGGTGCAGGCGTTGCGGGGTGAGTTGCAGCTCACCGGAACCCATGTGGGGTGCGACACCGCCCAGTGCGGCGCCTGCACCGTGCTGGTGGATGGCCGATCGGTCAAGTCGTGCAACGTGCTGGCCGCGCAAGTCGACGGCGCCAAGATCACCACCATCGAAGGTCTGGCGGCCGCCGATGGCACGCTGCACCCGATGCAGGCGGCGTTCAAGGAATGCCACGGCTTGCAGTGCGGCTTTTGCACCTCCGGCATGGTGATGAGCGCGGTGGACCTGTGCCAGCGCCACCCCACCGCCACCGAAGCCCAGATTCGCGAACAACTCGAGGGCAACCTGTGCCGTTGCACGGGTTACCAGAACATTGTCCAGGCCGTGCAGCAAGGCGCGGCTGCCATGAAGGCCTGAGGCCTCAGGCACACCCCCGGCACGCCCCGAGCAAGGACCCGACACCATGTATCAATTCACCTACGAGCGTCCCACCACCCTGTCCGATGCCCTGCGCCTGATCGGCGCGGGCGGACAAGCCCTGGCGGGCGGCCAAACGTTGCTGGCCTCCATGAAACAACGGCTGGCCAGCCCCGAGCAACTGGTCGATTTAGGCCGCATCGCCGAATTGCAGGGTGTGTGTCAGGACGGCCAGTCCCTCGTGATTGGCGCCATGACACGCCATGCCGATGTGAGTGACAACGCCCTGGTGCGTCAGCACATCCCGGCGCTTGCTGCGCTGGCCGGCCAGATCGGCGACAAGCAGATTCGCGCCATGGGCACCCTGGGTGGCTCGGTGGCCAACAACGACCCGGCCGCCTGCTACCCCAGCGCCGTGTTGGCCCTGGATGCCACCGTGCACACCACCCAGCGCAAGATCGCGGCGGCTGACTTTTTCCAGGGCCTGTACAGCACGGCTCTCGACGCGGACGAGTTGATCACGGCCATCAGCTTTCCCATCCCAGCCAAGGCGGTTTACCTGAAGTTCCAGCAACCCGCCTCGCGCTTTGCGCTGGTGGGCGTGTTTGTCGCCCAGACGGCGGGGGGCGTGCGCGTGGCGGTCACCGGTGCCGCGTCGGGTGGCGTGTTTCGCCACACCGGGCTGGAAGCCGCACTGACGCAAAGCTTCACCCCGGCGGCGGCCGCCGCCGTGCGCATCGACGCCAGCGACCTCAACACCGACTTGCACGCCAGCGCAGACTACCGCGCTCACCTCATCGGCGTGCTCACCCAGCGCGCGGTGCAGCAACTCGGCGCCTGAGCGCCTGGGTCGGCATGACCTCCATCGACAGCCTGATCCTGGCCCTGCAGGCCGAAGGCTACGAACCCGACCGCCGCCTGGCCACGGCGGTGTTTCTGGCGCTCAAGCTGCAACGTCCCCTGTTGCTCGAAGGCGAGCCCGGCGTGGGCAAGACCGAGCTGGCCAAGGCCCTCACCCGGGTGTTGCAGCGCCAGTTGCTGCGGCTGCAGTGCTACGACGGCATGGAGCTGCGCGAGGCGCTGTACGAGTGGAATTACGCCGCACAGATGCTGCACATGCGGGCCGCGCAAGGCTCGGCCGTGGAGACCGAGCAGATCGAGCGTGAGGTGTACCAGCCGCGCTACCTGATTCGCCGACCTTTGCTGCAGGCCTTGCAAACCCCCGAGCCCGGCGCCTTGTTGTTGATCGACGAGGTGGACCGCGCCGACGAGCCCTTCGAAGCCTTTTTGCTCGAGTACCTGGGCGAGTACCAGGTGAGCATTCCCGAGCTGGGCACGGTGCAGGCCCTGGTGCGTCCCGTCACCCTCCTCACCAGCAACCGCACGCGCGACCTGCACGATGCGGTGAAGCGTCGTTGCCTGTACCACTGGATGGACTATCCCGATCGTGATCGCGAACTCGCCATCGTGCGCCGACAGGTGCCCGAGGCCGGCCAGGCCCTCGCGCGTCAGGTGGCCGATGTGCTCGCGCGTTTGCGTGGCCCCGAGTGGGCTGACCAGTTTCAGCGCAGTCCCGGCATCGCCGAGACGGT
>CANFMY010000127.1 GCA_947448375.1 Comamonadaceae bacterium | reverse complement strand
GGTGGGGGTGGGGGCAGGCGTTGAACTCATGGGGTTGGGGCGCAAGGCGTGTCGACTATAGCCGTTCTGGCCAGGCACGAAGGACCTGCATCAAGGGTCCTGCACGGGCGTTCCTGCACAGATGCCCGTGCAGGAACGCCCGTGCAGGAACGCCCCTCGCGGACGGCGCCCCAACTCAGGGTCCGCTGGGGCATCTGCTGGTTCGGGCTCCTGCGAACCTGGGTGGGGCAGCGCAGGCCCCAATTCCTGGGGTCGTCCGTCAGCAGCGGTCAATATTGACTATGATTTGAACTGCTGGTGGACCCCTTGTGAGCCCATGCTGAATTTCTTTCGCCGCACAACGCGCCATCACCGATCAGACACCCAGGAGACTCCTCATGCAAGTCGAACGATTCCACCACGTGGCCTATCGCTGCAAAGACGCCAAGCAAACCGTCGAGTGGTACGTCAAGCACCTCAACATGAACTTCGTGCTGGCCATTGCCGAGGATCACGTGCCCAGCACCCACGCGCCCGACCCCTACATGCACGTCTTCATGGATGCGGGCGGCGGCAATGTGCTGGCCTTTTTCGAGTTGCCCAATTCCGCGCCGATGGGGCGTGACACCAACACGCCCGAGTGGGTGCAGCACATCGCGTTCAAGGTGGACGACGTCAAGACGCTGGAGGACACCAAGGCGCGTCTGGAGGCTGCCGGCATCCCGGTGGTGGGCGTGACCGATCACACCATCTTCAAGAGCATCTATTTCTTTGACTGCAATGGCCACCGCCTGGAGTTGGCCGTCGACACCGGCACGCCCGACATGTACCGCCAACTCGACGAGGTGAAGTGGGACATGCTGGAAGAGTGGAGCAAGACCAAGCGCGCACCCCAGCACGCAGCCTGGATGCACGACAAGGAATTTGCCACCGTCCCATGAAGCCTCGGGACCTGGTCGGGGCAAGCCCCCGGCAGTTGTCTCACCCCGCCGACACGGCGTCTCTGCGCATGCCCCTCGCGACCCTACCTCCATGATCACTCTCAATGAAACCCACGACCCCGCGCTGCGCAGCTGGGTCGTGTCCGCCAATTCCCCGACCACCGACTTCCCGGTTCAGAACCTCCCGTTTGGGGTGTTCCGTCGTCGCAACACCACCGAAGCTTTTCGTGGCGGTGTGGCCATCGGCGATCAGATTGTCGACCTCGCTGCGCTGTCAAGTGCCGGTGCGCTGCAAGGCCTGGCCCACACCGCAGCCCAGGCGGCCAGTGCCGACAAACTGAACGCGCTGATGGACCTGGGTCCACAGGCCTGGAGTGCGCTGCGCCTGGGGCTGTCTCGCCTCCTGCGCGAAGGGGCCGCGCCACCGCCCGCCCTGCAAGCCTGTCTGGTGCCCATGGCCGTGGCTGAGTTCGACGTGCCCGCCCGCATTGGGGACTACACCGATTTCTACACCTCGGTTCACCACGCCACCAACGTCGGCCGTCTGTTTCGTCCGGACAACCCGCTGCTGCCCAATTACAAGTGGGTGCCCATCGGTTATCACGGCCGTGCGTCCAGCATCGGCGTGTCCGGCCAGCAATTCCGCCGACCGCTCGGGCAGATCCTGCCGCCAGGCGCTACCCAACCCGTCGTGGGTCCGAGCAAGCGGCTGGACATCGAACTCGAGCTCGGGGTGTTCATGGGACGTGGCAACGACTTGGGTGAGCCCATTGGCATCGAAGCGGCTGAAGACCATGTGTTTGGCTTGTGCCTCTTCAACGACTGGTCGGCGCGCGACATCCAGGCCTGGGAATACCAGCCGCTGGGCCCGTTCCTGGCCAAGAGCTTTGCCAGCACGATCTCGCCCTGGCTGGTGACGATGGAGGCGCTGGCGCCTTTTCGCGTGCCGTTCTCGCACCCGCCCGAAGACCCACAACCGCTGCCGTACCTGGACAGCGCCGCCAACCGTGCGAGCGGTGGGCTGGACATCGAGCTGAGTGCCGAGTTGCAAACCCCGGCCATGCGCAAGAGCGGTGTTGCGCCGCACCGCCTGTGTCTCACCAATTACCGCCATGCTTACTGGACAGTGGCCCAGATGGTGGCGCACCACACGGTCAACGGCTGCAACCTGAATGCGGGTGATCTGCTGGGCAGCGGCACGCTGTCGGGCCCCACCTCCGATCAGGCAGCGGCCTTGCTGGAATTGACCGTGGGCGGCAAGCAGCCGGTGCAGTTGCCCAATGGTGAGCAGCGCGTCTTTCTGGAAGACGGTGACACCGTGGCGTTGCGCGGCTGGTGCCAGCGCGAGGGCGCGGCCCGCATCGGTTTTGGCGAGTGTGTCGGCACCGTGTTGCCGGCTCGTGTGTGACCCAGGCGTCCACCCGCACCACGCACCCCTGGCTGGCCCTGCGTGCCATGCTGGCGGTGCAAGTCCTGGCGTCCATGGTGCTGAGCACCGCGGCGGTGCTCAGCCCGGCGGTGGCCCCCACGCTGGACCTCCCCCCTGAGCGTGTCGGCGTGTTCGTGGCACTGGCCTACCTGGCGGCCATGGCCTCCGGGTTGCCCACCGGCAACTGGGTGGCGCGCTGGGGCGGGGTGCGGGTCAGTCAGGCGTCGCTGCTGTGTCTGATGTCGGGCACCTGGCTCGCCTGTGTGGGTGAACCCTGGTGCCTGCCGCCGGCGGCGCTGTGTATCGGATTTGGCTATGGACTGGCCAACCCCGCTGCCACGACGGTGCTGGCGCGTCATGTGCCGGCACAGGCCTCGGGACTGTTTTTTTCAATGAAACAGGCCGGCGTTCCTCTGGGGGTGGCGATGGCGGGCTTGTGCATGCCGCTGGGCTTGCGCTGGCTGGGCTGGCAGCCCTCGGTGTTTGTGGCCGGGGCGTTGTGCCTCACCCTGGGGCTGTGGTTGTGGAGCACCGTCACCCGTTTGCAACCTGCAGAAGAACGGGCAGCCGCGCGGGCATCGACACGCTGGTGGGCGCCCTTGCTGGATGTCGGCCGAGATCGTGAGCTGCGTCGACTCGGTCTGGTGTCGTTGGTCTACGCCATGGCGCAACAGGGTTTCCTCACTTTTTTGGTCTCGCTGCTGCACTTCCAGGGAGGGCTGTCGCTGGCCATGGCCGCGGCCATCCTGGCGGCATCGCAGGTAGCCAGCACGGCCGCGCGCGTGGGGTTTGGGCATGTGGCCGATCGGTGGGTGTCACCCCCACGGTTGCTGGGCTGGATGGGCATCGCCATGAGCCTGGGACTCGTGTTGCTGGCCTGGGTGGGAACAACGGGGCATGAGTTGGGCAGTGCCCTCATGGCCCTGGTGTGCAGCACGTTTGTGATGGGCTGGAATGGTGTTTTCTTTGCCGAACTGGTCAGGTCAGCCCCGCGCGAACGACTGGCCAGTGCCACGGGCACCACCCAGTTCTTGACGTTTTCGGGGGCCATGTCGGGCCCGTTTTTAGTGTCGCAGTGGGTCAGCTGGGGCGGCAGTTACGCCGAGGGCATGCTGTGGATGGCGCTGGGCCCGGTGATCATCGGGGCGATGATGCTCAGACGGGCCGCGCGTGCACCCACTGCACCCTGAGGGCCGGTCGCCAGAGTGGGTTGCAGGGGGGTCAAATCCGCAACCCCACTTTGCCAAATTGCAAGCCGCTGTCCAGGCGGTCAAGGGCTGCGTGCACCTGGTCCAGCTCGAACACCTGGTCCATCACCGGGGTGAGCTGGTGGCGGTTGACAAAGGCCAACAGCTCGTGCATCTCGTGCAGGCTGCCCAGGGTGGAGCCCATGACCTGCAGTTGACGGATGAAGAGCCGGCGCAAATCGGCACCCGGCTGGTCGCCGGACGTGGCACCACAGGTCACGATGCGACCTCCGCGCACCAGCGACTTGAGTGCACTCGACCACACCGCCGCGCCCACGTTTTCAATCACCACGTCCACGCCACGGCCGGCGGTGTGTGACATCACGGCCTTGGCCACATCCTCGCGCGACGAATCGATGACGACATCGGCGCCCAGCGCACGGGCGCGCTCCAGCTTGTCGGCGTGACGCGAAGTGACCAGGGTGCGTGCACCCAGAGCCTGGGCAATTTGCAGGGCGGCCAGCGACACCCCGCCACCAATGCCAAAAATCAGCACCGTTTCCCACGGCTGCAGCCGGGCTTGCGACACCACCATGCGCCACGCGGTGAGGTGGTTGACGCCCAGGGCGGCGGCCTGCACATCGTCCAGGTGGGTGGGTGTGCAAAACACATTGCTTGCAGGCAGCGCCACAACCTGGGCCCAGGTGCCATGCCGGTGTTCGCCCAGCAACGAGTAGCGGGTGCACAGCACATCCTGTCCGCGCAGACAAAACTCGCAACGCCCGCAGGCAATGCCCGGGTGCACCAGCACGCGCTGGCCCACGGTGAAGGCCGGGTCGCCGGCGGTCGATTCGATCTCGCCCGCGCCGTCCAGCCCCATGATTTGCGGCAACTGGTGGGTAATGCCCGCACCGCTGTTGCGCATGTACAAGTCCACCTGGTTGACCGTGCTGGCTCGCAGGCGCACCAGCACCTCACCCGGACCGGGCGTGGGGCGAGGTTGTTCGCCACACTGGACAACTTCGTTGCCGCCATGGCCTTGGAGGAACACCGCCTTCATCGGTGGGTTCACGATGGCGACCCCATGCCGAGCGCGGGATCGCCAACGTCCTCGGCGTCGGGTTGGTCAAGCCGTTGCATGTTCTGCAGGATTTTCAGCAGGTAATGCACGGCGTGCACGGTGTCGTTGAGGGAAAAATCCTCCAGCACCTGGCTGTAATAGTGGTGGATCTTGGGCAGGGCGAGGTTGATCCAGACCTGCTGGCCCGAGGCTGTCATGCGGACCAGGCGTGAACGCCGGTCGTTGGGATCGGCCGCCGTGTGCAGATGGCCGTCGCGCTCCATGCGCCCAATCACCCCCGAGAGGTTTTGCCGGCTGAGCATGAGGTAGCGGGCCAGTTCGCCAATGCTCATGCCGTTGCGGGCCTCTTCGCGCGAGAGTGCGCCCAGCACGGCCCACTGTTGCGTGGTCAGGCCCTCTGCCTCGATGGCGCGCGAGCCGGTTTTATGCAACATATTGGCACATTGATAGAGACGGAAGAACAACCGGTTGGCCATCTCCAGTTTCAGTTTCTTCGCCTCATTACTAGGGTTTTCCATAGATTTTCTCATCAAAATCAGGATTACGATCCATCTCGTTGGATGTGCCGAAAGGCAATATATTGACATTTTGAGGCAAGGTCAACGGGTCCATCCCGCGATTTGCCCCTTCACTGCATCGGGAGTCAGCATGCCATCGCCGAGCCTAGACACTGGCCAGGACGAGACGACCATCCCCCACCGCGACAACACCCCGGTGGACGCTGGAGCGTCCCGTCCCCGAGTGCTGGAGTGCCGGGGGGTGGAGCGCCGTTTTGGTGGACTGGTGGCCCTTTCCGGCGTGGACCTGCACATCGATCGGGGTGAAATCTTCGGCCTGGTGGGCCCCAACGGCAGTGGCAAAACCACGATGACCAATGCCATCACCGGTTTCTACCCGCCGCAACAAGGTCACATCCTGCTGCACGGCCAGGACATCACCGGCATGGCGCCGCACGCGGTGGCCCGACACGGCGTTGCACGAACCTTCCAGAACCTGGCGCTGTTCAACGGCATGACCGTGCTCGACAACATCCTGCTGGGTCGTCATGTGCACATGCGTCCGAGCGTGCTGCGCACACTGCTGTATCCGTGGATGAGCCGCGATGAAGAAATCGAGCATCGCCGCGTGGTGGAGGACATCATCGATTTCATGCAACTGCAGGGTGTGCGTGACGAACTGGTTGACGCCATTCCCATCGGCCTGAAAAAACGCGTGGAGCTGGCCCGTGCCCTGGTGGCCGAGCCCAGCTTCCTGATCCTGGACGAACCGATGGCGGGCATGAACCAGGAAGAAAAGGAATACATGGCGCGCTTCGTTCTCGATGCGCGTGACGAGCGCGGGGTGACGGTGCTGCTGATCGAACATCACATGGACATCATCACCGGCATCTGTGACCGCATGCTGGTGCTGAGCTATGGCGAGGTGATTGACACCGGTATTCCACGCGAAGTCATCCGCAATCCGCGCGTCATCAAGGCCTATCTGGGAGGTTCGCGTGAATCCGCATGAGTCAGCCGCCAGCGGCGCGCGCTGGGATTTCCGAACCGATCGCACCCTGGTGGAGTTGCTGTCGCTCAATGCCGCGCAGCGCCCGAGTGGCATCGCCTTGCGCGAAAAAGACCGCGGTATCTGGCAGCAGACCACCTGGGCCGACTGGCTGGAGGAAGTGCTGTGCTGTGCCGCCGGGCTCGAGTCGCTGGGCTTTGGTCCTGGCAGCGGCCTGCTGGTGCTGGGGGACAACCGCCCGCATCTCTACAGTGGCATGCTGGCAGCGGGCGCCCTGCGCGGCCACGCCATGCCGGTGTACCCGGACGCCACGCCCGATGAGATTCGTCATGTGGTGGAACAATCGGGCGCGACATTCGTGCTGGCCGAAGACCAGGAGCAGGTCGACAAGATGCTCGACCTGCGCGAGACCTGTCCCGACCTCGATCACGTGCTGTTTGACGACCCGCGTGGCATGGGCGCCTACACCGACGCGGGCTTGCTTTCCTGGAGCGCCTTGATTGCGCAGGGGCAATCGCGTCTGCAGGCAGACCCTGCCTTGCGCACCCAGCTGCTGCAACGCGCGCAACCGGACGATGTGGCGGTGTTCATCCATTCGTCGGGCACCACCGGCAAACCCAAGGGCGTGGTGCTGACCCACAGCCATGTGCTGTCCGGTGTGGCCAATGCCTACCGCGCCAAGGCCTTTGATTTTGGTGAAGAGGTGCTGGCCTACCTGCCCATGGCCTGGATCGGCGACTTCGCCATGACGGTGGGGGCGGGCATCGGTCTGCACTTCACCATCAACATCCCGGAAAGCGCCGAGACGGTGCTGCACAACTTGCGCGAGATCGCGCCCACCTTTTACCTGGCTGCGCCGCGCAGCTGGGACAACATGCTCACCACGGTGCAGGTGCGCATGGAGGACTCGACCCCGCTCAAGAAAGCGCTTTACCACTACTTCATGGATGCCGCGCTGCGCATCGAGCGGCACAAGCTCTCGGGCGGGTCCTCATCCCTGTGGGATCAACTCACCCGGTGGGTCGGCGAGTGGCTGGTGTATGGCCCCATCAAGGACCAGCTGGGGCTGAGCCGCTTGCGGCATGCCTTCACCGGCGGCGAAGCCATTGGGGAAGACACGTTTGTGTTTTACCGCGCCTTGGGTGTGAAGCTGCGCCAACTCTATGGCCAGACCGAAACCAGCGCCTTCAATGCCATGCAGGATGTCGACGAGGTGCGCCTGCACACCGTGGGCCGTCCCTTGCCCGGCGTGGAGGTGCGCATTCATGACGATGGCGAAATCCTGATTCGCTCCGGCAGCGTGTTTGCCGGTTACTTCCGCAACGAGGAATCCACCCGCAACACCTTGCGCGACGGCTGGTTGCACACGGGCGATGCCGGTTACCTGGAGCAGGACGGTCATCTGGTGGTGCTGGGACGGTTGTCCGAGGTGGTGTACACCGCACAGGGCGAGCGGTACATCCCCAACTACATCGAGAACCGCCTCAAGTTCAGCCCCTACATCAAGGACGTGGCGGTGCTGGGCAGCGGGCGCGACACATTGGCGGCCATGGTGTGCATCGACATGGAGTCGGTGGGGCACTGGGCCGAGTTGCGCGGTTTGTCCTACATGTCGTACGCCGACCTGTCACAAAAAGCGCCGGTGATGGATTTGCTGATCCAAGCCGTGGATCGACTCAACAGCACCTTGCCCGAGCCGCTCAAGTTGCACGCGCTGGTGAGCCTGCCCAAGGAATTCGACGCGGACGATGGCGAAATCACCCGCACCCGCAAGCTGCGCCGCAACGTGGTGGAGGAGCGCTATGCGCCCATCATCGAGGCCATCTACGCAGGGCAGGGCGAGGTCACCTACCAGGCACGCATCGTCTACGAAACCGGCGAGGAGGGCGTGCTCGAGCGCCAACTCGCCATCAGGAAGGTGTGAGCCATGGATCTCAGCTATCTGCTTGAACTCGGGGTCAACGGCGCGTTGGCCGGGTTGATGTATTCGCTGGTCGCGATGGGGGTGGTGTTGGTCTACAAGTCCTCCTCGGTGCCCAACCTGGCGCAAGGAGCGCTCACCATGGTGGGCGCGTATGTGGTGCTGTTTTTCTCCACCTCGCTCGGGTTGTCGATGTGGTTGGCGGTGCCGCTCGCCATCGTCACCATGATGGGCATGGGCATGGGCATCGAACGTGTGGCCTTGCGTCCGCTGGCTGGTCGACCCATTGTGATGATTCTGATGATGACGCTGGGGCTGGATATTTTCTTGCGCGCCCTGGCCATGACGATCTGGGGCGGCAGTGGCCGGCCGATGCGCATCGGGATCAGCGACGACCCGATGTTCCTGGGCCCGTTGCTGATCAACCGTGCTTACGCCGTCGGGGCGCTGGTGACGCTGGTGCTGTTTGCGGTGTTCGTGTTCTTCTTCCAGACGCGCCGGGGTGTGGTGCTGCGCGCCATTGCCGACGACTACATGGCGTCCTGGTCGGTGGGTATTTCGGTGGAGCGAGGCGTGGCGCTGTCGTGGGCCATGTCGTCGCTGGTGGCCACGGCTGCCGGCGTGCTCTGGGGCTCGGTCCAAGGGGTGGACCAGTCGCTGGCGCTGTTGTTGCTCAAGGGCATCACGGTGGCAGTGCTGGGCGGGATGGACAGTCTGGGCGGCGCCATTCTGGCGGGACTGGTGCTGGGCGCCGTCGAGAGCATGGCCTCCGGGGTGCTCGACCCGATACTGGGCGGTGGCAGCCGAGAACTGGTGATTGCGGTGGCCCTGATCGTCACCATCATGATCCGTCCGCATGGCCTCTTTGGCCGTCACGACATCGAAAGGCTCTGAACCATGCTGTTTCGTCAGGCGGGTGTCTTTCATACCCATTACGCGGCTGACCGGGGCTTGTTCCCGATTCCGGCCGATCGCTTCATGATCGGCGCGCTGCTGGTGTTCTTCCTGCT
>CANFMY010000126.1 GCA_947448375.1 Comamonadaceae bacterium | reverse complement strand
GACACGCGCTATGAAGTGCGGGCCTTTGTGCCCGCCCTGGGCATTGGCGAGGACCCGGTGACGGGCAGTCTGAACGCGGGCCTGGCCCAATGGCTCATCGGTGCCGGATTGGCACCGCCTCGCTATGGGGTGTCCCAGGGCACGGTGTTGGGGCGGCAAGGGCGCGTGCATGTCGATCAGGTGGGCGAGACGATCTGGATCGGCGGCGACGTGGCGGCCTGTGTGGATGGCCAGGTGGAGCTGCCATGAGTGGACTGGCAGGTCTCACCACGGCGCCTATCCTGCCCACTGTCTGGCGTTTGAGCCTGCCCAATCTGGTCGCCATGGTGGCCACGGCACTGGTGAGCGTGGCCGAGACCACCTATGTCGGGCAACTGGGCACGGCCGCGCTGGCGGGCATGGCCCTGGTCTTCCCCATGGTGATGCTGCAACAAATGTTGTCCTCGGGGGCGATGGGCGGCGGCATTTCCTCGGCCATCAGTCGCGCCCTGGGGGCCGGCGACGAGGATCGAGCCAACGATCTGGTGCTGCATGCGGTGTTGATCAGTCTGGGGCTGGGTCTGTGCTTCACGTTGCTGATCGGCTTGGGCGGCGCTGCGCTCTTCACCTTGTTTGGCGGGCAGGGCGAGGCCTTGCAGGCCTGTCTGGAGTATGCCCACGTGGCGTTTGCCGGGTCGGCCTGTCTGTGGCTGACCAACTCGTTCGCCTCCACCCTGCGAGGGGCGGGCAACATGAAGACACCCTCCACGGTGCTGTTGCTGGTCGCCGTGGCCCAGATGGTTCTGGGCGGGGTGTTGGGCTTGGGCTGGGGGCCGATTCCCCGCGGGGGCATGGGCGGGGTGGCCCTGGGTCAGGTGCTGGCGTTTGCGCTGGGCGGGTTGTACCTGGCCTGGTATTTGTTGACGGGACAAGGGCGCTTGCGCCTGAACTTGCGTACCACGCTGTGTCGCGACCATTTCCGAGACATCCTGCGCGTGGGCGCCATCGCCAGCATCTCTTCCCTTCAGACGGTGCTCACCATCGTGATCGTGACCCGCATGGTGGCCTCGTTGGGCACCGAGGCGCTGGCGGGCTATGGCATTGGCATGCGGCTCGAATTTCTGATGATTCCCATCACCTTCGCCATCGGCGTGGCCTGTGTGCCCATGGTGGGCATGGCCATCGGCTCTGGCCTGGTGCAACGGGCCCGTCAGGTGGCCTGGACGGGGGCGGTGCTGTCGGCGGTCATGGTCGGCTCGCTGGGCTTGCTGGTGGCGTTGTTCCCGGACCAGTGGTCCAGGCTGTTCACCGACCACCCCGAGGTGATGGCGTATGCGCGCAGCTACTTTCGCTGGGTGGCGCCTGCGTACCCCTTGTTCGCGCTGGGGCTGTGTCTGTATTTCGCTTCGCAGGGGGCCGGCAAGTTGCTGGGCCCGGTGCTGGCTGGCACGTTGCGGCTGGTGCTGGTGATCGTGGGAGGCTGGTGGCTGGTGCAGGAGCAAGCCCCGGTCTGGACCATGTTTGCCCTCATCAGTGTGGCCATGGTGGTGTATGGTGCGTGCACGGTCTTGTTTGTCCGGTACACCCCATGGGGACGCGATTGAGCCACGGTTGAAGTTCTCCTGCTGGATGAGCGAGCAGGGGCGAAGGAAGATTGTTCAACGTTTATAAAAGGAGAGACAACGCATGAAACCCAATCGACTCAAGGAGCGCATGCTCGCCAAAGATCCCACCTTGCTCAACGGCTGGTTGACACTGGGCAGTGTGGCGGCCGCGGAAGTGATGTCACGTCAGGCCTGGGATGCACTGACCATTGACATGCAGCACGGCCTGGCGGACTTCGACACGGCGGTGAACATGCTGCGTGCTATTTCCAGTTCGGAAGTGACGCCCATGGTGCGCGTGCCCTGGCTCGACCCAGCCACCATCATGCGCGTGCTGGATGCTGGCGCCTACGGTGTGATTTGTCCCATGATCAACACCCGTGCGCAGTGCGAGGAGTTTGTCGCCTGCTGCCGCTATGCGCCGCAAGGCGCCCGCAGCTTCGGGCCCACCCGCGCGCCGTTGTACGCGGGCGACGACTACTGGAAACACGCCAACGACACGGTGCTCACCTGGGCCATGGTGGAGACACGCCAGGCGCTGGAGGCGGTGGACGAGATTGTGTCGGTGCCGGGGCTGGATGGTGTGTACATCGGACCTTCAGACTTGAGCCTCACGCTGGGCCTGGACCCCATCACCGGGCTGGACCATCCGGACTTGCTGGCCGCGGTGGACAAGATTCACGCTGCAGCCCAGCGGGCTGGCAAGTTCACCGTGATGCACTGCAACCCCATCGATTACGCCGGTCGCATGCAGGCCCGCGGGTTCTCGCTGCGCACGGTGTCCAACGACACCCGTCTGCTCGCCATGGCCAGCCAGGATTTGCTGAACCGACTCAAGCCCGCCAAGGCCTGAGGCCTGGCGTCGTGTCGTCTGATGCCTGATGCCTGATGCTTGATGCTTGATGCTTGATGCTTGATGCTTGAGGGTGGTGCTCTGCTATGATTTTTGAATGACTGACACTCCCTCTCGTCCGGACCTGCCGGACCATCTCTCCATCGATCCGCGCAGCCCGCATTACCAGGAGGCGGTGTTGCAGCACAGCATCGGCATCCGGTTCAACGACAAGGAACGCACCGATGTGGAGGAGTACTGCCAGAGCGAGGGCTGGATCAAGGTGCCCGCCGGCAAGACGCTGGACCGGCGCGGCAATCCGCTCTTGATCAAGCTCAAGGGCAAACTCGACGTTTTTTATCGCTGAGTTTGCGCTGGCAGACTGGGCAAGCACGCATCTTGCCGGCATACTGTTTTCATGGCTGTCTTTCGACTTCTGTGGACGGGGTTGCTGATCGGTGTGATGCTGGGGCTGGCAGGGTGCGCGAGCTGGTTGCCCCAGGCCGCTGCAGATCCTGTCTATTTCACCACCTTTGAGCAGGCACGGCGGGCCATCGAGTCGATCGAACCCGGGCGCACGCGCTTGGAAGAGTTGAAGGGCCTGCACCTGGACACGGTGCAACAGCCCAATACCGTGGTGATGTCCTATGCCGACATCCTGCGGCGGGTCATGGGCGGCAGCGTGCTGTCCAAACAAGATCTGGCGCCCGGCATTGTGCAGTGCGTCGAGGCGCATGACGCCTGCCGTGGCCTGGAGTACAGCATCAGCAGCATCCACAAGGATCGCATCGGGTCGTTCTGGCTCGACTTCATCAATTTCAAGCGCGAGACCGTCACCTCGGGCTGGCGATTCAATGCGCTGGTGTTGAGCGTGGACGGGGTGGTGGTGTACCGGTCGTGGGGCGGGCAACCCGAGGTCAACCTGGTGGACAAACAACGCAACCCGCTGGGGCCGCTGCAGGAAATCGGACCCGCCATCGTCACGAACCATTAAATCGATCGGGCTGTTCAGGGCGTCGCGTGGGGTGGTGCACAGAGTGTTGGGCATGAAGTGCAGACACTGCACCCGGGAACCAATGGTGGTTCCTGTCATTCAGAACCCAATGGAGTTTCATGTGAATATCATCAACCGACTCAACCCCTTTGGCGAACATCCCGACCCTTTCAAGGATGATTTTTTCCACAGCCTCGCCTGGCGCCCGATGTACCGCCTCATGGAAGACCAGCCCATGATGCGCATCGACCTCAAGGAGGACGACAAGCAATTTGTGGTGACGGCCGAATTGCCCGGTGTCAACAAAGAGGACATCAAAGTCTCGATTGACGGCAACCAGGTGTCTCTGAGCGCCGAGGTCAAGCGCGAAAAGGAAGAGAAGCAGGGCGAGAAAGTGCTGCGCTCGGAGCGTTACCACGGCCGTGTGGCGCGAACCCTGATGCTCGATGAGTCGGTGGACCAGACCCAGTCCAAGGCGCGTTATGAAAATGGTGTGCTGGAACTGACCTTGCCCAAGGCCCAACAAGGCGTCTCCAAATTGCTGGAAATAGCCTGAGAGCTCGTTGCGCGCCAACGGTCCTTCAGCAGGATCGGGGGTGCGCAATACAGATCGTGAAACCCTCGAGAGAAATCCGGGTAAAAAAAACCTAGGCCGCCTGTTCAGATCTCGCCATTCAAGGGGCAGGGCGAACAAATCCTTGATCTGTCTTGCGAACCAGATCGCCCACCCGCAACCCGGGGTCCTGCGCATACTCGTGCTCGCCTCGGCTGCCATCCGCCAACTGCACGGTCACGATCCAGGCCTTGTGGGTGGACACTTTTTTCTCGATTTGACGCCCGGCATACGCCCCGCCGGCCGCGCCCGCCACCGTGGCCAGGTCCTGGCCTGTGCCACCACCGATCTGGCGTCCCAGCAAGGCGCCTGCAATACCTCCGGCGATCGTGCCCAGGGCGCTGGGCTCTCCTTCTCGTTCCACCTGGCTGATGGACACCACCCGCGCACAATCCGGGCAGGAAGCGGTGACAGCGGCGCGGGTACTCTCCTTGGCACCACCTGCGTCGCGCTTGGCCTTGGCCGCTGCGATGGCACGGTCATGTTCTGCTTTGGCATCCCGATAGCATTGCAGCCGGGCGCTGGCGTCGGGCACCTCTTTGCAGACCTTTTGGTCATCCTGGTAGCGCGTGAGTGCGAGTTTGCTGTCAATGTCGTATTGACTACGCGGCGTGGGGGTGGTTTCAGCCAGGGATGGGGTCAGGGCTGTGAGCATCCCCAGGTTCAGGCCGGTGATGACGAGGTGACGGATGTGCATGGGCGGCTCCCGAGGGTTGAGTGACAACACAAACCGTGCATGCTAGAAGGCGCTGACCCTCAGGCCGTGTTCGTCACCTCGCATTGACACCATTGCTGGGGCGGTCCCGGGCTTCACCAGGACACCCGCTGGACAATCGACGGATTGTGTGCAGCAGCGGACAGAACATCCCGTCGCATCAGCGTACGCTTCAAGCGTGGGTGTTGGGTGCTGGGGATACAACCCGTCCAGTCATCGTTTCGCAGAGATGCCCACCGGTGTACGAGCGGAGGGTCATGAGTTGACCTTGCGACATGCCCGAGTGGCCGTCGACGCGCGGGACGTGCGTCCTGCTGGTCTCCCCTCCTGCATCGGTGGCGCAGAGCGCGCGAGGATTTGTCAGGGAGTGTCTCCAGCCCCGCGCCCACACCCGCGTGGGTGGGTTAAAACCGAACGCCCACGCTCAGCCGCACTTGATCGGCGTCGGAATAGTTGACATGCTGATCCCGGACCCAGTGGATGAACCAGGGGTGGTGGTCATAGGTCAGCGACCACGCGTGTCCTTGCACGGACGGTGAACCCGCTTCAGGACGCCCGCTCTTGTACGACAGGTCCAGACTCAGGCGGTCGCGCTCGCCCATGGGCCATCTCACCACGGCGTGGGTGTTGCGTTGCTCGGTGTCCAGGCGGTTGTCCTGTACCCGAAAAACCGTGAGGGTGCCGCTTCCCGGCAGTTGGCCACCCAGTCCCCAGGTCCAGGCATCATTGGGGTCGAAGTTCAGGTTGTAATAAGTTTGTGCATTGGTGCGTCCATAGCCGAACACGCCAAACAACGCGTCCGCCCCCACTTGTGTGCTCAGCGAGCCACCGGCAAATCCATGCGTGGCCGCTTGCAGTGACACGGTCCATTGACCCCAGGCCCATGGGCTTGTCCGCTCATAACCCACACGCGTTTGTTGAAACTCCGACCCACGCTGGTAGTGGCCCACCCACCAGGTGTGCCCGGGCAGGTTGGCGCGCAGATTCAGGTCTGTGCCCGGCGTTTCCCCGGTGGTCATGTAGCGCGAAGGCGTGAACTTGTACGCCCAGTTCGCAGCAGGTTCATCCGCGTGTGCACCAGGCGAAGCACTCACGCACACCGCCCAGGCCAGTCCCACCACCCGCACCGTGCGGGCGTCAGGCAGGCGCAGGCGCAGGCGCAGATGCGGTGTGGACGTGGCGAAGCGTGGACGCATCAGGGGGGTGACGAGGCGGTGCGCAGGATCGGGTAGAGGTTGTAGCCGGGATCATGCGGCGGCAACTTGGAGATCCAGAAATCCAGTCTCGCCTGTGGGTCAGCGGCAAATGTCGCATCGCGCTGAAGCCGTTCTTCAAAGGCTTGTCGCCACTGGGGCAGTTGGTTGAAGATCGCTTCACCGAACAGCGTGCGAACGGTGGGGTGTTGTTCCACCATCCAGCGCGCCAATTGGAGCTCGCGATGTCCGGCGATCAGGTCACTGAGTTCATAAGCGGTGTTGAAAAGACCCCATGAGGACAACGAGTCCGGTGCGGAGGGCTCCAGCAGGTGGGCTGCCAGCCACGCATGGGGTTGGTCCATCGGGATGAACAGCGAGCCGGGCGACAGGGTGGCCGTGTCGCCAGCCCATCGGCCATTCACCTGGGTGCGAAAGCGTCCTTGAAAGGGGCGCGGCTCAAAGACCACATCGTCGTCCTGCACGCGCATCGATTCCACCCGGATGTGCTTGAGCGGGCGCGAGATGACTCGATGCCGTAACCCGTGCAGTCGCAGGTAGGGCTTCACCACCGACGCCCAACCCGCGGGAACCAGATAGCCGCCTTCGGGCAAGGTCTGCATGGCCTGGGGGATCGGTCGGATGTGGTTGAACAGGGGAATCTTCCAGGTCTCGGGCTGCTGGACGTCGTAACGAATCCCGCGGCCAGCACTCACCGGTGCCTGGTCATACACCTCGTAGCGGTAGCCTTGCAATTCCAGGCTGCCGTTGGACTGGGTTGGCCCGATGTCGGCGGTGTTGTACCAGTCCAGTGGCAGGGTGGTGCCGCGCAGGCGCAGGGCCTTCAAGTCGGCATCGATCAGCGTGCGCGTCAGGGTGTCGCGGTGTTCGGCCACCGTCTCCAGGCTGGCCAGCACGGTGGCCATGCAGGTGCGCACACGGGTGGCGTAATCGTCCCACGCGTGGTCTTCCACCAGAAAGCCGATGCGATTGCGAACCGTGGCATACACATGCGAGAACCGCGGCGTGTCCACCTCCTGCATCATGCCCAGACTCGGGTCTTCGGGGTCGTTCAACACCGGGTAGAAATCGAGCGGGGCATGTCCCCGACGGGTCAACCGCGAGATCACGTTCTGGAGCACAAAATCCGAGACGGTTTGCACCTCACCGTTCGGGCTGAACAAGGGCGAGTGCGAGATGGCGACATTGTGGCGATAGCGGATGCCATCGGTCACGTGCAAGTCCAGGGTGACATCCGGATCCCAGCGTTGCACCAGACGCAGCATGGCTTGCATCTCGGGAGTTTGCGCCAGCATCCAGTCTCGGTTGAGGTTGATGCGCTGGGCCGTCACGCGGTCTCCCTGCTCGAGCGGACCGTTCTGGTTGGGGCGCAGGTGACGTCCGCGATGCTCATGGCCATCCACATTGAACACGGGAACAAACACCACGGTCAGGTGCTGCAGCGGGTTGTTCGGCTTGTCGGAAGCGAGCAGTTGCCTCAGCAATATGAGCCCGGCATCCTTGCCATCAATTTCACCCGCATGGGTGCCCCCGATGAGTAACACCACCGGGTGGTGTTGGCGCGGGCGAGGTTCCAGGCCGGCGCCCTTGCTGATGACCAGCGCGCGGATGGTCCGTCCCTCGGCGGTGCGACCCACGGTCTCGCACTTGACCCACTGCGGGTGACGGCGTGGCCAGTCGCGACAGCGCTGTTCCACCTCGTCATAGCGGCCGGTTTCACGAAATTGGGTGGTTTCGGCCACCAGTGCCGGTTCGGGCGTAGCCCTGCCGGCCGCCAGCGCCGGGGAGAGCGACAGCGTCAGGAACAGGGGCAGTAACAGGAGCAGCAGAACGGCAGGGCGGGAGGCAGGCATACACAGTCGCGTGATTTGACGCAGATTCTCATCTTCAAGCAAACACCCGTGGCCCCGTGTGGAATTGACCGGGTTTTACATAACTTTGAAGAGTGACGGCGTCAGGCGAGGGAAGCGCCCGGCACAAAGGAGCACGCACGGCCTCCCCCGTGCGTGTTGAGCCGCCTTATTCCGGCTTGATGTTGGCGTCTTTGATGACCTTGCTCCACTTGAGGGAGTCGGCCCGGATCTTGTCCAGAGTTTGATCGGGCGTCAGGATTTCGGCATCACAGCCGGTGGCATTGATCTGGTCCATCACCCCCTTGTCCTCGCCCACCTTGGTCAAGGCACGCGTCAAGCGCGTCACGACCTCGGGGGGGAGTCCGGCTGGCCCGATCAAGCCATACCAGGCCACCGATTCAAAGCCCTTGAAGCCCAGTTCGTCGAAGGTGGGAACATCGGGGAAGGCGTTGGAACGCTTGAGCGAGGTCACCGCCAAGGGACGCACCTTGCCCGCCTTGGCTGCCGACACCACCGGTCCCAGCGACGAGAACAACATGGGCACCTGACCGCCCATGAGGTCGGCCATGGCCGGACCGCCACCCTTGTAGGGCACATGCAGCAGCACGGCGCCTGTCACGCTTTTGAAGTACTCGCCCGAGAGGTGGTGAGGGCCTGCCACACCGGACGTGCCGTAACTCCACTTGTCGGGCTCTCGCTTGGATGTGGTGACCACTTCATTGACCGACTTGAACGGGGTGCCCGGGTGCACCACCAGCATGCTGCCGCTGCCGCACACATGGCCGAGCATGGAGAACGATTTGTTGACGTCATACGTCAGCTTGCCCATGTGGGGCGCCACGGTGAGCGGGCCGCTGTCAAAGAAGTACAGGGTATAGCCATCGGCGGGGGCCTTGGCGATCAGGTCCATGGCCACACCACCGGCATTGCCGGGCTTGTAGTCGATGATGATGGGCTGGCCCAGCAGGGGCTCCAGGGCTTTGGCCAGAGGGCGGGCACCGGCATCGGCGGACCCCCCGGGAGCGTAGCCCACCAGGATGCGGATGGGTTTGTTGGGATAGGCCTGGGCCTGGGCAACACCGGTTCCGGCGGCACACAAGGCGACCAATAGCCATGCGGTTTTGAACGAAAACATGCTCAATCTCCTGGAGTGAAGGGCAGCCGCATGCGCCAGCCGGTCGCCATGCATGGGGGCATGATAGCGTCCCCCCTGTGGCGTGCTGTCGTGTCCGCGGCAGACACGTCGCTGATTCCGGGTCAGCCTGCTCGCGGCATTCGCGGCAAAATCCAGTGGCGCGACAAGCCAACCTGCCACACGAGCGGGTGGGCGTGGTTCGAGCAACATCCTGCAACACGTCCGCCCAGCATCATTGCCCTGACGCCACCCACACCCATGAGGAATTCCATGACACACACACCATCAGGCACCCCTTTGCTTCAGGTCGAGGTGGTGAACCAAGTGGCCACCCTCACGCTCAACAGCCCGACCAAGCGCAACGCGCTGGAGCCGGCCATGCGCGACGAGTTGGCGGGTCATATCCGCACCATCCGCGACGACAACTCGATTCGCGCCGTGATCATCACAGGGGCGGGCGGGCATTTTTGT
>CANFMY010000125.1 GCA_947448375.1 Comamonadaceae bacterium | reverse complement strand
TTATCTATCCCCTTCTAATTGGTCAAGTCAAACGCTGCACACCCTCAGTGGAGGACCATTTACAAACCACTCGGGTAGCTGGCCGTCACAATTTGTGATCCAACAGCAAGGTGGGATTCCTTATTTGTATGCATACGATGGAGGCTGTTCATCTAATCCTGTGCAATTTGCTACAGACTCTAGATGCGGGTACAGCCTGCCACTAAATCCCAACAACTTCACGCCAATAAACTGATGGGAATTAGGCTCCTCCCTCACCGCCTAACAAACTGCTGCTTCCCAAACAACATTTCCCTGGCCTTGTCGTCCGTGATCGGCTTGCGCAAATCCGCCAGCACCTGAACGCCGCGCTGCACCGCCGGTCTTGCCGCGATGGTGTCAAACCAGTATTTGAGGTGCGGATAGTCGGCCCAGTCGATGCCCTGGTTCTGCCAGTTGCGTAGCCAGGGGAAGATGGCCATGTCGGCAATGGTGTAGGTGTTGCCGGCGATGAACTTGGTCTTGGACACCTGCTTGTCCATCACGCCATACAGGCGCTTGGCCTCGTTGGTGTAGCGGTTGATGGCATATTCGATTTTCTCGGGCGCGTAAAGGCGAAAGTGGTGGTTTTGGCCGAGCATGGGTCCCACGCCACCCATCTGGAACATCAGCCACTGCAGCACCTCGAACTTGGCGCGGTCGCTGCGGGGCATGAACTTGCCCATCTTCGATGCCAGGTAGACCAGAATGGCGCCCGACTCGAACACGCTGATCGGTTTGCCGTCCGGACCGTTCGGGTCCACCAGCGCCGGGATCTTGTTGTTGGGGCTGATACGCAAAAACTCGGGCGCAAATTGGTCGCCGGTACCGATGTTGACAGGAATGGCGCGCCAGTCGCGGTTGAGTCGCAAACCACACTCTTCGAGCATGATGTGCACCTTGTGGCCGTTGGGCGTGGCCCAGCTGTAAACATCGATCATGGTGAGACCTTTCAGGAACCGCGGGTGATGGGCATTTCGACGTCTGGGTGCGCCGTGGCAATTTGACGGGCCAGCTCGAGCTTGGCGATCGAGTTGCGGTGCACCTCGTCCGGGCCGTCGGCAAAGCGCAGGGTGCGCTGATGGGCATAGGCGTACGCGAGGGGGAAGTCGTCGCTGATGCCGCCGCCGCCATGGGCCTGAATGGCCCAGTCGATGATCTTGGTGGCCATGTTGGGGGCGATGACCTTGATCATGGCGATCTCGGCCTTGGCCACCTTGTTGCCCACCGTGTCCATCATGTAAGCGGCCTTGAGGGTCATCAGGCGCGCCTGCTCGATCATGATGCGCGACTCGGCAATGCGCTCGTGCCACACACCCTGTGCGGAGATGGGTTTGCCAAAGGCCACGCGGCTGTTGAGTCGCTTGCACATGAGTTCCAGGGCGCGCTCGGCTGCACCGATGGAGCGCATGCAGTGGTGGATACGTCCCGGGCCGAGGCGGCCCTGCGCGATTTCAAAGCCACGACCCTCGCCCAGCAGAATATTACCCACTGGCACGCGCACGTTTTTGAGATCGACTTCCATGTGGCCATGGGGCGCATCGTCGTAACCGAACACGGTGAGCGGGCGCAGCACGGTCACGCCCGGGGTGTTGGCCGGGATGATGATCATGCTTTGCTGCGAGTGGCGGGGTGCCTCGGGATCGGTTTTGCCCATCACGATGTACACCGCACAGCGTGGGTCACCGGCGCCGGAGCTCCACCACTTGCGTCCGTTGATGACGTAGTGGTCACCGTCGCGCTCGATGCGGCACTGCACGTTGGTCGCATCCGAAGACGCAACGTCTGGTTCGGTCATCAGAAAGGCCGAACGGATCTCGCCACGCAGCAACGGCTCGAGCCACTGGTCCTTGAGCTCCTCGCTGGCGTAGCGCTCGAAGGTTTCCATGTTGCCGGTGTCCGGGGCCGAGCAGTTGAACACCTCGGCGGCGAAGGGCACACGGCCCATGATCTCGCACAGCGGGGCGTATTCCAGATTGGACAAGCCCTCGGGCGCACGTTTGCTGTGCGGGATGAAGAGGTTCCACAAGCCGGCCTTGCGGGCCAGCGGCTTGAGCTCTTCGATGACTTTGGTGGGCAGCCAGGCATTGCCCTTGGCGCGGTTCTCCGCGATTTCGGCGAAGAAGCGGGCTTCGTTGGGGTAAATGTGCTGCTCCATGAAGGCCAGCAGTCGGGCCTGCATCTGTTTGACTTTGTCGGTGTAATCGAAATTCATGCTCAGCTTCTCCGCGTGATTGTTGTGTTGTTGTGGATGGTAAAAAAGAGGTCAGGCCTTTTGTGCGTATTGCCAGGCCATTTCAGCCATGGGACGCGCGCGAGCGCCTGCCGCAACGGCTTCATCGCTGGAGGCCGTGCCGGACTCCACGCGCTTGGCAATACCTTGCAAAATGGCGGCAATGCGGAACATGTTGTAGGCGAGATAGAAGTTCCAGTCCTGGGCCAGGGATGCGGGCGTGGCCAGACCTGTGCGCTCGCAGTACAGGCGGATGTATTCTTCTTCGGACGGGATGCCCAGCGCTTGCAGATCCAGACCGCCAATGCCCCGGAAGGTGCCGGGCGGGATGTGCCAGGCCATGCAGTTGTAGCTGAAGTCGGCCAGGGGATGCCCCAGCGTGGACAGCTCCCAATCCAGCACGGCCAGGATGCGTGGCTCGGTGGGGTGAAAGATGACGTTGTCCAGTCGGTAGTCGCCGTGCACGATGCTGGTGATGTCGGCGCGGGCACTGTCGGGCATGTGCGAGGGCAACCACTCGATGAGTTTGTCCATCTCGGGGATGGGCTGCGTGACCGAGGCCTGGTACTGTTTGCTCCAGCGACCGATCTGGCGTTCGAAGTAGTTGCCCGGCTTGCCGTAGGTTTCCAGCCCGCGTTCCCGAAACGGCACGCTGTGCAAAGCAGCGAGCACGCGGTTGAGTTCCAGGTAGAGTTCGCGCCGCTCGGCAGGTGACATGCCGGGCAGTTCCTGGTCCCAGAGCACGCGGCCTTGGACAAATTCCATGACATAGAAGGCGCGACCAATGACGGATTCGTCTTCGCACAGCACATGCATGCGGGCCACCGGTACAGCTGTGCCGTGCAGCGCCTGCATGACGCGGAACTCTCGCTCGATCGCGTGGGCCGAGGGCAGCAGTTTGGCCACGGGCCCAGGTTTGGCGCGCATCACATACTGGGCGGAGGGCGTGATGAGCTTGTAGGTGGGGTTGGACTGGCCACCTTTGAACATCTCCACCTGCAACGGTCCGGCAAACCCCGGCATGTGCTGCTGGAGCCAGTGCGCCAGCGCCGCTTCGTCAATACGATGCTGGGCGCTCACGGCACGGGTACCGCTGAAGGTGTCGTTCTGGCTCATGTCACTGCTCGGCTTCGCTGATGCGCATGAGCGCATCGCGGTTGCGAATCACGATGCCACCGGCTTCGATGCGAATGGCTTCCTCGCGCTCCATGGACTTGAGCTCCTGGTTGACGCGCTGGCGTGAGGCGCCCAGCAACTGGGCGAGCTCTTCCTGCGCCAGATGCAGGCTGATGCGGACCTCCTGTGCATTGGACAGTGAGGGAACCCCATAGCTGCGACCCAGGTGCAACAACTGCTTGGCCAGGCGAGAACGCAAGGGCAGGGTGTTGAGGTCTTCCACCAGACCAAACAGCTGGCGAATGCGACGCGCCTGCAACTTCAGCATGGCTTGATAGAACTCGACGTGCAAGCCCAGAATTTTCTGGAAATCGGCCTTGGCCACGCACAGGATGGTGGTCTCGCCATGCGCGTACACATCGTGCGTACGACGGTCTCCGTCCAGAATGGCCACATCCCCAAACCAGATGCCCGGTTCGATGTAGTCGAACGTGATCTGCTTGCCCGACAGCGAGGTGGAGCTGACGCGCACCGCTCCCTTGGCGCAGGCCATCCACTCCTCGGGTGGATCGCCACGCGCGGCAATCAGATCGCCGTCCCTGCATCGCTTGACGTAGGCGCATCGCAGTATGTCGTGTCGAAGTGAAGGTGAAAGGGAAGAAAACCAGCGACCCGAATTGATCGCTTCACGTTCTTCCATCGTAAGAATGGGATCGTCCATAAGCTGTCTTGTCAGTGACCCGAAATGAAATCATTGTCGCGCCAGGGACCGGGTGTGCCCCTGTGCCATGTCGCCTGCGTGTCTGCTGTCAGCGCCACGCAAGCCACGGGAAAATCAACGGGTGTAAAGGGGAGGCGTTTTATTCAGAAACGCCTCGATGCCAATCCCGCCATTGGCGTGATGCAGGTTGCGCACCAGGTGATCGCGCTCGGCGTCCAGCAAGGTGTCCAGACTGTCGGCCTGGGCGATGGCCAGCAACTCCTTGATGCTGCCCAGCACGTTGCCCGCGCGGGCGTTGAGCTGTTCTGCCAGTGCCAGGGCCTGCGTGAGGGCCTGGCCGGGAGCGCACACCTGGTTGATGAGCCCACGCTCGAGCAGCGTGGTGGCGGGGAGTCGCTCGCCCAGCATCAGCCACTGGTTGGCCAGATTGCGTGGCACTTTGCGCGCCAGTTGCCAGGTGGCGCCGCCGTCGGGAGACAGCCCGACATTGCTGTAGGCCAGCGAAAACACGCTGTCGCTGGACGCCACCACCAGATCACAGGCCAGCACCAGGGAAAACCCGGCGCCTGCACAGGCACCTTCGACGGCGGCAATCACGGGCTTGGGAAATGTCTCCAGACATTCAATCCAGGCATGAAAGGTGTCGATGCTGGTGGCCTGGTGCTCGGGAGGCTTCGAGCGGTTGTCCAGCAGTCGTTGCAGGTTGCCCCCCGCTGAAAAGTGCGGTCCCTCGCCCGTGATGATCACACTGTGCACCTCGCGCTGATCGGCGGCGATGTTCAGAGCCTCGATCCCGGCGGCATAAATGCCGGGCCCCAGCGCATTGCGGGCGTCCGGGTTCGAGATCGTCAGGATCATGGTGGACCCGTGACTGGAACTTTTGAGTTGTTCGGTCATGCGCAGAGTCCGGTCAGGCTTCGCAGTGCAGCAGGCTCAGGCCGATGGCACCCCGGCGGCGCAGCCAGGGGCTGGGGCGATAGCGCGGGTCGCCGTAGACGGTTTGCAAATTGAACAGGGTTTCGAGCAGGTTGTCCGGGCCGAGTTTGTCACCCAGGGCCAGCGGTCCCATGGGGTACCCCAGACCGAGGGTCACGGCCAGCTCCAGGTCTTGCGGGGTGCAGATGCCCTGCTGGCAGATGTCGCAGGCGATGTTGACGATGTTGGCCACCACGCGTTGGGTGACAAAGCCGCCACTGTCACGGATCACGCTCACGGCCTTGCCGTCGCGGGCAAAGAGGGCATGGGCAGCGTCGCGCATGTCCGCGCGTGTGGCCGGGTTGGTGGCCAGCACGCGTCGTTTGGTGGCGTTGTCAGGCAGCAAGAGGTCAATGCCCACCGTGCGCGAGGGGTCGAGCCGCTCCACCACGGCCACCGTGGTCACGTCAAAACCCAGCGGCGCCACCAGGCACAGCGCCTGCATGGACGGTGAGGTGCCGGTTTCAATCTTGGCGCCCAGATCTTTGAGGAGCTGAAACAACTCGGCGCGTCGCGCAGCGCGCGAGGACACCCACACCGGCGGCATGTCGGCCACCACCGGAACGGGCGGTTCGGGCGGCACGACCGCACCACTGGCTTCGTAGCGGTAAAACCCTTCGCCGACTTTACGCCCCACCACACCGCCCGCCATGCGCTGCGCGGCAATGACGTTGGGGCGGTAGCGAGGCTCTTCGAAGTACTGGTGATAAATGGACTCCATGACCGGATGCGACACATCCAGTCCGGTCAGGTCAAACAGCTCGAAGGGGCCCAACTTGAAGCCCACCTGGTCCTTGAGGATGCGGTCGGTGGTGGCAAAGTCGGTGACGCCTTCGCTCACCAGTCGCAAGGCCTCGGTGCCATAACCGCGGCCGGCGTGATTGACAATGAAGCCCGGCGTGTCTTGCGCCATCACCGCGGTATGGCCCATGGCTCGCGCATAGTCGACCAGCCGTTGACACACCGCCGGATCGGTCTTGAGGCCCGGAATGACTTCCACCACCTTCATGAGTGGCACCGGGTTGAAGAAGTGATAACCCGCCACCCGCTGCGGGCGTTTGAGCTTGGCGGCAATGGCGGTGACCGAGAGCGACGACGTGTTGCTGGCCAGCACCGCATCGTCCCGCACCACCGCCTCGAGTTCGGCAAACACGGATTGCTTGATGTCCAGCCGTTCGATGATGGCTTCAATCACCAGGTCACAACCCGACAAGGCTTGCAGGTTGTCCACGCACTGAAGGCGGTCACTGTGCTGCTGCACAAGTTCGGGCGTGAGACGGCCTTTTTCGGCCAGCTTGCTCCATTGAGCGATGATGCTCTCGCGAGCCTTCTGGCAGGCTGCAGATTGGGTGTCATACAGCAGCACCTGGCTGCCGGCCTGAGCCGCGATTTGTGCGATACCTCGACCCATGGCCCCGGCACCGACCACGGCGACAACATTGAAACGTGTACTCATGGCCTGGATTATCGCCCAGGGCCTGCGCTCAACGTCGATTTTGCAAGGCTGCGGGGTTGACCACGTTGCTGGGGTTGCCCTGGACGTAATTCACCACGTTGTCAAAAGCCGCGCCGAAATACAACTCGTAGCTGTCTTGCTCGACATACCCGATGTGAGGTGTGCAGATGCAGTTTTCCAGGCGCAGCAGGGCATGTCCTTGCAAAATGGGTTCGCTCTCGAAAACATCTACGGCAGCCAGGCCGGGACGGCCCCGGTTGAGCGCGGTGATGAGCGCATCGGGCTCGATCAATTCTGCACGGGAGGTATTGACCAGCATGGCCGTGGGCTTCATGCTGGCCAGGTCTTGTGCCGTGACGATGCCACGGGTGTTGTCCAGCAAACGCAGGTGCACCGACAACACATCACAGTTGGCGAAGAAATCGGCTTTGGAGTCGGCGATGAGCAGGCCGTCACCCTGGGCACGTTGGCGCGACGACTCGCTGCCCCAGACGATGACGCGCATGCCAAACGCCTTGCCATAGCCTGCGATGAGCTGGCCAATCTTGCCGTAGCCCCAGATGCCCAGTGTCTTGCCTTTGAGCACCGTGCCCAGCCCGAAATTGGGCGGCATGGACGCTGACTTGAGACCGGACTGTTGCCACACGCCGTGTTTGAGGCTGGAGATGTACTGCGGCAGGCGACGTGCCGCCGCCATGATGAGCGCCCAGGTGAGTTCAGCCGCCGCAACGGGGGAGCCCACCCCTTCAGACACCACGATGCCGCGCTCGGTGCAAGCGGCGACATCGACGTGCGCCCCGACCTTGCCGGTCTGGGAGATCATGCGCAGTTTGGGAAGCTTGTCTATCAGCGAACGTGTGATGTGGGTGCGCTCACGGATCAGCACCAGGATTTCAGCGTCCTTCAGGCGAACGGCCAATTGGCCAATGCCTTTGATGGTGTTGGTGTAGACCTTGGCGGGATAGTCTTCGAGCTTGCTGGCACAGGCGAGTTTGCGTACCGCGTCTTGATAGTCATCGAGGATTACGATATTCATAACCCCCGATTGTGCCTCGTTAGTGACGGGTTCGTGTGGCCTCGCGCGCAGATTCCAGGGCGACCAGTCGGTCGAGTTCGGCGCAGACGTCGGCAAAACTGCCGGACATCACCATGCGGCCCGCGCTGGCGCTGGGACTGCCTTGGTCGAGCAAGCGTGTGACACGCAACGGCAGTGCCGCGGCCCGTTGAGGGGTGGGGCGAGCGTGGGGGGCAGGGCTCAGCCTCGGCTGGCTGGCGTCTTGCGCGCTGTGGCCCAGCAGGCCCATGCCGCCAGCGGGTGCAAAGCGACGAGTGCTGGTGGGGAAGAAGGGTGAAATGGCCTTGAACAGGCCGAGGATGGCGAGACTCATGGTGGACTCCTTACATGAGCATGGTGTTACGGATCAATCCCACGGCCAGACCTTCGATCTCGAAGGGCTCACCGGGTTCGACCACGATGGTGGGGTAGTCGGGGTTTTCAGCGTGAAGTTCGATGACGTCGCGGGCACGCTTGAAGCGCTTGACGGTGACTTCGTCGCCCAGGCGCGCGACCACGATCTGGCCGTTCTTGGCTTCACGGGTGGACTGCACCGCCAGCAGGTCGCCGTCCATGATGCCGGCGTCACGCATGGACATGCCGCGCACCTTGAGGAGGTAGTCGGGCTTGCGCTGGAACAGGCTGTTTTCCACGTAGTAGGTTTGGTCCACATGCTCTTGCGCCAAAATGGGGGAGCCAGCCGCCACGCGCCCGATGAGGGGCAGCGCCAGCTGGGCCAGGCTTTGCAAGGGCAGGGCATATTGCTTGATGCGCGACTCGTGGATGGAGCGCAGCGTGTCGTCCTTGAGGCGGATGCCGCGTGAGGTACCGCTCAGGAGTTCGATCACGCCCTTTCGGGCCAGGGCCTGCAGGTGCTCTTCGGCAGCATTGGCGGATTTGAAGCCCAGCTCGGTGGCGATTTCTGCGCGGGTGGGGGGCGCCCCGGTGCGAGCGATGGTGCTCTGGATGAGCTCCAGAATTTGCTGTTGTCGGGCTGTCAGTTTGGGTTGTTCCATCATGGCCAGGACTCCTGCGGTGGTGGTTGAGTTGGATGGAAGAACAGTACTGTTTTCCCATCCAGTAACTGGATTTTTAACCAGTTTTTTAGGTTTGGCAAGCCATGTCTTCAAAAAAAGGTGAGTTTTTGTCGCAAAAAATCGTCATTCTCGGTACCGGTGGCACCATTGCGGGCCTGTCGCTGGTGCCTGGAGCCGGGGGTGCCTACCAAGCGGCTCAGGTTG
Organism: Comamonadaceae bacterium; assembly: GCA_947448375.1. Lineage (GTDB taxonomy): Bacteria > Pseudomonadota > Gammaproteobacteria > Burkholderiales > Burkholderiaceae_C > Limnohabitans. The sequence goes on along the minus strand of CANFMY010000125.1, from coordinate 660 downwards.
ACGTCGAGACGTTGGTGACCCAGGCCGAGCGGGCAGGCACAGGGACCACGGCGCAACAAAACACCCCGTCCACGCGTCCTGTCTGGGTGACGGAACAACTCGCGCAGGTCGACAGCAAGGACATGACCGAGGCCATTTGGCAACGACTGTTGCAGCGGGTCGCCCAGTTGCAGCAAGACCCTGGCGTGCGCGCCATCGTGATCACCCACGGCACGGATACGCTGGAGGAGACCGCATTCCTGTTGCAGGCCTGCTGGCCACAAGGCAAGCCGGTGGTGCTCACCTGTGCCATGCGAGCGTCCGATGCGCCCGATGCGGACGGACCAGGCAATCTGCGTGATGCCATCCGGCTCGCAGGTACACCGGGACTCACGGGGGTGCGAATGGTCTGCGATGGACTGGTGTTCGAAGGCCACGTGTTTCAGAAAGTGCGAACCGATGGTGTGCAACCCTTTGGGGCCGAACCCATCGGCGCCATCGGTGAGTGCCGCGACGGTCACTATCAGCCACACCAGGAGGCAGACCTCTCGCGTGCCTATCGAGCGCTCACACCCGCTGAACTGGAGCGGCTAATGGCCGCCAGTCAGTGGCCGCGCGTGGAGATGGTGATGAACCATGTCGGCGCGGATGGCTGGCTCGTGCAGCATTTGCTGGCGGGGT
>CANFMY010000124.1 GCA_947448375.1 Comamonadaceae bacterium | reverse complement strand
GTGGGCAGGTTCAGCAGCTTGACGATTTCGTCTCGCAAGGCATGGATGGACTGCGAGGCCGACCAGACCTCCAGTTGTTCGTCCTGCCACCGGGCCAGCCCGCAGGACGGGCCGATCGATCCATGCGACAGATAGGGGCGGGTGAACGTTGCCGCGTGTTCCAGGCGCGTTGCGCCCTGATGGGGCGGGTCGTCCTGCAGCAACTCGATCTCGGCGGGCAGTTGGCGCAAATGGTTGTGAATCGCGTGGGCCGGTGGCAGCGTGGGTCCGGCTTGCCATTGGCAGTCGCGTGCCAGACGTTGCATGGCGCGAATGGCCTGCTCTTCCCGCTTGGCGATGACGCCCAGAAAGCTGCCGTCGCGCACCACGGTGATCACACCCGGCATCTCCCGCGTGGGGGCTTCATCGACTTGCAACAGCACCGCGCCCACGCCGGGCGGGCGAACAATGCGGCCGTGCACCATGCCGGGGAGTTGCAGGTCATGCAAAAAGGTCCCGCCGCGCAACTTGGCCGGCAGGTCTTTGCGTGGCAATGACTGCCCCACCACCCGGTGTTGGGCAGGCGACTTGGGCGCCACGCGGGCACACGCGGGCTGATTCAGATCGACCCGGTGAGACAAGGCCCAGTACGAGAGCCCGTGATCGTGGCCCACCGCCTTGAACACGCCCTGCTCAACGCTGAGTTGCTGCGCATCGACGTTGAGTGCCTGGGCCGCTGCCTGTGCAAACAGATAGCGGACCTCTGCGCAGGCCTGGCGCATGGCCTCGCCGCCTTCCTGGATGGAGCGGCTGCCCGAGGTCGATCCTTCATTGGGGCTGCGCGACGAGTCCACCGGATGGATGTCCACGCAGGTGTAATCGATGTCGAGTTCCTCGGCCGCCATTTGAGCGATGGCCGACAGAATGCCTTGCCCGAGTTCCACCTTGCCGGTGAACAGGCTTACCCGTCCCGGCGTGTCAAAGCGCACCCAGCGGCTGAGCGTGGGAGAGGCCGCCAGGGTGGGGGGCAAGGTCAACCCGCCGGTGGTGTGCGAGGGGGGGGTCATGGTGCAGAGCCCTGCAGATCGGTGGCGGCCCGCTGGATGGCCCGGATAAATCGCCAGTGCGTTCCGCATCGGCACAAATGCCCGTCGAGCACGTGCATGATCTCGGCCTCGCTGGGCGACGCATGGGACTCCAGCAAGGTTTTGGCGGTGATCAAAATGCCATTGACGCAGTACCCGCACTGGAGGGCTTGTTCCTGTTCAAAGGCGCGCAACAAGGACTGCATCACCGGGTCATCCTGCAGGCCCTCCAGGGTGGTGATGGACTTGTCCTGGCAAGACCACAGCGGCGTGTCGCAGGCGGCCACAGAGCGGCCATTCACCAGCACATGACACGCGCCACACTGGCCCTGGCCACAGCCAAAGCGGGCGGCCGTGAGTCCCAGGTCATTGCGCAGGGCGTACAGCAGGGGGGTTTGCCCATCGGCGGGAACCGAGTGGGCGCTCCCATTGACATGCAACTGGATGGAATCGTCAGGCATCGCAAGAGCCGAGCTGGTGGACAAAGAGCGGATTGTCTGATCAGGACGCGCGCGCGCATGTCACCAACGCACGCGCGCAGGACGCCCATGTGGAGCGCGGAGCGCACACCGCCCCGTCCAGGGCGCGTCAGTCGACGGCTTCGTAACTCAGGCGTTTGACCCGTGCCATGTTGGTGCCCTCGATGCGGATCAGGCTGGTGGGTGCCACCCGCGTGGGCGCATGCAAATCGCCCTCGTTGTAGACATGGGCCACACCGGGCGTCAGTGCGTAGGAGCGCACGGTCTTGACCTTGCCTGCTCGTTCGGGTGTGGCGGGTTCCAGCAGCTGATAGTCGCTCATCTCGGTCTGGCCGCGCGCCTGACCATAAATAGCCCAGGAGTGGGCATGGTCGTGGGGCGTTGAATTTTTGGCCGTGAGGTAGTTGTGTGCCAGCACGCAAAAGCCCAGGTCCGGGTCTTCGTACAGCACTTCGCGCTCGCCGGTTTCGGGGGGAATGAGTCGGTTCACGAAACCGGCGTCAGCCAACAGGGTTTGCAACAAGGTGGCGACCTGTTGTCGGCCTGCCGGGCCGGGCTGGCTCGTCAGGCACTGACGGCATTGGTCGATGAAGGTCTGCAGTTGCGGGTCCATGGGGGTCTCCTGTCAAGGCGGGTTCGGGTGACGGTGGGCGCAGGTTCGAAGGCCAGTGCATCCTGTCGTGCAGACAGTGTAAAGACTATCGCGGGTCTGTTCCAGGCGCCAGGCGGTGTGCAGGGGGGTAATCGGTTGGAGGGCGGCACGTTCGGGACAACCCCGGGTGGCTCGCGTCGATGGGGCTGATAAGCTGAACCCACCATGATCGATCTTTACACCGCCGCCACGCCCAATGGGCACAAGGTGTCGATTGCGCTGGAAGAACTGGGTCTGCCGTATACCCTGCAGGTGTTGAACCTCTCCCAGGGCGAGCAAAAGACGCCGGCATTTCTGGCGATCAATCCCAACGGACGCATACCCGCCATCGTGGACCGCGACGAGGACGACTTCGCGGTCTTTGAATCCGGCGCCTGTCTGATCTACCTGGCCGAAAAAACGGGACGCCTGATGCCGCACGACCTTCAGGGTCGTTCGCGCGTCATGCAATGGCTGATGTTCCAGATGGGGGGCATCGGGCCCATGATGGGGCAGGCCAATGTGTTCTATCGCTACTTTCCCGAAAAAATTCAGCCGGCCATTGACCGCTACCAAGGCGAAAGCCGGCGCTTGCTGGCCGTGCTCGATGGTCACTTGAAAGACCATGAATACCTGGCGGGCGACTACTCGATGGCCGACATCGCCAACTGGGCCTGGGTGCGCACGCATCGGTGGTCGGGGGTCGAGGTGGAGGGGTTACCGCATCTGCAGCGGTGGCTGGCCGCCATCCGGGCGCGGCCGGCGGTGCAGCGCGGCATCGAGCGACCGGCGCCCGAGGTGCATCTGCGTCGGGACGGGGATGACGCTGCGCGCCGCTACTCAGAACAAGCCCGACAGATGGTCGAGATGGGACAGACACGCAAGGACACGCCATGAAACTCTATTCCGCGTATCGCGCGCCCAATCCGCGCCGGGTTTTGATGTTCCTCGCCGAGAAGCGCATCACCGGACTGGACGTGGTCAATGTCGACCTCAACCAGGGCGAACACCGAACCGAGGGCTATGTCGCCAAGAGCCCCCTGTCCAAAGTGCCCGCGCTCGAGTTGGACGACGGCCGCGTGTTGACGGAAACCCGCGCCATCTGCACCTGGCTGGAAGGCCGGCATCCCGAGCCCAACCTGATGGGGCGCGACGCCGACGAGCGTGCTTTCATCGAAATGGCGGATCGACGCATCGAGTTGTACCTGATGGCGGGGCTGGCCCACTGGATTCGACATTGCCACCCGGGCCTGGCCCCGCTGGAAACCCCCCAATTCCCCGACTTCGGACGCTCGCAAGGCGAGAAGGTGGTGGAGGTGGCGCGCTGGCTGGACCGTGAATTGCAAACGCATCCGTGGATGGCGGGTGAGCGCCTCACCATTGCCGACATCACGGCGTTTTGTGCGCTGGAGTTTGCGCGCGGTCTGATGAAGTTTGTGCCCGCTGAATTGGGCCTGCAGGCCTTGCAGGCCTGGCGCGACCGCATGAATGAGCGACCCAGCGCCAAGGTGCTGTGACGCCCGCTGATCAGGAGTCGATTCGATGACCACTCTTTGCGTGCGCCAGGTGCGCACACGAGCCGTCCAGGCGCCCTTGGAATACACGCTCAAGACCAGCACCGGCGTGATCGCCACCGTGCCCTTGGTGCTGATCGACCTCGAGACCGATGCCGGCATCACGGGCCGATCGTATGTGTTCACCTACATGCCGCTGGCGTTGAAGGCGGTTCAAGTTTTGGTGGATGAGCTCGGCACAACCCTGGTGGGCAAGCCCGTGGAGCCGGTGAATCTCGATGCAGAGTTCGAATCACGCTTGCGACTGCTGGGTCGTGGCGGACTGGTGATCATGGCGTGTTCAGGCCTGGACATGGCACTGTGGGACGCCTTGGCCCTTCATCAGGATGTGCCTTTGGCCACCTTGCTCGGTGGCTCGCCGCGTCCCGTTCCCGTGTACGACAGCCACGGGCTCGATGGTCTCGAACTGGGTCCCTTGCGCGCAAGACGAGCGGTGGAGGCTGGCTTTCGCGCCATCAAGACCAAGATGGGTTACGCCACGCTGGCGCAAGACCTGGAGGTGTTGCGCGCACTCAGGCAAGCCGTGGGCTCGGACGTGCACATCATGGTGGACTACAACCAGGGCCTGAGCGTGCCCGAGGCCGAGCGCCGCATCCGTGCCCTCGCGCAAGAGGGCGTGACCTGGGTCGAGGAACCCACGATTCAAGAAAACCTGGCCGGGCATGCACGCCTCAGAGGCCTGGGGGCGCCCATCCAGATGGGTGAAAACTGGTGCGGACCGGGCGACATGCAACGCGCCTTGCAGGCCGGGGCCTGTGACTTTGCCATGCCCGATGTGATGAAGATCGGTGGCGTGACAGGGTGGATGCGTGCGGCCGCGTTGGCGCAAGGTGCGGGAGTGCCCATGTCGAGCCACATCTTCCCCGAGATCAGTGCCCATTTGCTGGCGGTCACCCCCACGGCGCACTGGCTCGAGCGCATGGATCTGGCCGGGCCTGTGCTGGCGCAACCACTGCGCTGTGTCGATGGCTGCGCCGTGAGTGCCGATGTGCCGGGCAGCGGCGTGGCCTGGAACGAGGATGCTGTGCGCGCGTATCAGGTCAATTGAGGCTTGAGCAGTCCAGTCAGCCAGTTAAAGCCCTTCAGTCCAGCCGCTGCTCGGTCTGTCCATCAAACAGATGGACCTTGCTGACATCGATGTCCAGGTGCACGGTGTCACCCGGTCGCACCGCGGTGCGACCATGCATCACCAGGGTCAGCTGCGTCTGGCCGACTTGCAGCAACAACTCGGTCTCGGCGCCGGTGGGCTCCACCACCACCACCTGGGCGGGTACGCCCTGACCTGTGGTGGAGAGCGTCATGTCGCTGGGGCGAATGCCATAGTGCACCGTGCGTGCGGCGTGACGAGTCAGGGCGGTTGGCACGGGCCACTGCACCCCTTGGGCGTCCACCGCTTGTGTGCCAGCCTTGAACTCCCCCTTCACCACGTTCATGGCGGGTGAGCCGATGAACTGGGCAACGAACAGGTTGCCCGGGTGGTCAAACAGCTCCAGCGGGGTGCCGATTTGCTCGATGATGCCGTCGTGCATCACCACAATCCGGTCCGCCATGGTCATGGCCTCGATCTGGTCGTGCGTGACATACACCGTGGTGGTCTTGAGTCGCTGGTGCAACTCCTTGATCTCGGCGCGCATGGCCACCCGCAGTTTGGCGTCGAGGTTGGACAGGGGTTCGTCAAACAAAAACACCTTGGGGTCACGCACGATGGCGCGGCCCATGGCCACCCGCTGTCGCTGGCCACCCGAGAGCTCACGCGGATAGCGCTCGAGCAGCGACTCCAGGTTGAGGATGCGGGCCGCATGGGCGACGCGTTCTTGCATCAATTGCGCACTGGCCTTGCGCAGGCGCAGGCTGAAACCCATGTTCTCGCGCACCGTCATGTGTGGGTACAGCGCGTAGCTCTGGAACACCATGGCAATGTCACGATCCTTGGCCTCGAGGTCGTTGACCACCGTGTTGTCAATGGCGATTTCGCCGTCGGTGATGTCCTCGAGCCCTGCGAGCATGCGCAGCAGCGTCGACTTGCCGCAGCCCGAGGGGCCCACCAGCACCACAAATTCGCCGTCGCGGATGTCAAAGCTGATGCCGTGGATGATGTCGGTCTTGCCGAACGATTTCTTGATGTTGCGAAAGGATACGGATGCCATGTCGGACTCTCAGGATTTGACGGCGCCGGCGGTCAGGCCCGACACCATGTAGCGCTTGAAGGTGTAATAAATGGCCGCAGGCGGCAGGGCGTAGATGAGACCCGTGGTCATCAGCAACTCCCAGGGCGAGTCATCGGCCGACAGGAAATTGCCCAGGGCCACGGCGACGGTCACGCTCTTGTCGTTGGACAGCAGCAAGAAGGCGTAGAGGTATTCGTTCCAGGCCAGCAGCAGCGAGTACGTGCCCACGGCCACCAGCGAGGGCACCATGAGTGGCAGGTACACCATGAAGAACAATTGCAGAGGCGAGGCCCCATCCATGCGTGCGGCCTCGTCGAGTTCATAGGGCAGTTTGTCCGATGCCTGCTTGAGCACCCAGATGCAATACGGCGAGGCAATCGTCACCATGGCCAAAATGAGCGACCACTGCGTGTTGAGCAGACCATAGAGCCCCATGGTCTTGTACATCGGCACGGCCAGAAAGGCGGCCGGGATGAAGTAGGTGAACAAGGCCAGGTTCATCACCGTGCGGCCCCCGCGCACTTTCAGACGACTGATGGCAAAGGCCGCGCAGGTGGCGATCAGCAAGGTCAGGAAGCCCACCGACAGTGCAATCAGCAGCGAGTTGCCCATCTGCACCCAGAAGTGATCCAGGTAGAAATGCTTTTGGTTGAACACGAAGTCGAAGTTCTGCAGCGTGGGCTCTTGGGGCCAGAGGCGGCCCGAGGTGGCCGAGTCCTTGCTCGAGATCGCGAACAGGAACATGTGATAGATGGGCACCAGTGTCCAGATCAGCACCGGAATGCCGATCAGCAGCAGCTTGGCTTCCGTGGTCACGGTTTTGAGGAAGGATCTCTTCATGGTCGTGCCTTCACTTGGAGAGTCGCTTCATCATGTAGTACACCAGCGGCAATACCAGCGGCAAGGCCACCACGATCGAGGCCATGGCCAGATCCACCTGGTCGAGTCGCAGGTAGCGAATGCCAAGCGTGGCCAGCACGTGCGTGAGGTCGGCCGGTCCGCCGCCGGTCAGCAGGTAGACGCTGTTGAAGTCGCCCAGCGTCCAGATCATGGAGAGCAGCGTGGAGGTCACGTAGAGCGTCTTCATCGATGGCCAGGTGATGAAGCGGAACTTTTGCCAGGTGCTGGCGCCATCGACCGAGGCCGCCTCGTATTGATCCGAGGGAATGGCCAGTCGACCTGCCACCAGAATCAGTGTCCAGAACGGCAGTGATTTCCAGATGTGCATGAGCATGGAAAAGGTGAGCGCCAGCGTGGGGTCGTTCAGCCAGTTGGGACCATCCAGCCCCGTCATGCGAAAGATGGTGCTGTTGATGACGCCCCACTCGGGGTTCAGCATGAAGCGCACCGAGAGGATGGTGGGAATCGACGGCACCGCCCAGGGGAGGATGAACAAGGCCGAGACGATCTTGATCCACCAACGGGTTTGAATGAAAAAGCCCGACAACAGCAGGGCAACCACCATCTTCACATTGATGGCCACCACCAGAAACACCAGGGTGTTGACGGCAGTGCGAAAGAAAATGGGGTCTTCAAAGAGCTTCACATAGCTCTCGGGGTGGCGTGCCAACCACAGCCCATAACACACGGGGTACAGCACAAAGACCAGGAATATCAGCAAGTAAGGCACCACCAGCCAACGGCCCCAGAACTCCCAGGAGGAGGTGGTGCGCGCGGGAGTGACAACAGGTGGCAGGGTCGCAGATTCGGACATCGTCACACTCTCTAACAAAAGGGCGGCTGCCCATCACAGGCAGCCGCCATTCTCGGCAACGCTTTATTGACGCGCGACGGTCTTGATGCGCTCGATCATTTCATCGACCGCTTTGTCCACCGGCACCTTTTCGTTCAGCACGCGGTTCATCGCCTTGGCCCAGACGTTTTCGTTGTTCAGCTGGGTGAAGCGGAAGTTCTTGGTGAACTCGAAGGTCGAGGTGCCCGCCATGAACTGGTCATACACGGCCTTGCGGTGCACGTCCTCTTTCCAGAACTTGCTTTGCTGACCGGTCTTGGTCACCGGGAACCAGCGGCCCAGGGATCCTTCGACGTAAGGCGTGAGGTTTTCTTCCTGCAGGATGAAGCTCAGGAACTCCTTGGCGCGCGCCTTGTTCTTGGAGTCCTTGAAGATCACGCCGGTCTTGATGGCGGCGCGGTAGGTCATCTTGCTGCCATCGGGCTTATTGGGGAAGCCAGCCGTCTTGATCAGCTCGGTGTAGTTTTTCTTGGCCGTGGCGCGCTGGGCGTCGGTCAAGGCCGCATTGTTCATGTCGTCGAGCCATTTGGCGGCGATCGAGATGGTGGCGTTGTGGGTCATCACCGTGGTCTTGTTGTGGAAGGCCACGTTGTTGTCCGGATCTTTCCAGCTGGTGGAAGACGGCGGCGTGCAGCCCTTGGCGTAGACCGCGGTGTAATCGGACACGGCTGCAATCAGGCCCTTGCGCACGTCCGGATCATCCACCAGCAGCTTGCCCGAATCGTTGACCAGCTTGATGTTGTAGGCGTCCATGAAGGTCAGGAACGAGAAGAACGAGTCGGTCGAATCCACGCCCATGGGCTGGCCGATACCGAAAGTGCGCTGCCCGGTTTTCTGGCGCGAGGCGGGTTGCACCTTCTCGCACCAGAAGCTCCAGTACTCTTTCCAGGTGGTGGGGATGTCAGAGTCTTTGAACCCTGCGTCGGCCAGCATGTCCGCCCAGTACTGGATGTGCATGGTCTGCTGCTTGATCGGGAAGGCATAGTAGCTGCGGGTCTGCAACTTGTTGTTGAACAAGAAGGTGGTTTCCACCGTGTTCTGGGCAAACTTGGCGCGCAGCGGGTTGATCACGCTGGAGATGTCCTCGAGCTTGCCGTCATAGGCCCAGGAAGCCGTGGTCTGGAAGTCGTAGGTGTCCGAGTAGGCCAGATCAGGCGGGCTGCCAGCGTCCAGCGCGGCCACGGTCTTGGGGATCATGTCCTGGATCGGGTATTGCGAGAGCTCGATCTTGACGTTCTTGTATTTGGTCTCGTATTTTTTGATGGCGGCAAACAGCGCATCGTCCTCGGCCTTGTAAAAGCCCTTGACCCACCAGACGGTGAGTTTTTCCTGGGCACTGGCCACGCCGCCAGCCACCAGGCCGGCTGCGAGCAGCGCAGCTGAGACAACAACTTTGAGTTTCATGACATCTCCTTGAGTAAGAGTCGTTGGGGTTGGAAATCAGGCGACCAGCGCGCAGGGTGTGCCTGCGTGCTGCCACGGTGGGCGAGGGGTTGGTCTGGACAGGTCCTCGTCCAGACCATCGACAGTGAAGCCGAGAACGTGGTGGGCCATGACGGTACCGCGTTGAACGCATCATAGGTCCAATGGAACCGGTGACCGGCACTCGCTTTCCCTAGGGCGAGTGCCACTTGGAGCGTGCACTCACTCTTGGTCAATCTTCCGATCGGCCATGACTTTGCGTAAATTCCCGATGTCACGCTCCACGCGTGCGCGGAATTCGGCGGGACTGCTGGCCTGAGGCTGGCCACCCAGCTCCAGCAGGCGTTGACGAATGGCTGGCGTCTCCACCACGGCCCGGATTTCACGGTTCAACCGTTCCACGATGTGCGCCGGCGTGCCGGGAG
>CANFMY010000123.1 GCA_947448375.1 Comamonadaceae bacterium | reverse complement strand
CCATAGCGTGCACTGCGTGGAGCAGTGCTCAGTGTGTGATGCGTGATTGTAAAAAATTACCAGGCTGGGACATCCGAAAAAGGGACGATCGGCGCGGCCTTCAATAGTATCAAAGCATTCGTTTGGATACCGGACTTGTCATGTTTCTACCCCTCTCCTTGTTGACGCGCTGGGCGCGACGGCGTGCCTGGCATGGGACGCAACGCTGGGCTGGCTGGTGGCGCAGCCGTCTGATGCAAGCCCTGAGTGCGCCGCTGCAGGTCGGGGTGTTGTTGCAGCCAGAGGGCTGGCATGTGGTGTTGCACGAACCCGGCGTGCCAGGGCTGATGGCCAGCCGCGCAAGCCCAACATCGCCAGTGCGGGCCGATGAGTCGTATCGAGCGTGGTCGCCGGGCACCCTGCCTGATCTCTTCAGCTTGCCGCCTGGGCTGCCTCATGGGCCGGTGCAGGCTGACCACCTGGCGGCGTGGCGAACGGCATTGCAATCCTTGCAAGACTTCTTGCCCACCGGCACCTGCCACCTGACATTGGCCTGGCCCGACGAACTGCTGTGGTCGGGCGCGATCACGTTGACGGGGCCGCTCGCTGAGTCCGAGGTGCCATCCTTGCTCGAGCAGGAGTTATCCCTGGTGCTGCCAGTTCCCATCGACCGGGTGGCCTGGGACGCCCGACCCATCGGCCTGTCAGCGCAGGGGCCGTCAGCCCTGGCGGGGTGGCGCGCCATGCTGTCGCGGCTGCGGTTCAGGCGCCAGCGGACGTCATTCGGGCGCAGCGAGCGCGATGTCGCCTGGCAGTGCTGGGCGATGCCGCAAGCGCTGGCCCAGCACATCAGCGCTGTGGGGCGACAACTGGGTTGGGCCAGCGTGAGCATCGAGCCGGGTTCGGTGTCTGTGCAGCGGGCCACGGCGTTACGGACTGTCCAAGCCGACACCGGGCACCTCGATGCCTCCATGAGCGTGGGCACGACGCCCGAGGCGCTGGCAGCATGGGGGGCGGCGCATCGCCAGTCACGGGACGTGCCGGACTTGCTGCGTGACCAACGAGGTGGCGGGTTGGAGCGTTGTTCGATGCGTGTTCGGGGATGGTGGCCCTGGTTGCTCGCGTGGGGCTTGACCGCCGGGGCCGGGTACGCGCTGGGTAGCGTGCAGCAGCAACGATGGGCTCGTGAGCACGAGGCGTGGACACAACGCCTGCGAGAGTTGCACGCCACCGACCGGGCACGCCAGGCAAGCCGTCAGGCAGAACTGCAAGCCCGCCTGCGGCAACAGGAGCAAGACGCGCGAACCGCCTACAACCAGCGCTTCGCGCAGGTGTTGCAAGCCTGGGCCTCAACCGTGCCCGAGGGCGTGCGGTGGCAGCAACTCAGCATGCGGCCGCAGTTCTTCGAATTGCAAGCGCAGGCGCTGGGCGCCGAGAGCTTCACTCGCTGGATGGATCAGTGGCCACAGGCCTTGCCCGCAGGGGGACACCACCACCTCCACTGGCAACCTGAAACGTCAAGCGCCCAGCAGTGGCAACTTCCCTCTCGCCTGGGTGTGCGTGTGCAAGTGTCGTGGAACCCCTTGCCGAAAGTACGCGAATGAGTCACTTGATACCTACCCACACACCTGATCGGATGCACAGGCGCTTGACCGCACCTCGCCAACACCTGGTGCGAATGCTGGGGTGCTGGGGCGTCTGGTTGTCAATGGCCGTGGCGACGGGCTGGTGGAGTCGAGTGGCCTCTGTGCACGCAGATCTGGTCGAGACGCGAGACGCTGCGATGTCACTCGACCCGCCATTCGGCGTGCACCGGCCTGCAGACCCGGTGCCAGCGTCGTCCAGCCGGGTGGCGGAGGGTCAACACAGCGCCCTGTCCGAGGACGATGTGTCTGCCCTGGTGCGCTGGCATGCGTTGTTGCAAGAACATCGTCTGAGCGATTGGCAAGGTCGATCGGTGCCAGCTGCCGCAACTGTTTCGGTTGAGGGTGCGGTGCAGGGTGCCGAGGGGGTTGCAGGTGTTGGCGCACAGGCCGGTTCGTTGTGGCGGCTCGAGGGATGGGCCACCTATGAGCAAGGCGTGGCCTTGTTGAATGCCCTGGTGCGCCAATTTCCTCGGCTGGTGGTGTTGCACGTGCAGGTGCAGGGTCAGGGGCAACAGCCACAGCAACAGCCACAGCCACAGCCACATCACATATCCGCCACCGAGCAGTTGCAATGGCGTCTGGAGTTGCGCTGGTCAGCCCCCTTGCCGGCGCTGGCCCAGCGTTGGCCAGCCGGCGGACTGCTCGCGGCCACGCACGCGATCAACCCGTTTGCTGAGGATCGCCTGCCCGTGCACGCCCGCTCCGCGCACGTTCCTGACGCCAGTCCGAACCCGGCCGATGCCGATGTGAATCATGTGCTCCCGCGGGTGCCACTGAAGGACATTCGACTGATCGGCATCGTGGCTCAGGACGAGGAGCGCGTGGCACTGGTGACGTGGACCGCAGCGCCCGCAGACCCCAGGCCATCGGCCGGTCGTGTGCCGGCTTCGCCCGCATCGCATCGGCTGCGGCTGCGACAGACCCTCGGCGTTGAGCAGTCCCAGGTGGTGGCGATTGAACCGCAGGCGGTGGTGCTGCAAGCCTTGCGACATCTCAGCAGCGGGCAAAAGCTGGGACGACGCGAGGTGCTGGCCTGGGCCGAAGCGTCCACAACGCTCCCGTTGGACGAGGGCCATCGGCCATGACCCGTTTGGAGGCAACAGAGCCGCGTGGAGCCGGGCGCTGGTGCTCTTGCGCGCGGCGTGCCCTGCTTGTGTCAGCGTTGGCCGTGTCCGTGACAGGCCTGTCGGCGGTGCGGGCTTGGGCCGCCGAGGACACACCCGATCTCGGGGCCGCCCCGGGGCGCTTGTCCATGCAATTTCACGCAGTGGATGTGCGTACCGCGCTGGCGACGATCGCCGAATTCGCCGGGGTGAACATCGTGGCCTCGGACAGCGTCAGCGGTCACATCACTCTGCGCTTGCAAAGCGTGAGCTGGCCCGTGGCGCTCGAGACCATTTTGCAGGCCAAGGGCTTGGCGCAGCGTCGCCAGGACGGCGTGATCTGGGTGGCACCGCGTGCCGAGATCACGGCGCGTGAACGACAGGAACATGAACACCGCGCTGCCATCCAGCAACTCGAACCGGTGCAAACCCGCTCGTTTCAACTGAGCTATGCCAAGGCGGCCGATGTGATGACCCATTTGCTGTCGCCGTCGGCCGGCGGTGGCTTCGGGGGGGGTGCGTGGGGAGGGTCGACCCACGCTTGGGGTTCTGGTTGGGGCGCCATGGGCGGATACCCGGTCGGTGCGGGCGCTTCGGTGATGGGACTGGGCCCGCCCGTGAGCCTGGGTATGCCAGGGGGAGTCAGCGCGATGGCAGGGGGCAGTGCCGCTCTGGAGGGGGGCGCAACGGCGTCCTTGCCCGGCACGGCGGTCCTGCCGGCCTTGCCGCTTGGGCCCATGGGGAACCCACGGTTGGGGTTCGGGGGGGGTGCGCTCTCGCATGGGCACCCCCGTTTTCTCAGCGCTCGCGGGGTGGCCCTGGCCGAACCCCGCACCAATCAGCTGTTTGTGACCGATGTGCCGTCCCGTCTGGACGCGGTGCAGCGCATGCTGGCGCAAGTGGACGTGCCCTTGCGGCAGGTGATGATCGAAGCGCGCATTGTCGAGGCTGGGGACAGCTTTGCGCGCAGTCTGGGCACTCGTCTGGCTGCGGTGGATGTGGCTGGTCAACGCAGTCAGGCCGGCAACAGCACCACCACCGCCATCGCCAACACCCGCCTGGAGGGTCAAGGCGACAAGGCCCCGGACGTCAGCGGACAGTTGCTCAACTTGCCAGCGGCCTCGCTGGCAGGTCAGGATCCGGGGGCCCTGGCCTTTTCGTTTTTCAATGCCGCGCGCACCCGCTTGCTGGCCGTGGAGTTGTCGGCGTTGGAATCCGAGGGGCAGGGCCGGGTGGTGTCCAACCCGCGCGTGGTCACCGCGGACCAGGTCAAGGCGGTGATCGAGCAGGGAACCGAACTGCCCTACCAGGCCACCACGGGCAATGGCGCACATTCGATTTCGTTTCGCAAGGCCAACCTGCGACTCGAGGTCACGCCACAAATCACCCCGGAAGGCGGCATCATCCTGGAGGTGGACCTGAGCAAGGACAGCGTCGGCCAGTTGACGCCAGCCGGTTTTGCGATCGACACCAAGCACCTGAGCACCCAGGTGCTGGTCGATGACGGGGGGACGGTGGTCATCGGCGGCATTTACGAAACCAGCGACAGCGGGCAACAGGCGCGGGTGCCCTGGCTGGGTCGTCTGCCCGTGGTGGGCGCCCTCTTTGGTAACCGGCAGCACAAGCGCCAGAAGCAGGAACTGCTGGTGTTCCTAACCCCTAAAATGCTGGCTCAGCGTGCCTCAGCACCGTAGGAAGGTTTGGAGTGTTGGTTTTGGTCGGGTTGCCCGGGAGTGGCAAGTCCACCGTGGGGCGTCAACTCGCCCGACGGCTGAATATTCCCTTCGTGGATTCGGATCACGCCGTCGAGGAGCGCTTGGGCTGCTCGATTCGCGAGTACTTCGAACGCGAGGGGGAGGACCGTTTTCGGGACATCGAGTCCGAGGTGCTCGACGACCTCACCCGCCACCACCACGGGGTGCTGGCCACCGGCGGTGGCGCTGTGCTGCGCGCCCTCAACCGTGAACGCCTGCACGAGCGTGGCCGCGTATTTTACCTGCGCTCCCTGCCCGAGGATGTCTACCGTCGGCTGCGCCACGACCGCACACGCCCCTTGCTGCAAGTGGCCGATCCTCTCAAACGCTTGCGGGATTTGTTCGAGGTGCGCGATCCGCTGTACCGCGAAACGGCCCATCACGTGATTGAAACCGGTCGCCCGACCGTCGGGGCCCTGGTGCAGCTCATTTTGTCGCACCTGGAGTTGTCGTCCGAACCCGATGCATCGGGTGCATCGGGTCAAACCTGAACAGATCGACAGATGACGGTGAATTGCTCCTTGCATCGCACAGCCCCTGTCGCCAGCCCCTTCACCTTGATTGCCAACGGTTTGGATTTGTCATGACGCCCTCCACCGCCACCTCTTGCGCCCACGTGGACATCCACTTGGGGGACCGCAGCTATCCGATCCTGATTGGTGCCGGCTTGATCGATCAACCGTCGACCTGGGAGGGGCTGCCACGCGCGGCCAGCGCGCTCATTGTCACCAACGATGTGGTGGGGCCGCTGTACCTCGAGCGCTTGCAGCGGGCCTTGCAAGCGCATTACGCGCGCGTGTTGCACATCGTGCTGCCCGATGGCGAGGCACACAAAACCTGGGAAACCCTCAACCGCGTGTTTGATGTGCTGCTGGATCAGGCCTGTGATCGCAAGACGGTGCTGTTTGCGCTGGGCGGAGGGGTGATCGGTGACATGACCGGCTTTGCCGCCGCTTGTTACATGCGTGGCGTGCCCTTTGTGCAGGTGCCCACCACCTTGCTCGCGCAGGTCGACTCATCGGTCGGCGGGAAAACGGCGGTGAACCACCCGCTGGGCAAGAACATGATCGGCGCCTTCTACCAACCGGTGCGTGTGGTGTGCGACCTCGACACCTTGCAGACCCTGCCCTCGCGTGAACTCAGTGCCGGACTGGCCGAGGTGATCAAGTACGGCCCCATCCACGACATGGCGTTTCTGGACTGGATTGAAGCCAACCTGGATCTGCTGATGGCGCGCGATGCCTCGGCCCTGGCCTGGGCTGTGCGTCGCAGTTGCGAAATCAAGGCCGAGGTGGTGGGGCAGGACGAGCGCGAGTCCGGACTGCGCGCCATCCTGAACTTCGGTCATACCTTTGGTCACGCCATCGAGGCGGGGCTGGGTTTTGGCGCCTGGCTGCATGGCGAGGCGGTGGGTTGCGGCATGCTGATGGCGGCGCGTTTGTCCCAGCGGCTCGGCTATGTGGACGCGGCCTTTGTGGAGCGTCTGACGGCGCTGACGCGGCGTGCAGGCTTGCCCGCTGTGGGGCCGGCGTTGGGTGCTGAGAGCTACCTGGAGCACATGCGGGTCGACAAGAAGGCGCAGGACGGTGACATCCGGTTCGTGCTGATCCAGCGTCCTGGTCAGGCCGTGGTCCAAGGCGCTCCGGATGCCCTGGTGGCCGACGTGATCGAGCAAAGCTGTCGCAGCTGATCTCCCGATGTCACGCCTCTACCGTTATTGGATATCAAAGCCAGCTCCCCTGACGGGCGCGAACCACCGATGACGAGCCCTGATACGACGCCCCGGGGCCTGGCCGCCTACGCGTGCGACCCGGCCCATTCACGCGGACGCCGTCATGCCGAGCCGCCGGCGCCCACCCGCAGCGCCTTTCAGCGTGATCGGGACCGCATCGTGCATTCCACCGCGTTTCGCCGTCTGGTCTACAAGACGCAGGTGTTTTTGAACCATGAGGGTGACCTCTTTCGCACCCGACTGACCCACTCGCTGGAAGTGGCGCAACTGGGGCGCTCGATGGCCCGTGCCCTGGGCTTGAATGAAGATCTGGTGGAAGCCATTGCCCTGGCGCATGACCTGGGGCACACGCCCTTTGGCCACGCGGGCCAGGACGTGCTCAACGAATGCATGGCCGAGCATGGTGGCTTCGAGCACAACCTGCAAAGTTTGCGCGTGGTGGACGAACTCGAAGAACGCTATCCCGCGTTCAACGGGCTGAACCTGAGCTTTGAAACACGCGAGGGTATCCTCAAGCACTGTTCGCGCCGCCATGCGCAGCGGCTGAGTGCTGGCGAACCCGACGGCGTGGCCCAGCGGTTTCTGGACAACTCGCGTCCGAGCCTGGAGGCGCAACTGTGCAACCTGGCCGACGAAATTGCGTACAACGCGCACGACATCGACGACGGCGTTCGCTCGGGCTTGCTGTCCCTCTCGCAGTTGCAAGAGCTGGAGTTGGTCGAACGGTATCGCCATCAGACGCTGAGCGAATACCCGGCGTTGCAAGGGCGACGCCTGCTGTATGAAACCATCCGCCGCATGCTGAGTGATCAGGTGTACGACGTCATTGACGCCACGCGCTCGGCCATTGCGCAAGCCGGGGTGAATTCGCTCGAGGGCGTGCGGGCAGCGCCTGCGCTGGTGCGCTTCAGCGAGCGCATGCACGAGCAGTCGCGCGAACTCAAGCGCTTTTTGTTTGCCAATTTGTACCGCCACCCGCAGGTGATGCAGACCACCGAGCAGGCCCGGCACGTGGTTCGAGATTTGTTCGAGGCCTATGTCAAGCGCCCACAGGACATGCAGATCGACTTTGCCCGACGACCCGATACCCACCAAGCGGTGGCCGATTACATCGCGGGCATGACCGATCGCTTTGCGATGCGTGAGCACGAGCGCCTGACCGGACGGCAGGTGATGGCATGACCGCACCCCGTGCGTCAGCCTGGCTGGTGATCTGGGTGGGGGTGAGTGCTGCGATGCACGTGGGCAAATTGCCACCCACCTTGCCGGTGTTGCGCGAGCAGTTGGACATGTCGCTGTTGCAAGCGGGTTTTTTGCTCTCCATGGTGCAAACCGCGGGCATGCTGCTGGGTGTGTTGGTGGGGCTGGGGGCGGATCGGCTGGGCTTGCGTCGCTGCATGCTGCTGGGCGTGTGCTTGCTCAGCTTGAGCAGTCTGGTGGGGGGCGCCGTCACCGATGTGGCGGCCATGCTGGTGTTGCGAGCCTTGGAGGGACTGGGGTTTTTGATGGCCACCATGCCGGCACCGGCGCTCATCCGAAGACTGGTGCAACCGTCTCAGTTACAACGCATGATGGGCTACTGGGGCGCGTACATGCCCTTGGGCACGGCGCTGGCGTTGTTGCTCGCACCCTGGGTCATCGGGATCAGCAGTTGGCCTGTGGTGTGGTGGGGCCTGGGGGTGTGGTTGTTGCTCAGCGGGCTGATGGTGTGGTGGTGGGTGCCCGCGGATGACGCCACGGCAGCCATCGGCGCTGCCGTGAGCCCCTGGCGCCAGCGCCTGGCCAGCGTGCTCACCCACCGGGGGCCGTGGCTGGTGGTGCTGTCGTTTGCGGTGTACTCCGGGCAATGGCTGGCCATCATTGGATTTTTGCCCTCCATCTATGCGCAGATGGGCTTGAGCATGGCGGTGGGCGGCACTCTCACCGCGGCGGTGGCAGCGGCCAATATGGGCGGCAACATTTATTCGGGGCGCTTGCTCAGCAGGGGCATCAACCCGCCCGCACTGTTGCGCCTGGGTTTTGGTGCCATGGGGGTGGGTGCGTTTCTGGCATTTGCACAGTGGCAAACCTGGCAGTTGCCAGCAACGCTGCAATTTGTGTGTGTGGTGTGTTTTTCCGCCATGGGCGGTGTGATTCCCGGCACCTTGTTTTCATTGGCCGTGCGCTTGGCCCCGGGTGAGGACACCGTGGCCACCACCGTGGGATGGGTGCAGCAGTGGTCGTCCATCGGGCAGTTTGCCGGCCCGCCGCTGGTGGCCTGGATGGCGGCCACCACCGGGGGCTGGCAGTGGACCTGGGTGGTCACCGGCAGCTTTTGCATGGTGGGCTGGTGGCTGGCCGGACAGGTTCGCACCGTGTTGAATTCAACCCCCCCGGTGTCGGCATGAGTGACGCGTCTTCTTCCAGGGTGTTGTCTGCGCAAGGGGAGAGGCTGGTGCGTGAGGACGTGCAGCATTGGCTGGAACAGGCTGTGGTGGGATTGAACCTGTGCCCCTTTGCCAAAGCGGTGGTGGCGCATGACCGCTTGCGTGTGCGCGTGAGCGAGACGCGTGACCCTGACGTGCTCATGCAGCAATTGGAAGAAGAGTTGCAATGGCTGGTGGCAACGCCTTGGGAGCAAGTGGAAACCACGCTGTTGGTGGCACCCTTCATCTGCCCGGATTTTTTGGACTTCAATGACCTGGTGGGGCAAGCGGATGCAGTGCTGGACCAACTTGGACTGGAGGGCGAGTTGCAAATTGCCGACTTCCATCCGCGTTACCAGTTTGCCGGAACGGCCGATGATGATCCCGGCAACTTCACCAACCGCGCGCCTTACCCCATCCTGCATCTGTTGCGCGAGGACAGCATAGACCGCGCTGTGGCCTCCACCCCCGACCCAGCCACGATCTATGAGCGCAACATCGCGTTGCTGGAGAGCCTGGGGCAGGCGGGGTGGGATCAACTGGGCATCCGCACCCGGTGTCCGTTTCACGATACAGGGAAGGATCAGGCATGAAGCACAACAAGAATCAACCGACTTCATCAGCAGGGGTGTCCGAGGTGTCCGCCTTACCCCCAGAGGTGCGTCCCGGGCAATCGTTAGGTTTGCTGCAACGTCTGCACATCCTCACCCGTGAGGGCAAACTCAACCAGGACTCACGGCGCAAGCTCAAGCAGGTCTATCACCTGGTGGGGTTCATCGAAAAGCCGCTGCAGGCGGTGCTGGACGAGCGCCAGGCGGCGGGCAACACCACGCCCATCACGCTGGTGGACCATGGGGCCGGCAAGTCGTATCTGGGCTTCATCTTGTACGACCTCTTTTTCCGCCCCCAGCAACAGTCACTCGGGCGCGCGGTAGGGGAGGTGCT
>CANFMY010000122.1 GCA_947448375.1 Comamonadaceae bacterium | reverse complement strand
GTGCAGGTGCTGGTGCTGGTGCCTTGGTCAATCCAGGTGCTCCCGTGTTTGCTCTCTCTCCGATGCCCGGCCGAGTGGACGTGGTGGTGGCCAGCGAGTGGCTGGAAACCGCGCGCATGATGGAGCGAGGCTTTGTCACGCCCGAACTCACCACGCTGATTGCGTCCACCAGCCGCGTATTCACCACGCATGAAAAAATGCACGGCGCCGACGGTCGATTCGACCCCGAGCGCATTCGCACCCTGGCACTGACGCTCGCCAAACAGGCGGTGCTGATGGACATGGAGGCGCTCACCCTGAAACATCAGACGGTCGTGTCCGCCGTGATGTTTGGGGCGATGGCCGGCGCCGGGGTGTTGCCCTGGCGGGATGAGGTCTCCGAAGCGGTGATCCGCGCGTCGGGCAAAGGGGTGAAGGCAAGCCTGGCCGCGTTTGCAGCGGCCAAGGGTGAAGCGGCCAAGGGTGAAGCGGCGGGGGGGATGGCCGGTGCATCACCTTCGATGCAAACCGGTGAATCGCCAGCATCTCCACTCAGCACACAGACCTCATCGCTGGCGCACCTGATCGAACTCGGCGCACAGCGCTGCGAGGACTACCAAGACGCACGCTACGCTCAAGACTATCGCCAGCGGCTGAGCTCGGCCTTGCCTGCCGGCGAATTGGATGCAACCCAAACCGCGCTGTGGTCTGACGCCGCGCGCCAATTGGCGCTGTGGATGTGTTACGAGGATGTGGTGCGTGTGGCCGACCTCAAAACACGCCGCGAGCGACTGGCCCGCATCCGGCAGGAAGCGCAGGCGGCGCCGAATGAATTGGTGCACGTCACCGAGCACTTCAAGCCGGGGTTGGATGAAATCGCATCCATCCTGCCAGCCCGTTGGGGCCGCCGCTTGTTGGCCTGGGCCGAGCAAAAACCTGGGCGCGCGCGCCACGTGGGCCTGCACATTCGGTCCACCAGCCTGTGGGGCTACCTCCTCCTGCGCACCATGGCGTGTCTGCGTCCCTGGCGACGCGCGAGCCTGCGCTACGCCGAGGAGCACGCAGCCATGGAAGCCTGGTGGACCGCGTTGGGTGCGTTGGCCTCACAGTCGCCCGCCATGGGCCAAACGCTTGCGCAATTGCCGCAAGTGCTCAAAGGCTATGGCGAAACGCAACGCCGCGGTCGCGAACACTACGAGCGACTGTGGACCCAGTGGGTGGCCCCGGCGCTGGCCGGCCAGTTGCCGCTGGAGGCGGCGGCAGCCCAGTTGCAGCTGGCCCTCACCGCCACCCTGGCCAAGCCCGACACCCCGACCAAGATGCCCGAGCAGCCGATTCGCTGGTTCAAGCAACGACCGGCGTCGTGAGCACAGGACACCCTGAGGCGTTGTGAAAAAATGCCGATATAGATCCCTATAGGTGTCTATTTGTTTTGTTATTGAAACTCATGAGTTACAATAAAAAAATGAAATCGTCCCTATAGGTATCATGAAACATCTATTTCGAGACCTGCAACTCCAGCAAATAGAGAGCCAACTGGCGGTCTGGAAGGCAGCCCCTTTGGCGGTCCGTCCCAGGGCGGGGTGGGTGCGAGCCATCCGGGAGTCGCTGGGCATGTCTGCTTCCGCGTTGGCGCGACGACTGGGGATATCCCCTGCGGGGGTTCGCAAACTGGAAGGTGCAGAGGCCTCGGATGCCATCACCTTGGCCAGTCTGCGCAAGCTCGCGCAGGCCCTCGATTGCGAATTGCATTACGCCCTGGTGCCGCGAACCACGCTGTCTCAACAATTGAGGGAACGCGCCGAGCGGGTGGCACAAGCGCGCCTGCAGCCTGTTATGCACTCCATGGCACTGGAAGATCAGGCGGTTCATGAGCCCATCAGCCAGCTTCAGCTCGAGTTTGCGGTCAAGGCCTTGTTGGACGGTTCGCGACGCGAGTTGTGGTGAAAGTGCGCCCATGCAATTTCGCTATGCACCTGGTGCGACTCCCTTGGACCTGGATGAGGCCGCAGGGTTGATGCCCACCCACATCACCACGCAAGCTGAACTGAACGCATGGGAGCAATTCAATGTGGCGCAGGGTGAGCGCTGGTCCAGCCGGCAGACCAAACGCAACTTGCTAGAAGAGGCGTTTGTGCGCGACTTGCATCGCCACATGTTTGACAAGACCTGGCGTTAGGCAGGACAGTTTCGTCACAGCAACAAAAATATTGGGGTGGACTGGTCACATGTGACGGTCAAACTGCGTGAGCTGCTGGACAACACCCAATACCAGCTCGACCATCATGTCGTTGATGTCGACGAATTGGTTGTTCGCTTTCACCACCAATTGGTATGGATCCACCCGTTTGCCAACGGCAACGGCCGCCATGCGCGCTTGATGGCCGACTTGTTGGCCATCCGCTGGGGGCGAACTCGTTTGTCGTGGGGAGGCGGGGAAGGCGCCTTGGTCGCGAGCAGCTCACTTCGCGATCGCTATCTGTCAGCCTTGCGGGCGGCCGATCAAGGGCAATACAGCGATTTGATGGCTTTTGCCCGCAGCTAGCAGACAACTCACGCGTTCTTGAAACTCGCCTTGCGTTTGTTCACAAACGCGTCCATGCCTTCCTTCTGATCTTGCGTGGCAAAGAGCGCATGGAACAGGCGACGCTCGAACATCACACCGTCGGCGAGGCCGCCTTCAAAAGCGCGGTTGACCGATTCCTTGGCGGCCATGACGGCGAGTTGCGAGTAGTCGCAAATCATCAGGGCTGCAGCCAGGGTTTCGTCCATCAGCTTGTCCAGCGGCACCACGCGGCTGACCAGGCCGGCACGCTCGGCTTCGGCCACGTCCATCATGCGGCCGGTGAGGGCCAGGTCCATGGCCTTGGCCTTGCCCACGGCGCGGGGCAGACGCTGGGTGCCACCGGCGCCGGGGATGATGCCGAGTTTGATTTCGGGTTGGCCAAAGCGCGCGTTGTCGGCCGCGATGATGAAGTCGCACATCATGGCCAGCTCGCAGCCACCGCCCAGCGCAAAGCCACTCACGGCGGCAATGACGGGCTTGCGGATGGTGCGGATGGTTTCCCAGTTGCGGGTGATGTAGTCGGCCTTGTACACATCGGCAAAGGTGTAGGTGGCCATGGCCCCGATGTCGGCCCCGGCGGCGAACGCTTTTTCGCTGCCCGTGATGATCATGCAGCCAATGGCGGGGTTATCGTCAAACGCCTTGAGCGCCTGGCCCAGCTCGTCCATCAACTCGCCGTTGAGCGCGTTGAGTTGCTTGGGGCGGTTGAGGGTGATGATGCCAACCTTGTCGGCTTCGGTGCGAACCTGGATCAGGGAGTAGTTCATGGTCGTTCCTGTGAGGGGGGTGACGGGTTTGTGCAGAATGCCATCATAACCAAGGGAAAACATTAACCAACCAATCGGTCGGTGAATGCTACAGTCCCGCCAGGAGATCTCGCTATGACCGAACCCACTGTGCTGCTCGAAGAGCGTGGCGCCGTTGCCGTGCTCACCCTCAACCGCCCGCAGGCGCTCAACAGCCTCACCCGGCACATGCACCAGGAGGTCTGGGCGGCGCTGGACCAAGTCGACGCCAACCCGCAGTTGCGCGCCTTGGTCCTGACAGGTGCCGGGCGCGGGTTTTGTGCCGGGGCCGATTTGTCGGAGTTTGATTTCTCCGACGGTCCCAACCGCATCGAGCGCGCCGACCCGGGCCCGGTCATTGACCAATGCTTCAACCCCACCACGCGCCGTCTGCAGCGCTCACGCGTGCCCACCATTGCGGCGGTGAATGGGGTGGCGGCAGGTGCGGGGGCCTCCATCGTCATGGCGTGCGACATCGCCATCGCGGCACCGGGGGCGAGTTTCATCCAGGCGTTCAGCAAAATCGGCCTGATTCCCGATGCGGGGGGCAGCTGGTTTTTGGTGGAGCGTCTGGGCCTGGCCCGAGCCATGGCGCTGGCCATGACGGGCGACAAGCTCTCCGCGGCACAAGCCAAAGAGTGGGGCATGATCTGGGACGTGGCCGACGACTGCCTGGCCGCTGCGCTGACCATGGCCGAGCGCCTGGCCGTGATGCCCACGCGTGCCCTCACCGCCACCCGCGCACTGATGCGCGGTGCCGGTCAGCGCACCCTGGACCAGCAACTCGATGTGGAGCGCGACACGCAGTCGGCGCTGGGACGCACCCACGATTACTTTGAAGGCGTCAAAGCCTTTCTCGACAAGCGCGCGCCGCAATTCACAGGAGAATGAGGATGGAGGCCATCGAGCGAGCCCGCCGCGTGGGCGAAACGATGTTTGCCGTGGACATCGCGTCCAAGGACACGATGGGCATGGAACTGCTGGAGTGCCAGCCCGGTCGAGCCGTGATTCGCATGACGGTGCGCGAGTTGCACCTCAATGGTCACCAGATTTGCCACGGGGGCTTCATCTTCACGCTGGCGGACTCCACCTTCGCATTTGCTTGCAACAGTTACAACCGCAACGCCGTGGCCGCGGGTGCCAGCATTGAATTTCTCAAGCCCACGCACCTGGGGGACGTGCTCACCTGCGAGGGGGTTGAACAAGTCATGTCCGGTCGCCATGGGGTGTACGACATGAAGGTGACCAACCAGCGCGGCGAGGTGGTGGCATTGTTCCGCGGCAAGAGCGCGCAAATACCGGGCACCGTGTTTCCCGAATGAATGGCCTGATGGAGTCTGCATGAGCCACACACTTTCGCTTGAACCGATCGAGCGCGCCAGCATTGACGAGTTGCGCGCCTTGCAGTTGCAGCGCTTGCGCTGGAGCCTGCGCCACGCTTACGACAATTCACCGGTGTATCGCCGCAAGTTTGACGCAGCCGGCGTTCACCCGGACGATTGCCGCAGTCTCTCTGATCTGGCCAAGTTTCCGTTCACCACCAAAGCCGATTTGCGCGACAGCTATCCGTTCGGTCTGTTTGCCGTGCCGCGCGACCAGGTCGTGCGGGTGCATGCCTCGAGTGGCACCACCGGCAAGCCCACGGTGGTGGGCTACACCGCGCGGGACATCGACACCTGGTCCACCGTGGTGGCGCGCAGCATCCGGGCTGCGGGCGCGCGCCGTGGCGACATGGTGCATGTGAGTTACGGCTATGGGTTGTTCACCGGGGGGCTGGGCGCCCACTACGGCGCTGAAAAACTCGGCCTCACCGTGGTGCCCTTTGGCGGCGGACAAACCGAGCGGCAGGTGCAACTCATTCAGGATTTCAAACCCGACATCATCATGGTGACGCCCAGCTACATGCTGGCCATTGCCGATGAAATGGAGCGTCAGGGCATGACCGCTTCGGCCTGCAGCCTGCGCATCGGCATTTTTGGTGCCGAGCCCTGGACCAACGACATGCGACGCGCCATCGAGCAGCGCGTGGGCATCACGGCAGTGGACATCTATGGCTTGAGTGAAGTGATGGGCCCCGGCGTGGCCAGCGAATGCGCTGAAACCCAGGACGGCCCCACCATCTGGGAGGATCACTTCTACCCCGAGATCATCAACCCCGACACCGGCGAGCCAGTGGCCGAGGGCGAGATGGGCGAGTTGGTCTTCACCAGCCTCACCAAGGAGGCCTTGCCCATCATCCGCTACCGCACGCGTGACCTCACCCGCTTGTTGCCGGGCACAGCGCGCACCATGCGGCGCATGGAAAAAATCACCGGGCGCAGCGACGACATGATGATCGTGCGCGGTGTGAACGTGTTCCCCACACAGATTGAAGAGCTCATTCTGAAGCGCCCCGAACTCGCGCCGCACTACCAGTGTGTGCTCACGCGCGTGGGTCCCTTGGATCAATTGCGCGTGGTGGTGGAAACACGCCCCGGTGTGCCGCCCGACAGCCCGGCCGCGCAATCGGCCGCCGCCCATCTGCAGCATGACGTCAAAACGTTTGTGGGCAGCAGCATCGACGTGGAGCTGCGCGCCGAAGGCGGGGTGGAGCGCAGCCAGGGCAAAGCCAAGCGCGTGGTGGATTTGCGGACGAAGTGATCAGGCCTGCAGCCAGCGCTGCACGGCCTGCGCGTCCTGGATGGCCAGACGCCAGGTCTTGACCTGCTCGGCGCCTTTCAGGTCGAGTGGCAGGCGCAACAACTGTCGATCGCGCGAGACCAGGGCGGTGACGCGCGTCGCCTGTCCCGCATAGAGCGGCAAGTCGTCCAGGCGCATCAAGCGCCAGCTCTTGGCGGCTTTGCCGCGAGCACCCGGCACCTCCAGACCCAGCCATTCGTCCCCGGCACACAAGCCGGCTCGCTGGGCCAGACCGCCATGCAACACGGTTTTGATGTGGATGCCTGACGACTCGGTGGCCCTGAATCCCAGGCGCTGCGCCCATTGCGAAGCGTCGTCGTGCACGTGCACACCGTGGGCTTGCAGGAGGGCGCGCAGCGGCAATTCAACGGTGCTGTGCACCCAGGTGTTCACCTGGTGCTGCCAGGACGACCCCGTGATCTCGTGCAACACGGTGAGCAGGTCATCCTCGCTCATGGGACCGCCGGCACAGCGTTTCCACAAAGCGCGCATGACGTCATCGAGCGAGTGGCCTTGCTGTCGCAAGCTGAGGTCCAGGCACAGGGCCACCAGCGCGCCCTTGGTGTAATAGCTCACCGTGATGTTGGGCGTGTTGTCGTCGGGGCGGTAGTACTTGGTCCAGGCTTCAAAGCTGGCTTGTGCCACCGACTGCACCAACCGCCCTGGCGCCTGCAGCACCTGGTTCATGGATTTGTTGAGCAACTTCACATAGCGTGCGGTGTCGATCAGGCCCGCCCGGCAAAGCAGCAGGTCATCGTAGTAGCTGGTGAAGCCCTCGAAGAACCACAGCAGCGAGGTCATGTTCTCGCGTTGGTAGTCGATCTCGGCCAACTGCACGGGGCGCAGGCGCTTGACGTTCCAGGTGTGGAAGTACTCGTGGCTGATGAGGCCCAGCAAGGTGACGTAGCCATCACTGGCTGTCTTGACACCGTATTGAGGCAGATCTTCGCGCTTGCCAATGAGCGCGGTGGAATTGCGATGTTCCAGGCCGCCATAGCCGTCGGCCACTGCCCACAGCATGAACACGTAGCGTGTGTGCGGTGCGCGCCCCTTGCCGTGCCACAGACGCACTTGCGTCTCGACAATGCGCCGCGTGTCGGCCAGCAAACGCTCGCCATCCAGTGAGGAGGGGGCGCCCGCGACAACGAATTGATAGTCAGAGCCACCCGCGCGAAACTCGCCGCGCCAGAACGCGCCCATTTCCACCGGGCAGTCGGCGAGTTCGTCGTAGTGCTCGGCGCGGTAGGTGCCAAAGCCCCGTCGGTCCACCTTCAATGGGGAGAGCCCCGTGGCCAACTGCCAGTCAGGCAGATGGGGTGGTGCCACCACCTCCAGGGTGTGGGGCAAGTGCGTTTGGCCCTTCACACGCAGAAACAGGCTGGTGCCATTGAAAAATCCACGCTGGGCATCCAGCCACGCCGTGCGCACCGAGGCATCGTGCGCGTGCACCTGCAGCGTGACGGTGAGCGGCGTGTCTTCTTGCGCCTGCACCGACCAGCTGCATTTATCCAGCTGGATGATGCTGCAGGGTCGCTTGCCTTGTTGAGCGCTGATGCAATGAACGTGGCGTGCAAATTCGCGCACCAGGTAGCTGCCCGGAATCCACACCGGCAGCTCCAGCACTTGCGTGGCCTGCGCTCGCGCCAGGGTGAGGGTCACTTGAAACAGATGGCGGGTGACATCCAGCACGTCGACGCGGTAGTGCACACCCGTGGGCACGTCGGGTGATACGACAGAGCGCCGGCCAGGTTGCCTGCCTGGGTGTGTGGGCTGGGTGCGGCGCGTGGCCATCAGGTGGCTCCTGCACCCAACAGGCAGGCCAGGGTGGCCACCACGGTCAGGCGAAATCGCAGCGTGAGCCACTCACCCAGGCCGGCCTGCGGCCAGGTTTTACGGTCCACCAGGTAGCAGGTCACCAGCAGCACGGCCAGCACCGGCAGGCCCCCGTAGGCCGGCATGATCACCGCGATCCAGGCCAGCACCGAGGCGGTCACCCCCCAGATCAGGTGCCCGCGCCGCTGCGGTGACTCGTGTCTGAGGGCGATGCCCCAATGAATGCCGCCTAAAAACGCCACGATGGTGGCAGCATAGCCGGCCAGGGCAATGGCCACCAGCGGATGCACCTCGGGGGTCACCAGCCACATCAGCAAGGCAAACACACCAAAGGGGATCAGGCCACCATAGCCCAGGCGTTGAATGAGCCGACCGGTGTCGCTGTCAGGGTCGAGGATGCGGGTGTTGGCAGGCATGGGGTCTGGGATGATCGGCATCAAGGTCGATGGTGATAAGGGCGACGTGTTCTCAGGGCGTGGCAATCAGCTTTTCAATTTGAGCCGTGCCAATTGCTCCGGGCACACGCGTGCCGTCAGCGGCAATCAGAGTCGGCGTGCCGGTGATCTTGTGCTTGCGACCGAGATCCAGGTTGCGCTGAATGGCGGCGGTGTCGCATGGGGCTTGTGACGCGACTTGCTCGCGCAGCATGAAATCCTGCCAAGCCCGGGCTTTGTCTTTGGCGCACCAGATATTGCGCGATTTGTCGATGGAGTCCTGACCCAGGATGGGGTAGAGAAACAAATACACCGTGACGTTGTCGACCTTTTGCAAGTCTCGCTCAAAGCGCTTGCAGTACCCGCAGTTGGGGTCTTCAAACACCGCGAGCTTGCGCTTGCCGTTGCCGCGCACGAGGGTGATGGCGTCTTTGAGGGGCAGGGCGCCGAAGTCGATGGCCGAGAGTTTGTCCACGCGCTCTTCGGTGAGGTTGCGGCGGCTGCGGGTGTCGATCAACTGGCCTTGAATGAGAAAGTTGGCTTCGGCGTCGGTGTAGTAAATCTCGGTGCCGTCCACACGCACCTCAAACAAGCCCGCCATGGGGGTGCGACTCACCTCATCGATCTTGGGCAACTGCGGAATGCGCTCGGCCAGGTTCTTGCGAATCTGGGCTTCCTGGCCTTGCGCGAAGGCTGCAGCCGTTGACCAGACCGCGAAGAGCACCACGGCTGCTTGCATGCATTGACAGGCGCGCTTCGAAAGAAGTCGAAGCCAACTTGAGTCGTGAAGAGGCATCTGCATGCGAGGGCTGATCAGGCCGCGTGATTCAACACAACGTGTCGCAAGAGAGCGTGTGGCAACCGTCAGCATGGGTCATTGTCCAGACATGGCGTGCTTCAATGTCCAGTGCTTCACGGGGCTGCAGCGATCAAAGGCTGACAAGCCCCAATTGCGCACGGATTGCACCGAGGCGTTGGGGTGGGAGAAAAGTCGTTGCAGGCCGTCGCAGGCCAGCCAGGTGGCTTGCATGTCAGCCTTGCGGGTGCGCTCGTAGCGGCGCAGTGGTTGACGGTCGTTCAGGGCCCGCCAGTGGTTGTGAACCTCCGTGCGGGCCAGCACGCGGCCGAGTTCAGCCACATCGGCCAGTCCCAGGTTCAAGCCCTGGCCGGCCAGGGGGTGAATGCCATGCGCGGCGTCGCCGGCCAGCACCCAGGCTTGTCCAGGGGCCATTTCGCCGCACCAGGTGCGGGCACGTTGCAACTGCAGCGGCCAGATCGCGCGGGCCGACACGCAATTGAGCGCGCCCAGGTGGTGATGGGTGGCCTGCGGCAAGGCTGTGTTGAAGG
>CANFMY010000121.1 GCA_947448375.1 Comamonadaceae bacterium | reverse complement strand
TCCGTGATGCAGCGACGGCCACAGCGGTGGGCAAGGTGGCGGACGCCGTGGTGATTGGCACCAAGCTGATCCAGTTGCTCGAATCGGGCCCCGCCAGCCAGTCGCTGCCCGCGGTGGAGAGCTTTTTGCGCGACATCCGGCAGGCGCTGGACGCGATGTAAATCACCCAGGGCAAGGCCGCAACGGCCTCGCCCCGTAGGATAATCAGGCTCCTCCCCACTTGGAGACACTCCCCCCATGAGTTGGCTCGAAAAACTGCTCCCCCCCAAAATTCAGCCCAGCGACCCCGCCGACCGACGCGGTGTTCCCGAAGGGCTGTGGATCAAATGTCCGAGCTGCGACACCGTGCTCTACAACAATGATCTGGAGCAGAACCAGAACGTGTGCCCCACCTGCAGCCACCACCACCGCATCTCGGCGCGTGCGCGGCTCGACGCCTTCCTCGACCCCGAAGGCCGCTACGAAATCGGCCAGGAAGTGGTGCCGGTGGACGCCCTCAAATTCAAGGACAGCCGCAAGTACCCCGAGCGCCTGAAAGAGGCCATGGAGAACACCGGCGAAACCGACGCTCTGGTGGTGATGGGCGGCGCGGTGCGCAGCATCAACCTGGTGGCCGCGTGTTTCGAGTTCGACTTCATGGGCGGCAGCATGGGCTCCGTCGTGGGCGAGCGCTTCGTGCGCGGCGTGCACACCGCCATCGAGCAAAAGGTGCCCTTTGTGTGCTTCACCGCCACGGGCGGCGCACGCATGCAAGAAGGCCTGCTCTCGCTCATGCAGATGGCCAAGACCAATGCGGCGCTCACGCGTCTGGCCAAGAAGGGCCTGCCCTACATCAGCGTGCTGACCGACCCCACCATGGGTGGCGTGTCCGCGGGCTTCGCCTTCGTGGGTGATGTGGTCATCGCCGAACCCAAGGCCTTGATTGGTTTTGCCGGTCCGCGCGTGATTGAAAACACCGTGCGCGTGACCCTGCCCGAAGGCTTCCAGCGCTCCGAATTCCTGCAACACAAAGGCGCCGTCGACATGATCTGCGACCGCCGTGACTTGCGCACCACCGTGTCCAGCTTGCTGGCCATGCTGCAGCGCCAACCGGCTGACGCCATTTCCTGACCGATTCCATGTCTGACACCCGCTCCACCGCGCCTGCCGCGGACACAGCCGCGCCTGCCGCTGCGATCGATGAAAACCAGCTGATCGCCGAACGCCGCGAAAAACTCAAGGCGCTGCGTCAGCGCCAGGCCGACGGCCAGGGCATTGCCTTCCCCAACGATTTCAAGCCGGCGCACCACGCAGCCATGCTGCACGAAACCCACGGCGACAAAACTCCGGACCATCTCGTGGCCGAGGGACAACTGGCCCGCGTGGCCGGGCGCATGATGCTCAAGCGCGTCATGGGCAAGGCCAGCTTTGCCACCTTGCAAGACAGCACCGGACGCATCCAGATCTACATCAGCCGCGACGACGTGAGTGAATCGGTCTATAACGACTTCAAGCACTGGGACCTGGGCGATATCGTCGGCGCCGAAGGCCGCCTGTTCAAGACCCGCACCGGCGAGCTGTCGCTGCACGCCACACAGATTCGCTTGCTCACCAAGAGCCTGCGCCCCATGCCGGACAAGTTCCACGGCGTGAGCGACCAGGAAATCAAATACCGCCAGCGCTACGTCGACCTGATGACCGACGAGACCGCGCGCAAGCGCTTTGTGGCGCGCAGCAAGGCGGTGAGCGGTATTCGTGACTTCATGGTGCAACACGGCTTTCTGGAAGTGGAAACGCCCATGCTGCACCCGATTCCCGGTGGCGCCAATGCCCGTCCCTTTGTGACGCACCACAACGCGCTGGACCAGGAGATGTACCTGCGCATTGCGCCCGAGCTCTACCTCAAGCGCCTGATCGTCGGTGGCTTCGAACGCGTGTTCGAGATCAACCGCAACTTCCGCAATGAAGGCATTTCGGTGCGCCACAACCCCGAGTTCACCATGATGGAGTTTTACGCAGCGTACTGGAACTACCAGGACCTGATGCACTTCACCGAGGAGCTCGTGCGCGACGCGGCCCAAAAGGCCGTGGGCACCCTGCTGCTCACCTACAACGGCCAGCCGGTGGACCTGAGCCAGCCGTTCCAGCGCTTGACCATCCGCGAAGCCATCCTGAAGTACACCGAGGCGGGCGAGTACGTGGACCAGCGCGAGTGGCTCACCAACGCCCTGCGCAAACTCGGCTTCACCGAAGAGAAGCACAAGCTCGCCGGTCGCAGCCTGGCCAGCCTGCAAGTGCTGTACTTTGAAGAAACGGTGGAAGACAAACTGTGGCAGCCCACCTTCATCTGCGAGCACCCCGTGGAGATTTCACCTTTGGCCCGCGCCAGCGACTCGCGGCCGGACGTGACCGAGCGATTTGAGCTCTACATCACGGGGCGCGAATTCGGCAATGGCTTCAGCGAGTTGAATGACGCCGAGGACCAGGCGGCACGCTTTCATGCCCAGGTGGCGGCAAAAGAAAGTGGGGATGATGAGGCCATGTTCTTCGACCACGACTTTGTGCGGGCGCTCGAGTACGGCATGCCCCCCACGGGTGGCTGCGGCATTGGCATTGACCGTCTGATGATGTTGCTCACCGACAGCCCCAGCATCCGCGACGTGATCCTGTTTCCGGCGTTGCGCAGAGAGGCCTGAAAAACGACCCGGCGGAGCCCTGCACCCCGCCAATTAGCAAACGCTCACTTAGGCTGCGGCGGCTTGCAATCGTGACAGAAAAAGGCCAACCCGCCGGCAAAACGGCGCTGGCTGCCCAGGCGGCGGGGCTTGTGCAGGCCACATTTGATGCATGACATGGTCTCGCCGACTTTGCCCATACCGACAAAGGGAGAGCCGTTTTCCCGGCTGGTGAAGCGCAGACCCGTCGAATCGACTTGGGTTTTTCCAGATTTGGTCGCCACAAAACTTCCTTGGTTGTCTCACTGCCGGCCTTGTCCTGGCACCGGCGAAGGGTCGATTTTAACCTGTCGACACCCGTGACCTCCACCCGTGGCGGGAACGCCTGAGTCCACCGGGGTCATTCACCCCAACCCCGAGCCAGAGGCTCCTCAAGGCAAGTCGGACAACGCCTGCAAGTAGTCCGGCTGCGTCATCAGGGACTCCCATGGCGGCGCCTCAAAACGTGGCAACAGCGCCTGGCGCCGCCACTCGGACGCCTCGCTGGCCTGCCACTCGCCTTTGAGGAGGGTTTCGGCCAGGCCGTCGAGCAAGGCATCCACCGCCCGTCCTCCGCCTTCGCTGGCGGGGGTGCTCTGGTTGCACAGCAGCACCAGGTCGCAACCCGCCCGCAAAGCGGCGACAGCGGCGTCGGTGTAGCTCACCACCCGGCCGTTCAAGCGTCGTGCCCCCTCCATGGACAGATCGTCGCTGAAGATGGCGCCGGTGAAGCCCAGCTGATGGCGCAGGATGTCTTGCAACCAGCGCGGGGAGAACCCCGCGGGCAGCGCGTCCACCTTCGGATAAATGACATGAGCGGGCATCACGCTCGCCACCGATGCACCGAGCCAGGCATAGGGCATGGCGTCGTCCTGCAGGATGGCTGTGAGCGAGCGACGGTCCACCGGAATCTCGGTGTGCGAATCGGCGCGCACAAAGCCGTGGCCGGGGAAGTGTTTGCCGCACGAGGCCATACCGGCCTGCAACAGGCCATGGATCAGGCTCTTGGCCAGCACACTCACCACGCGCGGGTCGCGGTGGAAGGCGCGGTCGCCAATCACGCCGCTGCTGCCGTGGTCGAGGTCGAGCACCGGGGTGAAACTGAAGTCCACGCCGCAGGCGCGCAACTCGCTGGCCAGCACAAATCCGCAAGCGGTGGCCGCACGGGTGGCCTCCATCGCACCGGACCCTGGCTGTTTCTCATCGGCGCGCATCCAGTGCTCGCCCAGCACACGCATGGGCGGCAGGTGGGTGAAGCCGTCGGTGCGAAAACGCTGCACACGACCGCCTTCGTGGTCAACACAAATGAGCAGGTCAGGTCGCACCGACTTGATGTCCTTGCACAGCGCCGTGAGCTGCGCGCGGTCGCGCCAGTTGCGGCCAAACAGAATCATGCCGCCGGTGAGCGGGTGGGCCAGACGGCGACGGTCGGTGGCGCTGAGTTCGGTGCCGGCGATGTCAAGAATGAGGGGAGCGTGTGGGGTCATGGGGTGGTTCGGGTGATCGGTGGGCGATCGTCGTGACAGGTCATGCGGGGGTCGCCATCCGTAAAAGGTCGTCCGTGAAGGGTCATGCGGGGGGCGAGCCCGCTGCCACAGCCTGCTCGACGATCACAAAACTGGCGGCGTAGTCGGTTTCATCGGTCACGCTCACGCGGGCGTGCAGGCCCCGAGCCTCGCACCAGTCCTTGAGCACGCCGTGCAGCACGATGACGGGCTGCCCCGACGACAGTTTGCCCACCTCGCACAGCCGCCAGGTCATGGGCATGCGCATGCCCAGGCCGATCGCCTTGCTGAAGGCTTCCTTGGCCGAGAAACGGGTGGCCAGGTAGCGCACACCGCGCTCGGGCCAGCGCGCGCTGCGTTGGCGCCAGGTGGTCATTTCGTGGTCGCTGAGGATCTTGGCGGCAAAGCGCTCGCCATGGCGCTCGAGGGACGCGCGAATGCGCCGCACATCGCAGATATCCGTCCCGATGCCGTAAATCATGCCCGCCCCGGGATGCACCCCAGGTAGGCGCGCACCGTCTCGGTGTAACCGCGCTCCAGGGCATCGGCGATCAGGGCGTGGCCGATCGACACTTCATCGACCTGGCCCACGCCGCTCAGGAAGGGGCCCAGGTTGTCCAGGTTGAGGTCATGCCCGGCGTTGACACCGAGGCCAGCGGCGCGGGCGGCGCGGGCGCTGTCGCGGTAGCGGGCCAGCACCTCGGCCTGCCGTGGTGTGCCAAACGCCTGGGCGTACGGCTCGGTGTAAAGCTCCACGCGGTCAGCCCCCACGGCGCGGGCCTGCGCCATCTGCTCGGGCTCGGGATCCATGAACAGGCTGACACGCACCCCCGCGGCGCGGGCCTGGGCAATCACCGGACGCAGACGCTCGGCGTCCTGCGGGAAACGCCAGCCATGGTCGCTGGTGAACTGGCCCTCGCTGTCCGGCACGAAGGTGGCCTGATCAGGCTTCAGGCGCAGCACCACATCCATCAGGTTGTGAAACGGATTGCCCTCGATGTTGAACTCGCGACCCGGCCACTGGCGCAGCAGGGTGGACAGTGCCGACACATCCTCCAGACGGATGTGGCGCGCATCGGGGCGCGGGTGCACGGTGATGCCCTGGGCGCCGGCTTGCAGGCACAGGGCGGCCGCCCGGGTCACGCTGGGAATGCCCAGGTGCCGGGTGTTGCGGATCAGGGCGACCTTGTTGAGATTGACGGACAGCGCGGTGGACATGGCAAGGCGATGATAAGTCGGGGATACACAGCAGCAGTCAAGCGGTGTGCCGGCCAGCGGATTCTGACATCCGGCGCCTCACAGCGACTGCAACTCCACCATCAATTGTCGCGTACGCAAAGAAGCCACACCACAGTGGTGGTGCAACAAGGCGCGCAACTGGGTTTGCAGGGACCCGCGGTCTTCGGTGCTCAGGTGGGCGCACACCCGCAAGGTGTCCATCCAGGGGCTGTGGCTGTCCAGCGCCGCGTGCAGGTCCGACCAGGCCTGTCCCGTCACCACACCGCGAGTCCCGACGGGTTCGTCGTGCACCCGCGTGACTTGCCGCAAGCCGCCCTCGGCCGACAGTTCATAGGCCTGCTCGGCCATCAGGGGCTGCAAGGTCAGGGTCTGCTGGTCCAGGGCCGGCAACAGGCCAATGTCGCGCAACAACACGAGTTCAAAAGCCCGCAGCACCGAGGTCATGGCCGGCGCAGTGTCGGTGGCCAGCACGTGCACCGTCTGGCGGTACAGATCGAACAGCGCCGGGTGTGGATCGTCCCGCGCGAGCAAGCGCATCAGGAGTTCATTGAGGTAGTAGCCCGACAAGAGCGCCTCGCCGCGCGGCATCACATGCCCGCCCACCCAGTCGGCGCCCTTGAGCGAGCGCACCTCGCTCTCGCCCCCGAAATCCAGCCGCAAGGGCTGCAGGGGCAACAGGACGGGTCGGAAGTTGGAGGTGGGACGCCGGGCACCTCGCGCCATCAGGGCAATACGGCCATGGTGACGGGTGAAAACTTCCAGCACCAGGCTGGACTCACTCCAGGGGTAGCGGTGCAGGACGAACGCGGGTTCGCCGCTGATACGGGAGGCCTGGCGTGACTTACTCGTAGCCAAAGCTGCGCACCCGCGCTTCGTCGTCCGCCCAGCCCGAGCGGACCTTGACCCACAACTCGAGAAACACCTTGGCGTCCATGAGCTTTTCAAGCTCCTGGCGGGCCTCGGTGCCGATGCGCTTGAGACGTTCGCCCTTCTCGCCAATCACCATGGCCTTGTGACCATCGCGTTCCACCACCAGCGTGGCGCTGATGCGCACCATGCGGCTCACCGTCTTGCCCGGCTCTTCGGTGAAGGCGTCGATGATCACGGTGGAGGTGTAGGGCAACTCGTCGCCCGTCAGGCGAAACAGTTTTTCGCGGATGATTTCGCTGGCCAGAAAGCGTTCGCTGCGATCGGTCAGCTCATCTTCGCCATACCACCAGGGCTGTTCGGGCAAGTAGTTGTGACACACCGACAGCAGGCGTTCAATATCTTTGGACTGCTTGGCCGACATCGGCATGAATTCGGCAAACGGATGGCGCGACTGCATGTCACGCAACCAGGGAGCAATCTCGCCACGGCGATGCACCCGGTCGAGCTTGTTGGCCACCAGAATCACCGGGATGTTGCGCGCGAGCAGCGACAGCACCTTGGCATCGGCCATCGAAAAATGGCCGGCCTCGACCACAAACAGCACCAAGTCCACATCCCCCACCGCACCCAGCACCGTCTTGTTGAGCGAACGGTTGAGGGCGTTGTTGTGGTGGGTCTGAAAGCCCGGGGTGTCGACAAAAATGAACTGGGTTGACCCCTCGGTGCGGATGCCCGTGATGCGGTGACGGGTGGTCTGCGCCTTGCGCGAGGTGATGCTGATTTTCTGGCCCACCAGCGCGTTGAGCAAGGTGGACTTGCCCACGTTGGGGCGGCCGACGATGGCCACCAGGCCACAGCGCTGCGCGGCAGCACCCTCGCTCGTTGGCTCGGGTGGCGGGCCATCGTCCTGGGGAATGTCCGTTGCAGTTGTCATCGTCATCACTTGTGTTGTGCCAGCACTTGCAGCATGGCCTGGGCAGCAGCCTGTTCACCCGCACGGCGCGAGCCGCCAATACCGCGTTCGCTCAGGCCCAACTCCGGCACTTCGCACTCCACGTCAAACGTTTGTTGGTGTGCGGCGCCCAGCGTCCCCACCACACGGTAAATCGGCAACTGGTGCCGGCGTGCCTGCAGCCATTCCTGCAGTTGGGTCTTGGGGTCTTTGGTGGCGGCCGACATGGTGGGGGTGATGTCGACTGCCTCGAACAGTCGCGTGACCAGCGCCTCGGCCGGGGCATAGCCGGCATCGAGAAACACCGCGCCGATCAGCGCCTCCAGCGCGTCGGCCAGGATGGAGGGTCGCCGTTGTCCGCCAGAGCGCAACTCGCCCTCCCCCAGTCGGATCAAGCCCGGCAGGTTCAGGTCCAGCGCCAGCCGGTGCAAGGTGTCTTGCTTGACCAGGTTGGCGCGCACCCGCGAGAGGTCGCCTTCAGGCAAGTCCTTCAAACGCATGAAGAGCAGTCGGGAGACGGCGAGGTTGAGCACCGAATCCCCCAGGAACTCCAGCCGCTCGTTGTGGTCCGAACTGAAACTGCGGTGCGTCAGCGCCTGGTTCAGCAAGCGTGCATCCGCGAATGGATGCTGCAGGCGCTGCTGCAGTGCTTCCAGGGCCGATGCTTCCGTCACCATGATGTTGCTGCGCCTGCCGTCGCCCGGTCAGTCAAAGCTGCCGATGCGTTTGAGGTTGCCAAAGTTCATCCAGACGAAGAACGCCCGGCCCACGATGTTGCGCTCGGGCACAAAGCCCCAGTAGCGCGAATCCAGCGAGTTGTCGCGGTTGTCGCCCATCATGAAGAAATGGCCGGCAGGCACCTTGCAGGTCACGCCTTCCACGGTGTAGCGGCAGTGGTCCTTGAAGGCAAAGTCGTCGGTGCCCGGGATGAAGGCCGGCCTTTCGGCATCGTTGAGCAGGCGCACCGCCTTGGGCGGGCCAGGCTGCTCGGGGCTGCTGCCGGTCGGGAAGGTTTCCTGGAACTGCTTGATGTAGCGCAGGCTGTCTTCCTCGAAGAAATCCGGCAGCGGCGACTTGGGCACCGGCTGGCCGTTGATCGTCAGCTGCTTGTTGAGGTAGGCCACCTCGTCGCCCGGCACCCCCACCACGCGCTTGATGTAGTCGAGGCTGGGCTTGGGCGGGTAGCGAAACACCATCACGTCGCCGCGTTGCACCGGGTTGCCCTCGGTGATCTTGAGGTTGATGACGGGCAGTCGCAAGCCGTAATGAAACTTGTTGACCAGAATGAGGTCGCCCACCAGCAGGGTGGGAATCATGGACCCGGATGGAATCTTGAATGGCTCAAAGAGGAACGAGCGCAGGATGAACACCACGGCAATCACCGGAAACAGCCCGGCGGTCCAGTCCAGCCACCAGGGCTGGCGCAGCGCCTCCTCGCGCGCAGGCGCGAGATCGATGTCGACCTGCTCGATGCCCATGCCGCGCAGCTGGGCCTGACGTTGGGTTTCCTGCGCCTCCAGGGCAGCGGCCGCCGCTTCCCGGCGGGGCAGATACACCAGTCGCTCGGCCACCCAGTAGACCCCGGTGACCGTGGTGGCCATCAGCAGCAGCAAGGCAAAGTTGCCTTCGATCATGCCGATGTACCAGGAGAAGGCATAGCCAACAAAAGCCGCAAGCACGGCAGCGGTGAGTGTGGGCATCAGTCTTCCACCTGCAAAATGGCCAGGAACGCCTCTTGGGGCACCTCGACCGATCCGATCTGTTTCATGCGTTTCTTGCCAGCCTTTTGTTTCTCGAGCAGCTTGCGCTTGCGGGTGATGTCACCCCCATAGCATTTTGCCAGCACGTTCTTGCGCAAGGCCTTGATGGTTTCACGCGCGATGATGTTGGCGCCAATGGCCGCCTGGATCGCCACGTCGAACATCTGACGGCTGATGATCTCGCGCATCTTCGCGGCCACCGCACGTCCGCGGTACTGCGCCTGGGTGCGGTGCACGATGATGGACAGGGCGTCGACCTTCTCGCCGTTGAGCAGGATGTCCACCTTGACCACGTCCGACGCCCGGTATTCCTTGAACTCGTAGTCCATCGAGGCGTAGCCGCGGCTGACGGACTTGAGCTTGTCAAAGAAGTCGAGCACGATCTCGCCCAGCGGCAACTCATAGGTGAGCTTGACCTGTCGGCCGTGGTAGCTCATGTCCAGCTGCACGCCGCGCTTCTGGTTGGCCAGGGTCATGACCGGGCCCACGTACTCCTGGGGCATGTACAGGTGCACCGTCACAATGGGTTCGCGGATTTCCTGGATGCGGGCCTGCTCGGGCATCTTGGAGGGGTTTTCCACCATGATGACTTCGTCGTCCCCTTTGACCACCTGGTACACCACGCTCGGAGCGGT
>CANFMY010000120.1 GCA_947448375.1 Comamonadaceae bacterium | reverse complement strand
CATACACCGCGTTGCTGCGGCTGAAGGCGCTCTCGGCCTTGGGCATCACAAAGGGGGCGCGGCTCATGCTCTCGACGCCACCGGCAATCATGAGGCCGGCTTCGCCCGCCCGAATGGCGCGGGCTGCAGTGCCCAGGGCGTCCAGGCCCGACCCGCACAGACGGTTGAGGGTGGCACCCGGCACCTCGATGGGCAGACCGGCCAGCAGACTGGCCATGTGGGCCACGTTGCGGTTGTCTTCACCGGCCTGGTTGGCACAGCCAAAAATCACATCGGTCACCGCCTGCCAATCCACCTTGGCGTTGCGTGCCATCAGGGCCTTGAGCGGAATGGCGCCCAGGTCATCGGTGCGCACACTGCTGAGCGAGCCACCATAGCGACCAAAAGGGGTGCGGATGGCGTCACAGATGAAGGCTTGGGTCATGTCGAGTCCTCGTCAAAAATTAAATCGTTCACGCGCTGCGCCTGGAGCGGCGCAGGCCGGGTAATCCAGTCGGGCCATCAAGTCGCGATGGGCAGGCCGATGATACGGCTCAGCTCTTCCAGGCTGAGCCCGGGCACCAGGTCAATGATCTGCAGGCCTTGGGGCGTGCACGCCAGCGTGCCCAGGTCGCTGTAGATGCGTTTGACGCAGGCCAGCCCCGTGATGGGATAGGTGCACTGCGACACCACCTTGCTCTGGCCCTGCTTGGTCAGCAGGTCCATCATCACCCAGGTCTGCTTGGCCCCAATGGCCAGATCCATGGCCCCGCCCACAGCGGGGACGGCGCCGGGCTCGCCGGTGTGCCAGTTGGCGAGGTCACCGGTGGCGCTGACCTGGAAGGCCCCCAGCACACAAATGTCGAGATGGCCGCCCCGCATCATGGCGAAGCTGTCGGCGTGGTGGAAGTACGCGCCGCCGGCCAGCAAGGTGACAGGCTGCTTGCCGGCGTTGATGAGGTCGTAGTCCTCGTGGCCGGCGGCCGGCGCCGGACCCATGCCCAGAATGCCGTTCTCGCTGTGCAGCAGCACTTCGCGCGATGGCGGGATGTGGTTGCCCACGGTGGTGGGCATGCCGATGCCGAGGTTGACGGTGGCGCCTTCGGGAATGTCTTGCGCCACGCGCGCGGCGAGTTGGTCTTTGGTGCGACGGGTATAGCTCATGCCTTGATGCCTCCGGCCTGGGTGACCACGCGATCGATCAGCACCACCTGATGCACAAAAATACCGGGGGTGACGATGGTCTCGGGGTCGAGTTGACCCAGCTCCACCACCTCGTGCACGGTGGCCACGGTGCGCTTGGCCGCCATGGCCATGACAGGCCCGAAATTGCGCGCGGCCTTGCGGTAGGTGAGATTGCCCCAGCGATCGCCACGCTCGGCTCGAATCAGCGAGAGGTCGGGTCGAATGGGGTATTCAAGGACGTAGTGACGACCCTCGATCTCGCGGGTTTCCTTGGGGGAGCCATCGGCCTTCAGCGCCAGCTCGGTGCCGAATCCGGTGGGGGTGAAAAACGCCCCGATGCCCGCACCCGCCGCCCGCAGACGCTCGGCCAGGTTGCCCTGGGGCACGAGCTCGAGCTCGAGCTTGCCGCTGCGGTACAGCTCGTCAAACACATACGAGTCCGCCTGTCGCGGAAAGCTGCAAATGATTTTGCGCACACGGCCCGTCTTGAGCAGGGCAGCGATGCCATGCTCGGCGTTGCCGGCGTTGTTGTTCACCAGCGTGAGGTCACGGGCACCTTGGGCAATGAGGCCGTCAATCAGCTCGGCCGGGATGCCAGCTGTGCCAAATCCGCCAATGGCCACGACCGCGCCGTCGGGAGTCCCGGCGAGCGCTTGCTCGATGGAGGGGGCTATCTTGTTGATCATGGGAGCTATTATGGGACGCGCCGCAAACCGGGGCTGTAGCGTGGGAGATTCGCGTCCCCGCCCCAGACTTTCCCTGCCGCCCCCTGCCTGATGCCGCATGCGGGACAATCCGGGCATGTTCACCCCCTCCCAAGAAGATGTGCGCCGTTTCTTCTGCGGCGTGCATCGCAAGCATCAAACCGGCGAGCCGCTGGATGCGCTGGAAACCCTGGCCAGCCAGTGGATCGAGCGCCACCCCGAGTACCACGCCGATTTGTCCGATGCCGATGCGGCGGTCGCCCGCGTGTATGAGGTGCAGGAAGGCCGGGAGAATCCTTTTCTGCACCTGTCCATGCACCTGTCCATCAGCGAGCAGTGTTCGATCGACCAACCGCGGGGGATCCGCCAGGCGGTGGAATTGCTGGCCGCGCGGCGCGACTCGATCCACCAGGCGCACCACGAAACCATGGAGTGCCTGGGACGCATGGTGTGGGAAAGCCAGCGCAGCGGCAGGCCACCCGACGGCGCCGCCTACATCGACGACGTGCAGCGACGGGCCACCCGGGACTGAGCTTGACTGAGCGCGGTTGAAAGCGACCGAAGGCGGCTGACGGCCACTGCCAGCCACTGTCGTCCACTGTCGGCCACTGACGTCCACAGACGGCGACCCACGGCGGCTGACTGGTGGTCAGCCTACCCCATCAGACAGCAAAAAGCCAGACACAGGGTCTGGCTTTTTCATTGAGCACCGGCTGCGCCGGCGGCATGCCGATCAGCGAAAGCGCGACTGCGGCACCGTCTTCATTTCACCTTGCTGGCTGGCGATGTACTGGGCCAGTTGCTTGAGTTCGGCGTTGGTGAACTGCTTGGCAATGCCGCCCATGACGCCGTTGTTACGGCCCCAGGACGCCTGGCCTTCGGTTTTGTAGGACTTCAGGGCGACAAACAGGTAGTCGGCATGCTGACCGGCGATCTTGGGGTAAGACGGGTCGATGGGCTTGCTGTAGTTGGCGCCGTGGCAGGAGTTGCACGCGCCTTTCTTCAGCAGCTCGGCCACCGGGCCTGTGGCTTCCTTGGCAGCCTCGGGAGCGGCTGGGACGGCACCGTGGGTGGCGTAGTAAGCCGCGATGTCGGCGATGTCCTGATCGGTCAGGGAATCAGCGATACCGCGCATGGTGGGATGCTTGCGCTCGCCTTTTTTGTAGGCATTGAGCGCGGAAGCGATGTACTTGGCCCCTTGACCGGAAATCATGGGGACGCGATAGACCTCGGGGAAGCTGGCCTGATAACCGATGATGCCGTGGCAACCGATGCACATGGCAATTTTTTTCTCGCCAGCCTTGGCGTCGCCCTGGGCGTCTTGCGCCAA
The DNA here is from genome assembly GCA_947448375.1 of Comamonadaceae bacterium. Taxonomy (GTDB): domain Bacteria; phylum Pseudomonadota; class Gammaproteobacteria; order Burkholderiales; family Burkholderiaceae_C; genus Limnohabitans. The sequence continues at coordinate 6,556 of CANFMY010000120.1, read as the reverse complement.
AACCGGGGTGGTCACGCAAGCGACAAGCGAAACAAAAACAAAGGACAATAACTTGTTCATTTTGGACTGACAATCAAGTGCAACAAGGGGCAAGATAGGCGCAGACGGGCTGACGCTAGCCGCGCATTATATCGATCCCTTCCGAGCCTCCCTGTAAGCTAGACGTAGCCTTTCCCCAACTGCTCAACACCATGAAATTCCAAGGTTCCGACAATTACGTGGCCACCCAGGACCTGAAACTGGCGGTCAACGCAGCCATCACCCTCAAGCGCCCCCTGCTGGTCAAGGGAGAGCCCGGTACCGGCAAGACCATGCTGGCCGAGGAAGTGTCCCAGGCGCTGGGACTGCCGCTCATTCAGTGGCACATCAAGTCCACCACCAAGGCCCAGCAAGGTCTGTATGAGTACGATGCCGTGAGCCGTTTGCGCGACAGCCAGCTGGGCGATGCGCGGGTCAAGGACATCCAGAACTACATCGTCAAGGGCGTGCTGTGGCAAGCCTTCACCGCCGAAGAGCCCGTGGCCCTGCTGATCGACGAGATCGACAAGGCCGACATCGAGTTTCCCAACGACTTGCTGCGCGAACTCGACCGCATGGAGTTTTATTGCTACGAAACGCGTGAACTCATCAAGGCCAAGACGCGCCCGCTGGTGTTCATCACCTCCAACAACGAGAAGGAATTGCCCGACGCCTTCTTGCGCCGCTGCTTCTTCCACTACATCAAGTTCCCCGACGCCGACACCATGCGTCAAATTGTGGACGTGCACTTCCCCACCCTCAAGAAAGACCTGCTCAGCGTCGCCCTCAAGACCTTCTACGACGTGCGCAACCTGCCCGGTCTGAAGAAAAAGCCCAGCACCAGCGAACTGCTCGACTGGCTCAAGCTGCTGGTGGCCGAGGACATCCCCTTGTCAGCCCTGCAATCCGCCGACGAAAAAGTGGCCGTCCCGCCGCTGGTGGGCGCGCTGCTCAAAAACGAGCAGGATGTGACGCTCTTCGAGAAGCTGGTGTTCATGCAAAGCCGCAACCGCTGAACGCCAGCGCCCCACCATGACACGCCAACTCCTGATCGAAGGTCTGACCGACGCGGCCGGCTTTGTCGTGGGATCCCTGTTGGGGTTTGGGCTGGGGCGACTGGTTGGGTTGGAATTGTTTGCCGAGGGCTACAGCGCCGCTAGCCTGGTGGCCATTGCGCTGGTGGGTCTCGGTGGCGGCATGGGTCTGCAAGCAGCGCGGCACCTGCGGGGCCGCTCAAAGCCGCCAGGAGACGCGTCATGATTCACATTTCCCCGCTGATGCTGGAGGGGCCCCAGGCCAGGCTCGAGCCGTTAGGTCATCAACATCACGACGACCTGGTGGAGGCTGTGCGTGATGGCGAACTCTGGAATCTCTGGTACACCTTTATCCCCACACCCGATCGCATGCAGGCCGAAATCGAGCGTCGCCTGCAACTGCAGACACAAGGCAGCATGCTGCCCTTCGCGGTGATCGAGCCCACCTCAGGCCAAGCCGTGGGCATGACCACCTACATGAACATTGACAGCGCCCACCACCGTGTCGAAATTGGCTCCACCTGGTACCGCAAAAGCGTTCAGCGCTCGGCGCTGAACACCCAGTGCAAGCGTCTCTTGCTGTCGCACGCGTTTGATACGCTGGGCTGCGTGGCCGTGGAGTTTCGCACCCACTGGTTCAACCACGACAGCCGCAATGCCATCGAGCGTCTGGGCGCCAAGCTCGACGGCGTGCTGCGCTCGCACCAAATCGCACCCAATGGCTCCTTGCGAGACACGGTGGTGTACAGCATCATTGCCAGCGAGTGGCCGGCGGTTCGCTCGCACCTGGACTATCAACTGGCGCGCCCACGGCCAGCCCCCTGAGAGAGCGACCACCATGCTGATCGATTTCTTCTACACCCTGCGCGCGGCCAAACTGCCGGTGTCCGTCAAGGAATACCTCTCGCTGCTCGAGGCGCTTGAGGCCCAGGTGGTGGGGCCGGCGAGCGACGCCAGCTCGATGGACGATTTTTATTACCTGAGCCGCACGGCCCTGGTGAAAGACGAAAAGCACTTTGACAAATTTGATCGTGCCTTCGCTGCCTATTTCAAGGGCGTGGAGCTGATGACCGACTTCACCCAGGACGTGCCGCTCGACTGGCTGCGCAAAACCCTGGAGAAGGAACTCACCCCCGAGCAGAAAGCCGCCATCGAGAAGATGGGCTGGGACGAGTTGATGGACACACTCAAGAAGCGACTGGAAGAGCAGAAAGAACGCCACGAAGGTGGCAACAAGTGGATTGGCACCGGTGGCACCTCACCCTTTGGCAACGGCGGCTACAACCCGCAAGGCGTGCGCATTGGCGGCAAGGGTGGCAACAAGAGCGCGGTGAAGGTGTGGGAGCAGCGCGCGTACCAGGACTACGACGACAGCCAGGAGCTGGGCACCCGCAACATCAAGGTGGCCCTGCGACGTCTGCGCAAATTTGCGCGCGAAGGCTCGCCCGACGAACTCGACCTGGACGACACCATCCGCAGCACCGCGGCCAACGCGGGGTATCTCGACATCAAGATGATCCCCGAGCGGCACAACAACGTGAAGGTCTTGCTGCTGATGGACGTGGGCGGCACCATGGACGAGCACATTCAGCGCATGGAGGAGCTCTTCTCGGCGGTGAAGTCGGAGTTCAAGCACCTGGAGTTTTATTACTTCCACAACTGCATCTACGACTACCTGTGGAAGAACAACCGCCGCCGCTTTGCGGAAAAGTTTCCCACCTGGGACATCATCCGCAAGTACAACAAGGACTACAAGATGATTTTCATCGGGGACGCCACCATGAGCCCCTATGAAATCCTGCAGCCCGGCGGCAGCGTGGAGTACAACAACGAGGAACCCGGTGCCGAGTGGATCCAGCGCCTCACTCACGCCTACCCCAAGTTTGTCTGGATCAACCCGGAGCCGCAGGGCGTGTGGCAATACCGGCAAAGCATCAGCATCATCCAGCAACTGACAGGCAACCGCATGTTCCCGCTCACCCTCAGGGGGCTGGAAGAGGCGATGCGGATGTTGTCCAAGTAGGCCCGTCACGCCAAGAGCACTGGCACAGGTCATGGAATGACCTCCAGGGTTTTCCCTCGGTTTTCGAGGAATAACCCCGATCTGAAGTCGAGCGTTACAAAGGTGACTCCGCTTTGTTCGGGCGCTGGGGAATACTCGCTCCCACAAACATATTCCAGGAGATCGTCTTGAAACTTGCACTGAATCTTTTCACACGGGTGGGACTCGTGGTGGCCCTCGGGGTGAGCGCCCTCGCTCAGGCGCAGACAGCCGCAGCACCCCCTCCCGCCTGGAAGCAGGGCATGCCCGACAGCATGGCCAGTTCAACCCTGGCCCCGTTGGCCGCCAAATTGACGGCTACCAAGGCCGCCGACATTCCGCTCGACAAAATCAAGGTTCCCCCGGGCTTCAAGGTGGAAGTATGGGCCGACAGCGTGCCGGGCAGCCGTGCCATCGCACGCGGTGATGGCGGCAAATACTATGTGGGCACGCGTCCGTTGGGCCGCATCTATGAAATCACCGACAACGGCAGCACACGGACTTCACGCGTGGTCATCGACAAGCTCGATCAACCCACAGCCGCCTTCAAGGATGGCTCGCTGTACGTGGTGGCCGTGGACAAGGTGCTGCGTTTCGATGGCATCGACAAGAACCCCAACGTCGCGCCGGTCGACCTGACCGCCAACTTCAACTTTCCGCCCGAGAAGCACCACAACTGGAAATACGTGGCCTTCGGTCCGGATGGCAAGCTTTATGTGCCCTTCGGTGCCCCTTGCAACATCTGTGAGCCGCCGAGTGCCGAGTACGCGCAGATCCGCCGCTACAACCCCGACGGTTCCGGCATGGAAGTGCTGGCCCGCGGCGTGCGCAACAGCGTGGGCTTTGACTGGCACCCGCAAACCAAGGAACTGTGGTTCAGCAACCATGGTCGCGACTGGCTGGGTGACGACACCCCCCACGACACCATCAACCGCCTGAAGGTGGGTGGCCATTACGGCTTCCCCAGCTGCCACCAGGGCAACCTGCCGGACCCGGACGTCAAGCGCATCAAGCCGTGTGATGGCATCGAGCAACCCGTGGCCCTCATGGGCCCCCACGCTGCCACGATGGGCGTGATGTTCTACACCGGCACCATGTTCCCTCCCGAGTACCGCAACGTGCTGTTCAACGCACGCAAGGGCTCGTGGAACCGCACCAAGAAAATCGGCCACGACGTGGTGATGGTGCGTGCTGACGCCGATGGCAAGAACGCCAAGGTGGAGCCCTTCATGACCGGCTTCTCCAACGAAGCCGATCAAACCTTCTGGGGCCGTCCGGCTTACCTGCACCAAATGGCCGATGGCTCGGTGCTGGTGTCTGACGAGCAAATGGGCGTGATCTACCGAGTGTCTTACAGCAAGTAACTTCATGCCTGTGTTCAACATCCGGAAGGCCTGGGCCTTCCTGGGGGTGGCCTTGTTGGCCACCCCTTTTTCCTGGGGCCAGGCGCCTGCCAGCCGCGTGGCCCTGTGTGGCGCCTGCCATGGTGCTCAGGGCAACTCCGTCATCCCTGACATCCCCTCGCTGGCGGGGCAACCCAAGGTTTTTCTGGAAAACCAGTTGGTGCTCATTCGCGAAGGTATGCGGGACATTCCGCAAATGAAGGGCCAGCTGAACAACGTGCCCGACGCTGAACTCACCGCACTGGCACAACACTACGCCGCGCTACCGGTGGCCAAGCCCACTGCCGCCAGACGACAAGAGCTGTATGCGCGCGGCGAGACCCTGTCCAAGGACATGCGCTGCGGCATCTGCCATCTGCCCAACTACGTGGGCCGTGAGCAAATGCCTCGCCTGGCAGGCCAGCGCGAGGACTATCTGCTGCACACCATGCGGTCCATGAAAGCCAACCAGTCGGTGGGGCGAGACCCCATCATGACGGCCTCGCTGTACGGCATCAGTGATGCAGATTTGCAAGCAATTGCCCATTACCTGGCGCAGACAGCCCCCTGACATGAAGCATCGCAGTCACTGGGGCTGGGCCCTGTGGGGCAGCGTCTCTGCCGTCGCCATGGCACAAACGCCCGAGACCACGTTGCCGGACGTCAAGGTGCAAAGTGGCCGCATCGAGCAACGGCAGTTTGACGCGCCCGGGTCTGTCCACGCCCTGGACGCGCAGGTGCTGCGCACGGGCATGCAGGTCAATCTGTCTGACGCGCTGCAACAAGTGCCTGGTGTCGTGGCACTCAACCGCAACAACTACGCGCAAGACGTCCAGATTTCCATCCGCGGTTTTGGCGCACGAGCGCCCTTTGGCCTGCGCGGTATTCGACTCATCACCGACGGAATTCCGGCCACCACGCCGGATGGACAAGGCCAGGCCTCCACCGTGAGCCTGACCTCCACCGACCGCATCGAGGTGCTGACCGGCCCGCTGGCTCAGATTTATGGCAATGCCTCGGGTGGAGTGATCCAGACCTTCACACGCGAGGCCTCTGCGCAGCCTGAATTGTCCAACCAAGTGTTCGTGGGCTCTTATGGACAAACGCGAACCGACTGGCAAGTGAGCGGGCGCACCGGACAAGTGGGCATCGTGGCGGACTACAGCACCTTTGGCATTGACGGGTACCGCGAGCAAAGCGACACGCGACGCCAGCAACTCAACAGCGTGATCACCCTGGACAGCCAACCGGGCACACGCTGGAAGCTGGTGGTGAACATGTTTGACATGCCGTATGCGAAGGACCCGTTGGGGTTGAAGGTGGGGGATCTCGGAAACCCGTCAGCGGCTGGAAACAATGCCATCGCGCGCAATACCCGCAAGACGGTCAAGCAAGATCAGCTGGGTTTGGTGCTCGATCATCAGATCGATCGTGATTTGAGTTTGATGGCACGCGTCTATGGGGGCACGCGCAGCAATTTGCAATATCAGTCTTTGAACACCTGGGTGGGGTTGGAGCGTCGCTATGACGGATGGGGGGTGCAACTCAAGGGCAAAGGTCTGCTGCAGGCGGTGCCTTTTGAATGGGTAGCGGGTATCGACAAAGATTTTGCCGGCGAACAACGCCAGGGCGGAACAGCATCTGCCGGTCAACAAAACGGAGCCCCCACCCGCAATGAATGGAACCAGGCCAGCAACCAGGATTTTTTTGCACAGGCCAACTGGTTCATCGCCGAGAGATGGACACTCACCACGGGCATTCGTAGCAGCCGCGTGGACCTGACAAGTCGGGATGACTACTTGAGCGACGGCAGTGACGGCTCGGGCACAGTTCGATACAAGGCCACCAGCCCGGTCTTGGGGTTGACCTGGCATGTGACAGATCAATGGAATGTGTATGCGAACCAGGGCAAGGGATTTGAAACGCCCACCCTGTCAGAAGCCGCCTACAGCACCAGCGGTGGTGGTGTAAGTGGTGTGTTCAACCCATCGCTCAGAGCGGCCACCAGCCTGCATCGGGAAATCGGCACCAAATGGGTTCCGTCTGCAGCCACGCAAATCTCGGCGGCGTGGTTTCACATT
>CANFMY010000119.1 GCA_947448375.1 Comamonadaceae bacterium | reverse complement strand
TGGGCTGACCAGTTTCAGCGCAGTCCCGGCATCGCCGAGACGGTGGAGTGGTCACGTGCCCTCGCGGCACTGGGCACGCAATCGATCGACCCTGAGGTGCTCACCCAGACCGCCGGGCTGCTCTACAAGCAGCGCGAGGACATCGAGACACTGACGCGGGCAGCCTCGTTGGTGTTGCAACCCGCCTGAAGGCCTGCGCCATGACGGTGGCCGACAACCTGCTGGGTTTTGGACGGGCCTTGCGGCGGGCCGGTGTGCCGGTGGACAGCTCGCGCATTGCATTGGCGCTGGAGTCGATGCGCTGGGTGAATCTGTCGAGCCGGGACGATGTGTCGGCCGCGTTCGAGACGGTGCTGGTCAGCCGCGAGAGCGATCGCGCCGTGTTTCGCGAACTCTTCAACCGCTATTTTCAGGCCCCCGCCGCGCCAGGCTTGCCGCTCGCGCCGACCTCCCTGTCCCCGAGCGCGGATCTGGACGCAACACCCGCCCCGCAGCGCGCCCTCGATGCCCTGATTCCGGCTGCGCTGGCAGCGGAGTCCGCCACCGACGACCCCGCCGACAATGCCGACGACAACCCGTCCACCGATGCCCGCTTCAGCGCCAGTCAGCGCGAGCGTCTTCAGCAAGCCGATTTCCGCACCCTTGACGCCTGGGAATACCGGCAGGTGGAGCGCTGGGCCCGTGATATCCGTTGCGTGCTGCCCCAGCACCCGGGTCGTCGCACGCGTGCCGGCACACGGGGCAGCCAGCCGCACTGGCCCCGTGCGCTGCGCGAGGCGGCGCGACTGGAGGGTGAGGTGCTGCGCGTGCCTCGACGCAGTCGCCGCGAGCAGCCGCTGCCCTTGCTGGTGCTGATCGATGTCTCGGGTTCCATGGAGCGCTACTCGCGATTGCTGATGGCGTTCCTGCACGCCGCCACGCGCGACGCGAGGCGTCGCGACGTGTTTGCCATCGGCACGGCGCTCACGGACCTCACCGGGGCCTTTCGCCAGGCCGACACCGACCGCATGCTGGCCGAGGCCTCGCAACGCATTCCCGATTTCGCCGGCGGTACGCGATGGGGCCCGGCGCTCAACAGCCTGTTGCGCCACCACGCGCGCCGGCTGGTGGGGCGGCGCACGGTCACGCTCGTGATCACCGATGGGCTCGATACCGGCGAGCCGGCCGAACTCGAGGCCGCCCTGAGCGGACTCAAGCGCCACACCGGTCGCTTGCTGTGGCTCAACCCGATGCTGCGCTTCGAGGGCTATCAACCCCTGGCCCGTGGGGCCCGTGTCATGAACCGGCAGGTGGACGCGATGCTCCCGGTTCATAATCTCGACTCTTTGCAGTCCCTGGCGCTCAGCTTGCAGCGTTTGCTGCAGACGTGAGGCGCGGCCTTGACGTCCCGGGTCTGCAGCGGCGCGCCATCCTCGCTGGTGGGGTGCCTGCTTTCTACCGATCGACCTGAATTCCGGAGTTTTGTTCCATGGACATGCAAGCCAGCCGTTCCCTCGCCATCACCCAGCAACAGGCGTGGGAGGCCCTCAACGATCCTGCCATTCTCAAGGCCTGCATTCCCGGCTGCGACAAGCTCGAGAGCACGGGCGAAAACCAGTTTGCCGTGGGCATGGCGCTCAAGATCGGGCCGGTGTCGGCCAAGTTCAGCGGCAAGATCCAGCTCGCTGATCTGAACCCGCCAGCCAGCTACACCTTGAGCTTTGAAGGGCAGGGCGGTGTGGCCGGTTTTGGCAAGGGCACGGCCAGCGTGACCCTGGTGCCCAACGACACGGGCTGCGAGTTGCAGTACACCGTGCACGCGCAGGTGGGGGGCAAGATCGCCCAGCTGGGCCAGCGCCTGATCGACGGGGCTGCCAAGTCGCTGGCCGAGGATTTCTTCAAACGCTTTGACGCTGCAGCCGCAGAACGCTTTGCTGCCAGCTCGGCTGAAGCGGATACCGGCGACTCGGCTGACGCCGCCTCGACGCCTGCCGCCCCGGCGGGAGGTGCCTCCAATGTCTGGATGTGGGGGGCAGGTGCCGCGGTGCTGGCCGCCCTCGTCTGGCTCCTCTCGCGCTGACGTGCTGCCGAGCCTGCAACTGTCGCCGCGGTTGCTGTGCGTGGGCCATGTGGCCCTGGATTTGGCCTTTGGTGTGGAGGCCTTCCCGGCGCACCCCACCAAGACTCCGGCGCACACCTTTCACCAGGGCGTGGGCGGCATGTCCGCCAACGCCGCTGTGGCCCTGGCCCGCCTGGGCGCGCACGTGCGATTTGCCGGACCCGTGGGTGATGACGCCTCGGCAGCCGTGTTCAGGGCTCACTTCCACCAGGAGGGCGTCGATGCCCGGGGGCTCACCCCCACGCCCGGTCAGACCAGTTCGGTCTCCACCATCGTCATCGATGCGCGCGGCGAGCGCATGATCTTCAACCACCGGGGCAGTGCCCTCACGTCACCGCCCCCCTTCGATCCCGCCTGGCTGGCGGACACCCAGGTGTTGCTGACCGACCCGCGGTGCGTCACCTGGGCGCAGGCGGCGCTGCACGAGGCGCGCCGACGCGACGTGATCAGCCTGCTCGATGGCGATGTGGCGCCAGCAGGCGATGTGTTGCGCTTGCTGCCGCTGGCCGACTGGGTGGCGTTTTCCGAGCCCGGTCTGGCGGTGCACCAACCGGGCGACCCTGCGCTGGGCTTGGCGCGCATGTGGTCACGGGTGGGCGAGGGGCCTCAGGTGCTGCTGGTCACCCTGGGCGAGCGCGGTGTGCTGTGGCAGCGGCGGGGCGAGCCTGTGCACCACATGCCCGCCTTCGCCGTTGACGGTGTGTGCGACACGCTGGGCGCGGGGGACACGTTTCACGGGGCACTGGGCCTGGCGTTGGCGCAGCGTTGGGACGACCACACCGCCTTGCGATTTGCCTCGGCCGCCGCCGCACTGAAGTGTCAGCGCTCGCCCGGTATCCTGGGCGCGCCGCGCTTGCACGACGTGCTCGCCCTCCTGAGTTCATCATGAGACTGACCATGCGTTTGATGTTCGATTCGTTCTGGCGTGCGGTGGCCTACACCCTGCATGCACGGGTGATGGCGTACTCGCTGTTGCCCCTGGCGCTGATGGTGGCGCTGGCCCTGGGCTGGGGCTACTACTTTTGGGAACCCTCGGTCGGCTGGGTGCGCGACACGCTGGTCACCTGGGCCTGGGTGCAACGGGTGCTCGGGTGGTTGCACATGCAGGGTACGCCCGATGTATTCGTGACCCTGGCGCCGCTCCTGGTCATCCTGGCGATCACGCCGTTGATGGTGGTGCTGAGTCTGCTGGCGGTGTCATGGATGATGACGCCACTGCTGGTCAACCTCGTGGCCCAGCGTCGCTTTCACCACCTGGAGCGCCGTGAAGGCGCGAGCCTGCTGGCCAGCCTGGGCTGGACGCTGGGCTGCACCATGCTGGCGCTCATCGGGTTTGTGCTGACGCTGCCGTTGTGGCTGGTGCCTCCCCTGGTGATGGTCATCCCGCCGCTGGTGTGGGGCTGGCTCACCTACCGCTTGATGGCCTTTGATGCACTGGCACAGCATGCCAGCCGCGAGGAGCGCATCGAGATCCTGCGCCGTCATCGGTTGCCGCTCTTGCTGATGGGGTTGGTGGCCGGGTATCTGAGTGCGTTGCCCAGTCTGTTCTGGGCGTCAGGTGCCTTGATGGCGGCGGCATTTTTGTTGCTGTTGCCCCTTGCCATCTGGACCTACTCGGTCATTTTTGCTTTCACCTCTTTATGGTTCGCGCATTACACCCTCTCGGCCCTGCGTGACCTGCGCGCCGAGCCGCTCGCTGCCGAGGCGACAACCGTGCAGCCTGCGGACGCGCTAGCATTGCCGCATGAACACCCCTCGCGCCACCCCTGAGTCTTCGTCCGCTGCCGGCTCGCAGCCCTTGAACGCCCCCCGACCTGACATTGGCGTCATCATCGTGGGCGATGAAATCCTGTCGGGCAAGCGCGCCGACAAGCACATGCCCAAGGTGATCGAGTTGCTCAACGCGCGCGGCCTGAGCCTGGCGTATGCCGACTACGTGGGCGACTCGCCCGAGCGCATCACCCGCACCCTCCGACGCGCCTTTGACAGCGCAGACCTGGTGTTCTCGTGCGGTGGCATCGGGGCCACGCCCGATGACCACACCCGTCAGTGCGCAGCCCAAGCCCTGGGGGTCGAACTGACGCTGCACCCCGAGGCCGAACGACTCATTCGCGAGCGCATGCAGGATGTGGCCCGCGAACAGGGCGTGCCCTACGAGCCCGACCGGGCCGACAACGTGCACCGTCTGAACATGGGGGTGTTTCCGGCTGCCGCCGAGATCATCCCCAACCCCTACAACAAGATTCCGGGCTTCACCTGCCGCTCGCCAGGCGGTGTGGGGGCCGTACATTTTGTGCCCGGATTCCCGGTCATGGCCTGGCCCATGATCGAGTGGGTGCTGGACACCCACTATGGCCACTGGTTCCAGCGGGCTGCCTGGGTCGAGAAGTCCGTCATCGTGTTTGGCGCGATGGAGGCTTCGCTCACCCCGCTGATGGAGGCGCTGGAGGCGCGCTTTGCGGGCCTCAAGGTGTTCAGCCTGCCCAGCGTGGATCACCCCGAGTATGGCCGCCACATCGAACTCGGGGTCAAAGGCCATCCGGATGTGGTGAACCCGGCGTATCCTGCCATGTTGGCCGATTTGCACGTCTTTGGTGCAAAACTAGGGCCCGAATTGGTGCGAAAATCCTGAATGCACGGATATAGTGCAATTTGATCTGCCTCAATTCCGGGCGCCTGGGTGGCCTGGTTGCAGGGGCAGGGCACATTGTCGAGCAAGGTCAGAGGGAAAACAGGCACAATTGCAGGTTCTGCGTGGACTGGCGCACCTGGCGGCCCGATGGCACAAAAACTGCTCAATCCACAACGAGATTCTTTTTGTAACACCCCCCTCTCCAGGAGAATTTGATGGCCAAGACCGTCGCTGACGTGATGAAGATGGTGAAAGACAATGAAGTCAAGTTTATTGACTTCCGCTTCACCGATACCCGTGGAAAAGAGCAGCACGTGAGCGTGCCCCTGTCCGCCTTCAATGAAGACAAATTCACCGACGGCCACGCCTTCGACGGCTCCTCTATCGCCGGCTGGAAAGGCATCGAAGCCTCGGACATGCTGCTCATGCCGGATGCCGGCACCGCTTTCATCGACCCGTTCTTCCAGGAGCCCACCCTGGTTCTGTCGTGCGACGTGCTCGAGCCGGGTGACGGCAAGTCCTACGACCGCGACCCCCGCTCCATCGCCAAGCGCGCCGAAGCCTACCTGAAGGCTTCCGGCCTGGGCGACACCGCCTACTTCGGCCCCGAGCCCGAGTTCTTCCTGTTTGACGACGTGCGTTGGGGCAATGAAATGTCCGGCGCCTTCTTCAAGATTGACGACTACGAAGCCCCCTGGAACACCGGCAAGGTCATCGAAGGCGGTAACAAGGGTCACCGTCCCACCGTCAAGGGCGGCTACTTCCCTGTGCCCCCGGTCGACAGCACGCAGGACATGCGCGCCGAGATGGTCTCCATCCTCGAAGAAATCGGCATCCCGGTTGAAGTGTTCCACCACGAAGTGGCGGGCGCTGGCCAGAACGAAATCGGCACCAAGTTCTCGACCCTGGTCGAGCGTGCCGACTGGACGCAAAAGCTGAAGTACGTGGTGTGGAACGTGGCCAATGCCTACGGCAAGACCGCCACCTTCATGCCCAAGCCCCTGGTGGGCGACAACGGTTCGGGCATGCACGTTCACCAGTCGATCTGGAAAGACGGCAAGAACCTGTTCGCGGGCAACGGCTACGCCGGCCTGAGCGACATGGCCCTGTTCTACATCGGTGGCATCATCAAGCACGCCCGTGCCCTGAATGCCATCACCAACCCCACCACCAACAGCTACAAGCGTCTGGTGCCCGGTTTTGAAGCCCCGGTGAAGCTGGCCTATTCCAGCCGCAACCGCTCGGCCTCCATCCGCATTCCTCACGTGGCGTCTGACAAGGGTCGTCGTATCGAGGCCCGTTTCCCCGATCCCATGGCCAACCCCTACCTGTGCTTTGCTGCACTGATGATGGCGGGTCTGGACGGCATCGAGAACAAGATCCACCCGGGCGAAGCCGCCACCAAGGATCTGTACCACCTGCCGCCCGAGGAGGACGCATTGGTGCCGACCGTGTGCCACAGCCTGGACCAGGCCCTCGAGTACCTTGACAAGGACCGTGCCTTCCTGACCAAGGGTGGCGTGTTCACCGACAGCATGATCGATGCGTACATCGATCTGAAGATGGCTGAAGTGACCCGCTTCCGCATGGCCGTGCACCCGGTCGAGTACGACATGTACTACTCGCTCTGATGCGTCAGGTCGAGTCGACTTGTCGACCACAGAAGGGACGGCTGGGCCGTCCCTTTTTTTTGCCATGAAGCTGCGTGTTGTGAGGTGCCATGTGGTGACGCCCCTCGTGGTTGTTGTCGCGCTGGGAGTCGCTGGGGCCCTGGCCCAGCCGGCTTCGCCTGCCCAGGTCTGGCGTTGTGGTCAGCTGTTCACCAACCAGCCGCAACCTGGCCAGGCCTGCGAGCGCCTGGCCTCGGTTTCCCCCACGGTGGTGGAGGGCACACGCGTCAACGCAAGTCCGACGGCGGGGTCATCGTCCTTCGCGCGAGGGGGCGCCACAGGTGCGGTTGCACCCCCTGCGACCCAGTCGGCGGCCCCGGCGTCCCCGCAGCAGGCACGCATGCTGCTACAGGCAGAACTGCGCGAACAGGAGGAGCGGTGGCAACAGTTGCAGCGTCAGTGGAACCAGGGACAACCCGTCGCAACGCTGCAGCAGCCCGTGGGCTCTGCCGCCTACCTCGAACGGGTTGCATCGTTGCGCGAGCAACTCCATCGCACCGAAGCCGATCTGGCGGCGCTGCGGCGTGAACTGGCCCGCCTGCCCTGAACGTGAACCCCCGAGCCATGAAGTCACTCTCCACCACCCGTCGCAAGCAACTCCAGGCGTTCAACCTGCTGGCCACCATCGTGTTGCTCACGCGGCCGGATGGTCAGGTGGTGTTTGCCAATGCTGCGGCCGAGGATGTCCTGGGCATGGGTCTGCGGGCGCTGGAGCAATCACGCTTGCAAGATCTCTTCGTGGATCCGCAGGAAGCGGCCAATGCGCTCACCGGTGCCCAAGGTGGTGCATTTTCAGCGCTGCGGTATGACGCGCATCTGGTGCGCGTCGGTCAGGACCCCATTCCGGTGCACGTGATCGTGGCCCCCACCGATGCCGCCGACGAGGTGCTCATCGAGTTGCTGCCGCTGGAGCAGCAAAGCCGACAAGACCGCGAAGAGCGGCTGATCGATCAGGCGCAGGCCAACAAGGAACTCATCCGCAACCTGGCGCACGAAATCAAGAACCCGCTGGGCGGTATCCGGGGAGCCGCGCAGTTGCTGCAAATGGAAATCGAGTCGCGCGACCTGACCGAATACACCCAGGTGATCGTGCGTGAAGCCGATCGGCTGCAAACCCTGGTGGACCGGCTGCTCGCGCCACACCGTCGTCCGCACGTGGTGGGGCCGGTCAACATCCATGAGGTGTGTGAGCGGGTGCGTTCGCTCATCGTGGCCGAATTTCCGCGGGGCTTGCAGGTCATCCGCAACTATGACATTTCACTGCCCGAGTTCCAGGGGGACAAGGAGCAGTTGATTCAGGCGGTTCTCAATATTGCGCACAACGCAGCGCAGGCGCTGAGCGAGCGCATTGCCCGCGAGGACGCCACGATCACGATGGTCACACGCATTGCACGCCAGGTCACGATTGCCAAACAACGGCATCGTCTGGCATTGGAATTGCATGTCATCGACAACGGTCCTGGAATTCCTGAAGAAATCAAGGACCGGCTGTTCAGTCCCCTGGTATCCGGTCGCGATGGTGGTTCGGGCTTGGGGTTGAACCTCGCACAAACCTTTGTGCAACAACACAAAGGGTTGATCGAGTGCGACAGCGAGCCGGGCCACACCGATTTCAAGATCATGATTCCGTTGTGACCCTGTGTGCCGAGATGACGTAACCGAATGGCTGCTATGAAACCGATCTGGATAGTGGATGACGACCAGTCCATCCGCTTTGTGCTGGAAAAGGCGTTGATGCGCGAGGGCCTGCCCACGCGCAGCTTCACCAGTCCGCGCGAAGTGCTGCAGGCCCTGGAACACCCGGGTGATGAACCAGGACCTCAAGTGCTGGTCAGCGATATCCGCATGCCCGGCGGGTCGGGGCTGGATTTGCTGGGCAAGGTCAAGGAACGCTTGCCCGCCCTGCCGGTGATCATCATGACCGCGTTCTCGGACCTGGACAGTGCCGTTTCGGCCTTTCAGACCGGCGCCTTCGAATACCTGCCCAAACCCTTTGATCTTCCCAAGGCTGTCGAACTCATTCGCCGTGCGGTGGAGGAAAGTCAGCGCGAGGAAGTGAGCGCCGTGGCCCTGGAGGAAACGCCCGAGATGCTGGGCCAGGCGCCGGCCATGCAGGATGTGTTTCGTGCCATTGGTCGCTTGAGCCAAAGCCAGGTGACCGTGATGATCACGGGTGAATCCGGCAGCGGCAAGGAGTTGGTGGCGCGTGCGCTGCACAAGCATTCGCCTCGTGCGAGTGGGCCGTTTGTGGCCATCAACACCGCGGCAATTCCGAAGGATTTGCTCGAGAGCGAACTCTTTGGTCACGAGCGCGGTGCGTTCACCGGTGCGCAGGCCATGCGTCGCGGTCGCTTTGAGCAGGCCGAAGGGGGCACGCTGTTTCTGGATGAAATCGGCGACATGCCGTTTGACTTGCAAACCCGTTTGTTGCGAGTGCTCAGCGACGGCAACTACTACCGTGTGGGCGGGCACAGCGCGATCAAGGCCAATGTGCGTGTCATCGCCGCCACCCACCAGGACCTGGAGCAACGGGTGCGTGAAGGGGGGTTCCGTGAAGACTTGTTCCATCGCTTGAACGTCATTCGCCTGCGTCTGCCCGCGCTGCGTGAGCGACGCGAGGATGTGCCCATGCTCACGCGACATTTCCTGCAGCGCTCGGCTCAACAACTCGGCGTGGAGTCCAAACGCATCAGCGATGCCGCCATGGCGCTGCTGATGCAATTTCACTTTCCCGGTAACGTGCGGCAACTCGAGAACGTCTGCCACTGGCTGACCGTGATGGCGCCGGCGCAGGTGATCGAACCCAAAGACCTTCCGCCCGAGGTGACCACGGGCGCGCACATCAAAGGCGACCCCGCTGTGGTGCACACCCCGAACGAGGGTGGCACCCTGAGTGTCTCTCATGAAGCGATCGAAGCGGGTGGAGTGGCCTTGCCTTTCTCGGGCGGCGAGAGCCGTGCCGCGCTGGCTTCACCGGCTGCTGCGGCCTCTGCCGTGGGTGACAACGTGACACCCGTGGTGCTCAACATGCCCGGGGCCGACTGGGAAAACGGCCTCGAAGCGGAGGCCATGGCCTTGTTGGCATCGGGGCGCACCGATGTGTGGGACGTGCTGACGCGTCGCTTTGAAGGGCGACTCATTGCGACGGCGCTGGTCAACACGCGGGGACGTCGAATCGAGGCTGCGCACAAACTGGGCATTGGACGCAACACCATCACCCGCAAGATCCAGGAACTGGGTCTCGACTGAGTCCCCGGGCCTGGCGACCGTCTGGTGCCAGGGCCAGGTGCGAGCGTTGGGTGCGACCGTTGGGTGCGACCGGTTGTTGCTAGCGTTTGTGACGATCGTTTATGACAATCGTTTGGCTACGCTTCACGCGAGCCGGAATGCCCCGGGCTTCACGCCAAGGTGACGATCACCGGCGCATGG
>CANFMY010000118.1 GCA_947448375.1 Comamonadaceae bacterium | reverse complement strand
TCTCGTGTCCCGGCTCAAGCCGTCGCCGCAGTGCCTGGCGCGCCCGAGCGGTCGAGCGACAGCTCATTTTGATCGGCCAGCTGACGCGCGGTGCGCACGATGGCACGTTGCTGCAATTGGACTTCCTGCACGCGCACCGGCGGCAGCCCGTCCATTTGCACGCGCAAGTTGGCCGCCATGGTCTGGGTCATGTTGGCAATGAACAAGTCCCGCAGGCTCGGTGGCGCGCCCTTGAGTGCCACGGCCAGCGTGTCCAGGGCCACTTTGGGTAGCAACTTTTGCAATTCGGTCGGCTCGATCTGCGCAAAGTCCTCGAAAGTGAAGAGCTTGCTGGAGATATCGTCGGCCAAGCGCGGGTCATGCAGGCGGATGGCGGCCAACACCTGCTTGTCCGAGTCGCCCGAAAAGTTGTTCAGGATTTCCACCACCGGTCGCACGCCGCCCACCCCGCTGAGTTGGGCCAGGTTATCGGGCGAGAGCGCGCGTTCCAGCACTTCATTGAGCTCACCCAGGGTATTGGGGTTGACACGGTCGAGCAAGGCCACACGCAAGACCAACTCATCGCGCTCGGTGGGTTCGAACATGTCCAGCACCTCGGCTGACAATTCAGGCGGCACCAGGGCCAGCAGCGTCGCGACCACTTGCGGGTGCTCCGTGGTCAGGTAACGGTGCAGCAATTCGGGCCTGAGTTTGGACAGGGTTTCGAGCGCCGGCAGATTGCGGGCAATTTCATCATCGATCCGCCATCCCTGCTCACCCGCTTCTGCGGTGAACCGGGTCATGATCTGTCGCATGAAGCCTTCGGGGTCAAACGGGACCTCGCGGTCGTGCTCGGTCACGGCCTTGAACTCTTGCAAGACCTGGATGAGCACATCGCGCTCCAGTGTCTTCACCGATGACATCAGCGACGAGACACGCTGTGCATCTTGCGGCGAAAACACCTTCAGAATATCGGCCGCGGCTTCCGGCCCGATGGAGAGCAGCAAAATGGCCACACGCGCTGCACCATCGAGGCCGCTTTGGCTGGCCGCCAGCGCATCCGGGCGCTGCATGCCTTTTCGCAAAGCGCCACCAATGGCCTCGGGCTTGAAAGAAGGGGACATCACGGCGTCATTCATGAGCGCTCTCCCGAACCCGGTTTGGATTCAGCCGCCCAGGCACGGAGCAAGAAGGCCGCCTTCTCCTGGTTCTGGGTCACATAGCCACGCGCGTAATCCAGCAACTCGTCGTACAGGCGCTTGCTCTGGCTTTCCCGGGTTGCCTCGCGTTCGGCCTCGGCACGGGCCATGCGCTCGCGCTGGTCAGCCTCAGCCTTCCAGGCCTCTTCCTGCAAGGCCCACTCTTCATCACGTTCAGCAATTTCCTGTCGTAAGCGCTCACGAGCGCTCAGAGCGGGCACCGCAGGCTCGGCAGGGGGCATCACGGGCTCCACCACAGGGGCGGGCGGTGGCGGCGGTCGCAGCAGCGGGCGCAACACGGCAAAGTAGCCGAACAACACGGCCAGGGCGATGGCGCCATAGCTCAGCAACTGAGAGGTGAGCTCAGGGGTCCAGGCGGGGGTTTCCACAGGGGCCTCCATAGAAAAGGGCAAATTGGCCACACTGACCGTGTCGCCGCGGGTCTGCTGAAACCCGATGGCGTCCTTGACCAGACTGGTGATCTGAACAATTTCCTGCGGCGTGAAGGGCACCTTGGCCGCAGCGCCAGCCGACGTCTTGTGATCCAGGATCACCGCGGCCGAAACCCGGCGCACGTTGCCCTTGCTCGACTTGAGACGTTCAATGGCGCGGTCGACCTCGTAGTTGACGGTGCGCTCGCTACGCAGTGGCCCGCTTTCGCTGACCGACACCCCGGTCTCCACTTCACCGGGCGCGCGCAGGTTGCGCGGCGTGGTGGCATTGGCGGCGTTGGCCGGCGTCGCCACCTCGTTCACGATCGGCGCTTCGGCAGGTTGCTGGGGCTGGTTGGTGAGCGAGCCTGGAATGCCGCCGCTGGTGCCACGTCCGGGCGCAGAATCGATCGATTGCTGACTGCGAATCGATTGGGCATTGGGGGGGGAATTTTTGCTGTAGGTCTCGGAGGTCTTTTCGCGCTCGTCAAAGTCCATGTCCACCGTGACCTCGGCGCGGAATCCGTCCTTGCCGGCCAAGGGCTCCAGGATGACGGCGAGACGTCGAGTCAGCGCTGACTCCAGTTCGGCGGTGTACTTGATTTGCGAAGCGTCCAGGCCCGCCTGGCGCATGGGGTTGGGTGACACGATGCCGCCATCGGCATCCATGATGGACACATCCTGCGACTGCATGCCCGGCACCGAGGAACTGACCAGACGCGAGATGGCCCCGACCTGCGCGGGGTCGAGCACACGCCCTGCATGCAGTTTCACCACCACCGAGGCGGTCGGGTGCTCTTGTTCGCGCACAAACGCCGTCTGCTTGGGAACGGCCAGGTGGACCCGCGCCGACTTCACCTGACCCAGGGAAGAAATGCTTCGCGCCAGTTCGCCCTCCAGGCCACGCAGATAGTTGATGCGCTCGACGAACTGACTGGTCCCG
This sequence comes from Comamonadaceae bacterium, assembly GCA_947448375.1. Classification (GTDB taxonomy): domain Bacteria; phylum Pseudomonadota; class Gammaproteobacteria; order Burkholderiales; family Burkholderiaceae_C; genus Limnohabitans. The sequence continues at coordinate 7,302 of CANFMY010000118.1, read as the reverse complement.
AACTTCTGGTTTTCCAGCAACTCGAAGCCCACATTACCCGCCTTGGGCAGGCCTTGCCCCGCCAATTTCAAGCGGGTCTCGTACACCGCGGACTGCGGCACCATGATGGCCGCGCCCCCTTCGGTGAACTGGTAGGGCACGTTCATTTGCTGCAAAGAAGCAATGATGGCGGCACCATCCGCATCACTGACGTTGGAATACAACACACGAAAGCCCTGTTGGCTTCGGGTCGAGATCGCCGAGAAGACCAGCAGGGCCGCGATGACCACCACCCCCAGGCCGAACATGACGCGTTGGTTCAGGCTCATGGCCTGAAACCGTTGCTTGATTTGAGACTGCCAGCCCGGGGACAGGGCTTCAGTTAAGGGAGATGAGGTCGATTCAGATGTAGCCATAGTTGGGCCAGTTGTCCGCATCGCCTGAGACAGAGGGACTGACGAAAAGTTGAGACACGAGACGCACTTCTCGAAGTTGTCACTTTTTCATAATAGCGCACGTCACATATCATTGTAAATAATTTAGAATTTTCCCGACATGTCCCCCACGCCCCCACTTGCCGAGTTGCATCACCCCGAATGGCTGGGTGTCTGGATCGGCGACATGCGGGTCGCCTTCCCCACGGCCGCCATACACGCGGTCTTTAGTACTCAAATTAAACGTCATGCCGACACCGCCATCGCACCCTTGGATGTTGAGGTGCATGCGGGTGTCCCGGTGTTTCTGATGCCATTGACCGAATGGCTGCCTCACCAGTTCGAGTCCACACAGCCGCTGCCCATCGCCGCCGACACGTCCGGGCAGGATGGCCCATGGGTCGTGGCCTTTCAGCCTTCGGGCCACGAGTCTCAACCGTATACGCCGTGTGTGGGCTGCCGAGTCGAAGGTATCCGCGGCCCCTTCCGGGGGGATTCGGTGGCCGGACACATCCATTTTGATGGTGTGCCATGGCCCACCTGGACACCACGGCAAGCCACATGAACCCTGCTCGCGCTGATCACACACCCCCCCTGCTGTCCCATCCTCGGTTATGGCGTTGGGGCGCAAGCGCCTGCCTCATCGCCACGACCTTGTGGTTGATGGGCAGTTGGGCCTCCCTCACCGGCAGGCTGCGGCTGGGCTATGAAGTGGATATGGCCGCAACGCTGTTGTGCGCTTGTGTCCTGCTGGTCATGGGCATGCTGTCTGCGTGGCGCGCTTGGCAACTGGGCGTCGAGGAAATTCAGGCATCGAGCAAGTTATGGCTGTCTGTTTTGCTCATTCGGCGCGACGAGGCCGAACAGGCGGCCGAGGCCATTGACGCCCTGTGCGATGCCCTCGAGACGCTGCAACGTGCCTGGCAACCCGTGACCGAACAACGTCCTCACGCCGAGGCAACCGATGCGGCTCGGCTGGACCACATCAGCCCTGAACTCCAGCCCATGCTGGCGCGTCAATCAGAACTCAACCAGCACATGCAATCCTTGCAAGCGCGCCTGGTCAACCTCCAGGTCAAGTTTGGACGCGGGGACCCGCTGGAAGCACTGGCTTACGACTTGCACCCGCTGTCGGACGAATATCGCCAGCTCGACTCCTGTCTGCGCCAGTTGTTCGACGAGTTGCAAACCACCGAAACCGTGCGACGCGATCAGCTCCAGCAATATCGGCAGCACCTGGCCTCGCAAGACCCCTATGCCCCCTGGCGCGCCCTGCTGGAAACGGCCCTGACACAGCTCGAACAGGCACGCACCCTGTTGGCACGCAGTCTGGATCAGCCACCGTCGGGACGCCCCACCCACATCGACCAGTTCCTGGGTCTGCGCCCCTGAAGCATGTCCGAAACCACACGGCACGATCACCTGGCCTTGCTCCTGGCCGACGCCGAGCGAGCCCTGGATGGACTGCGTCTTAGCCTGGGGCGACCGCTACAGGACATGCCTCAGGCAGCCCTGCATGCGCTGGATCTGGTCACAGCCCTCTCACGACTGAGTCTGACTGCGCAGGCCGATGTGCTGCAAGCCCTGGCACAGGAGTTGTCTCTCGGCCACCCCACCGTGCTGAGTCTGGCTCAGGACATCGTCCATGCCCTGGAGCGCACCCTGCAAGAGTTCGCACAGGCCAGCTCGCGCCCCGACCCTCAGCAGTCACTGCCGCAGTGGGCAGAATGGCGACGCCAGCTAACGTCCGCTGTATCAATGGGCTCGGCCCCATCGGCCTGGGACAGCCTGGTCACGACATCGTCGTCAGCACCTGCCATCACGGGTTTTGGCACCCTGTCTTCTGACTCGACATCCGCCAACCCCATGCGCCAGCATGGACTCGACTTGCTGCAGCACGCCCGCATGCTGAACCTGCGCACCGATGACCGCTCGCGGCGCGCGCTCGATGCCGTTCTGGCGGAGTTGCAAGACCGCACCTGCCGCCTCGATCAGGTTCCGCTGCGCAACCTGTACAACCAGGCCCACCACCAGGTGGACGATGCCTGGGCCGACCAGGACATCGTGCGCGGCTTGCAGCAACTGCAACCCTTGGCGCTGCGCTCCCGCGGTATCCGGGTGGAGTCGCGGGGCTTGCTGGTGTTCATCGAATGGACCGGGCTGGAACTCACGCCCCAGGAACTGCACACCGCAGGCCGGGTTCTCAATCGTCTGGGCGGCAGTGTGGTGGTTCACTTGCAAGGCTATCGGATCTGCCTGCCCTGCAGCCTGCGACGCATGAGTTGCATGGCCTTCACGATGGCAGGGCAACGTTATGCCGTGAGCGCAGCCCAATGTCCCGACGTTCCCCTCACGCTTGAACAGGACGCCCCGGCCGATATCCGTCTGACCCTGCGCCTGGGTGAGCAAGCCCTGACCCTCCAGCCCGAAGGCTGGCTGGGATGTCGTCCGATGAACGTTCACCCGATTCCGGCGGGCGTGAAGACTCCTGACGGCGTGAGCCACGTGGCCCTGGATGAAGAAGGCCGGGTGTACCTGTGGTTCGATCGAGTCGGATGAAGCGCCGCCCTGTTCTGGCATCTCTGGGGCTGGTGGCCTGGTGGTTCAGTGTGGGGCTTCTGGCGCAGCCCCTGGCGCCCGGCGTCTCCGCGCAGGCCGACACGGCCGTTCGGGAGTTTTTGCGACAACATGCTTCTCTGCGCCAGCGTTCCTTCACCTTCCAATGGAAACCCCTCACGCAACGCCTCCCCCTGTGCCCACAACCCCCGCTGGTGGAATTGGCGCGCAGGGAGCGGGCCTGGGGAGCGCTCAACCTGCGCCTGTCCTGTGAAGGCGCATCCCCCCCGTGGTCACGCGCCCTGGCCGTGGTGGTGCAAGTTCAAGGGCGTTACCCCGTGGCCAGGCGTCCCCTGCGACCCGGCACCGTCGTCCAGCCCGATGACATCGATTGGCGCGAGGGTGATATCGCTCGTTTTGGCGAACCCTTGCCCGAAGAGTTGCAGGTACTGGAAGGCCTGGAGCTGTTTCGCCCCGTGGCAGCCGGTGCGGCGCTGCGGCTAAACGATTTTCGGCCGATCGCCGTTATACGATCGGGTGATCTTGTCAGCCTGAGCCTCAAGGGGCAAGGGTTTGAAATGATCACCACAGGGTATGCACTGGCCGACGCCGCCATTGGTGTTACAGTGCGTATCAAGACCCTGGAGGGCAAAATCCTTCAAGGAAAAGCAGTATCACCAGGCAAAGTGGAAGCCGTTCTGGACTGAGGTGTAACCCGATGGTTAACAAAATCAGCGCAAACCAGACTCCCTTGACATCCCCCGTCAAGGGAATGCCTGCGCCTGAGGCCGGCATTCTGGGCTCGAGCCCTCTGGACAAGCCGGCCGCAGTCCCACAGCCTGCCACCCAACTGCACCTGAGCGAATCGGTCAATGTCTCGACCGCTGCAGCCCAGGCCGGCGTCCTGGACGATCCATTTGACGCACAACTGGTCCAGGAAATTCGGCAACGCATCGATACCGGCAGCTTCCAGATCGACTTCAACGAAGTGGCCTCTAACATCCTGCGCGAGGCCATCAGCGGCGCTCAGTCTGCGCGCCGCTGACCATTCCCCTTGGGGCCGATCGCTTCCATGCAGATTCACCCGCTGCTCGATGAGGTGGTCCTGGCTGTGTCCAGCCTGCGGCTGCTGCTCGAGCAACAGCGACTCACCGAGTTGGAATCGGCGCTGGTCAGCACACAACAGGCGGTGAACAAGCTCAATGCTTACCCTGGCGGCGTGGCCGGCCTGCGGACCGCCATTGACGCCCTGCCCGACGACTTGCGTGAGCCAGCGCTGGCCAAGCTGCAGCGCGCCAAGCAGGACTATGACGTCAATGCCGAACTGATTCGATTGGCCATGCAGCGCAATGCCGCGCTGCAAGCCTATGCGGCCCAGTCATCCGCGGCGGCCACTTACTCCAGCGAGGGTGGCGTGTCCATGGTGAACACGGGCAGTCTGCTCGGCAAATTCTGAGACGGCACAAGCCGACAGGCTCAAACGCTGCCCATCAGGGCACGGATGGCGATCATGGCCTCGGTGTGCAACTGACTGATTCGCCCAGGCGTCAGGTTCATCACCGCGGCGATTTCCCGGTATGACAAGTCTTCCTGGTAGTGCAGGGCCATGACCATCTGCTGCTTGTCTGGCAAGCGCTTGAGAATTTCCACGATGCGCAGCATGAACTGACGTGACGCCAGCAACTGCATGGGGTCACCATAGGGGTCCGTGGGCAGCATGTCCTCGGGCACCTCATCGAGCGGGAGCACGTTGACCAAGGAGTCCACGATCCCATGGTAGTCCTCCAGTGGCATCGCCAGCGCATCGGCCACCTCCTGCTCGGAGGGCATTCGCCCCAGCACCTGCTCCAGTCGGCGCGTCGCTTTTTCCAGCTGGTCGAGTTTGTCGCGCTGGTGCCGGGGCAACAGGTCATCGCGCCGACAGGCATCGTAAATAGCCCCACGGATGCGGGTCGAGGCATAGGCCTCGAAGCTGAGGTTCGGCTGGGGCTTGTAGCGCTGGATGGCGTCCAGCAGGCCCGTCATCCCCTCCTGAAAGAGATCATCCAGCTCCACGTTGGCCGGCAAACGCGAACAGATGTGCGAAGCGATGCGACGCACCAGTGCGGTGTGCTGCCGGAGCAGTTCGTCCGGATCGAACGCTTGATAGGCCGCCATGTCAGCCCTGGCAGATGTGAGCCAGAATCAAGTCGCGCAACTCCAGCGGATGATCCCAGGCGCTGGACAAGGCCCCTTGCGGAAATTGCGAGGAGACATGGCCCAGCAATTGAATCGGCTGTCCCAACAAAGGCTCTGCCGATGCGGCGAGTCGATCAAACGCCGGCTGGTCCGCATCTCCGCCCACCAGCACCACGCTCCAACTGGCAGCGCGTTGTTGCGACTGCACCTTCACCATCCAGTCGCGGGTCTGCATCAGGTCATCTTCACCGCATGCGGTCAACACGGTGTGGTGAATCGCATCGTGGTAGTGCAACAACGAGCGGTCCAAGGCGGTGGCCAGGCACAACAACACCCGATCAAACACGATGCCACTGTCTTGCAAGCGCTGCATCAGCGTGGGAAACACCTTGGTAGGAACACGGGCCAGCCGACGCGACAGCGCGTACCACAGGTGCGGGTTGAGGGACTGCAGCCCCGAGGCCAGCGGCACGTGGTTCATCAGGCTTTGCGACAGGTCGAAGCGCACCGGACATGGCAGCGGCCAGTCCTGGCGCAGCGACAAATCCAGTTCATCGATCCAGGCGATGTTGAGCCCGCGCTCCACCAGCGCATGCGCCAGAACCTGGGCAATCGGCAACACGATAGCCTCTCGACGGGGACACGTCAGCGCGTGGAAGCGAGGGGGCGCGGCCGGCGCAAACAACTCGCGCAAACCGCTGGCCTGATCTTGTCGGGTGTCTCGATGCATGGTCACCTCAGCGCACGGGCTTCCATTGACTCAATTGATCTGCCATCAGCGCGGGCAATTGGTCGTTGCCCAGCGACATGTCCTCGCCCAACACACGAGGATGCAAGGCGCGGTGACTGAGGTAGGGCAGGTTGGCCGGACTCAGGTCCTCGGGTACCCGCTGGCCATTGGCCAGGAACATGAGCGGCAACTGGTGGCGGATCAGGCAGTCGACGGCAGGGCCCAGTTGAGCGGCCTCATCGGTTTTGGTGATCAGGGCGGCCTGGATAGAGCCCCCCTGAGCACTGCGCGCCGCTTGCTGATGCATGAGGATCACATCTTCCTGCGTGCGCAAGTCGGTGGTGCTGCTCACCACCAGGATGCGCTTGAGTTCCGGGGCGCCCTGTTGCAACAACTGCGACTGCTCCAGCATGCGAATGTCACGCTGGTTCACCCCCGTCGTATCGAGCAGCACGATATGCCGCTGTCCCAATGTCTTGATCTTCGCTGCCAGATCCTCACTGTCGCGCAAGGTGGCCACGGGCACGCCGATGATCTTGGCATAGACCTGGAGTTGCTCCTGTGCCCCAATACGGAACGTATCGGTGGTCAGCAGTGCGAGTTGATCGCGACCATAGCGCAACACGCAACGTGCAGCAATCTTGGCGATCGCCGTGGTCTTGCCCACGCCGGTTGGTCCCACGAAGGCAAAAATACCCCCGGGGTCAAACACCGACAGGGGGTCCACCACCTGCAAGCGGCTCTCGATTTGTTGCTGTAACGCCTGGTGCACGGCCTGCGCCGACGGCAACTCGGTGGGAATCGACTTGACGATGTCGGCGCACAGTGACGGAGAAAAGCCGGCATGCAACATCAACCGCAAGGCTTCGGCCTGGCGGGGTGAATGCTCCTGCATCTCGCCCCAGACCTTTTCGGACAGGTGCGTCTGCAACAGTTGCTTGACCTGCGCGAACTCGGCCAGCAAATGATCCATCTCGGCCGCCGACACCGCTTGCGCGGTTCCCGCAGCCGGGACGTGCGCCAGCGGCGAAGGCCCTTTGACGAAGGGTGTGGCCTTGACCGGCTCAGCCGCCACCGCCCGGGCCGGCGTTTCATGGGACGCCTGCTTGCCCCCCGCTGGCTCCAGACGACTGTCAGACAGCAAGGCCAGGTCGCCCGGTGTGATCGCAATGATCTCCACCCCCTGTGCCGTGTCGCGCGTGGTCAGCACGATGGCGTCGCCGCCCAGTTGCTGGGTGACCAGCTTGAGCGCTTCGGTGACATTGGGGGCGAGAAATTTTTGTGGATTCATGCCAGTCATTCAATTCGCGTACGAGTCACCCTTGGGCGGCCTGCGAGCACAACATCCGCTCGAAGCTCAGGTGAAGGGTCAGCGGCAGTTCGGTGAGCGCCAGCACAGAGGCCTGGCTGCGCACCTTCTTCACG
>CANFMY010000117.1 GCA_947448375.1 Comamonadaceae bacterium | reverse complement strand
GGGCGCTCAAACCCTGATCGATCGCTTCCAGATCAAGGCCAGCGGTCCGCAGGCGCTGGCCAAGTCGCTGTCCGGGGGCAATTTGCAAAAGTTCATCGTTGGACGTGAAATGGACGCTCAACCCAGACTCCTCTTGGTGTCTCAACCCACGTGGGGCGTGGATGTGGGTGCGGCCGCGCAAATTCGCGCCAGCCTCCTGGCACTGCGTGACCAGGGCTGTGCCGTGCTGGTGGTGAGCGATGAACTGGACGAACTGTTCGAGTTGTCTGATCGCCTCTACGTCATGTCGCAAGGTCGACTCTCGCCCTCGGTAGAACGCGCACAGGCCAGCACCGAGCAGATCGGCGCCTGGATGAGTGGCCTGTGGCCCATGGCATCTGCCACCCCGGCGCAGGCTCAAGCAGCATGACATCTTTTCGCCTGTCATGATCACACTTCACCCCCGCGCCCAACCTTCTGCTGCCTGGTCGCTGCTGTCGCCGTTGCTGGCACTGGGCCTCACCCTGGTCATCGGAACGCTGCTGCTCACGGCGCTGGGCAAGGACCCGGTGCGTGGCCTGGCGGTGTTTTTCTGGGAGCCCATCCGCACGCCCTACGCATTGGGCGAATTGATGGTCAAGGCCACGCCCCTGCTGCTCATTGCAACGGGCCTCACGGTGGCCTACCGCTCCAATGTCTGGAATATCGGGGCCGAGGGACAGTATGTGCTGGGCGCCATCGCCGCGACCTGGGTGGCCTTGCACGTCACGCCGGATCAAGGCCCATGGGTGGTGGCCCCCATCCTGCTGGCGGGCGTGCTGGGCGGGATGTGTTGGGCCGCCATCACCGCCGTGCTGCGCGACCGCTTCAACGCCAACGAGATACTGGTCAGCCTGATGCTGGTGTATGTGGCCATCCTGTTGCTTAACTACCTGGTGTACGGCCCCTGGAAGGATCCGGGCGGCTACAACTTTCCCCAGACCCAAACCTTTGACAAGGTCACCCAGATTCCACGCCTCTTCACCGGCTCCCGGGTCACGGTGGGCTGGCTGCTGGCCTTGCTGGGCGTCATCGGCCTGTGGCTGTTCCTGTTTCGTACCCGTGCGGGGTGGGGCTTGAGTGTGAGCGGTCTGGCCCCTCTGGCGGCGCGCTATGCCGGGCTGTCCTCCAGCCGCGCGCTGTGGACAGCCATGCTGGTCTCGGGCGGGCTCGCGGGTCTTGCCGGAGCGCTGGAGGTGGCGGGTCCCTTGGGGCAGCTCACGCCGTACGTTCCGGTGGGCTATGGCTTTGGCGCCATCATCGTGGCCTTTGTCGGGCGTTTGCATCCGGTCGGGCTGGTGCTCTCTGCCTTGCTCATGAGCATGCTCTACATTGGCGGCGAGTTGGCCCAGTCGCGACTGGGCTTGCCCAAATCCATCACCGGTGTCTTCCAGGGTTTGCTGCTGTTTTGTCTGCTGGGGTGCGATGTGCTCATTCAATACCAGCTGCGTTGGTCACGGCGCTTGCAGGGAGTGAACTGATGGACACCTACGCCTTGCTGCTCGCCGCCACCCTGCATGCCGGCACGGTGCTGGCCATCGCTTCCTTGGGCCTCTTGATCAACGAAAAGGCCGGCGTCATCAACCTGGGCGCCGAGGGCATGATGTTGTGCGCCGCCATTGCCGGCTTTGCCACCGTGGTGCACACGGGCAGCGACAGCCTGGGGCTGTTGGCGGGCGTGGTCGCCGGGGCTTTGCTCGCGTCGATGCTGGGTGTGCTGGTCATCGGGCTCAACACCAATCCTTACGCCACGGGGTTGGCACTCAGTCTGTTCGGTGGGGGATTGTCCGCATTTTTGGGCGCTCCCTACGTGCAAGCCAAGCTGCCTGAGCGGGTGCAGTTCAGTGTGCCGGTGTTGTCCGATCTGCCCTGGGTGGGACCGGCCTTCTTTCAGCACCACCCGATGGTGTACGCGGTGGTTGCCTTCACCGTGGCCTTGATCTGGTTTCTGGACCGCTCCCGGGCGGGCCTGGTCTTGCGCAGCGTCGGAGAGTCGCCGGCGGCGGCACATGCATTGGGGTACCCCGTGCGCACCATCCGGATGCTGGCCGTAATGGCGGGCGGTGGTTTGTGCGGACTGGCGGGGGCCTATGTCTCCATTGTGTACACCCCCCTGTGGGTGGAAGGCATGATTGCCGGCAAGGGCTGGATTGCGCTGGCCTTGACCACGTTTGCCACCTGGCGACCTGCCCGGGTGTTGCTGGGCGCCTATCTGTTTGGCGGCGTGACGATGCTGCAGTTTCACCTGCAAGCCAGTGGCGTGGACGTGCCCAGCCAGTGGCTGAGCATGTTGCCGTACCTTGCTACCATTGGCGTATTGGCCTTGATGTCAAGACGCCCGGCCTGGATCAAGATGCACATGCCGCTGTCCCTGGGCAAGCCCTTTCATCCCGGCCACTCTTGACTCCCCCTTGTTTATTTTCACCAACCTAGGACTCACGATGACAACTGTGAACAAACGCACCTGGATCAAGGCGCTGGCGCTGGGCGCCGTGACCTCGGCGGCACTGCTGGGCTGCGCCAAGAAGGAAGAAGCGCCAGCGGCGTCGCCGGCCAAGGCCGAACCGCTGAAAATCGCCTTTGCCTATGTGGGTCCGGTGGGCGATGGCGGCTGGACCTTCGCCCATGACAATGGTCGCAAGGCGATCGAAAAAGAGTTCGGTGACAAAGTCGCCACCTCCATCGTCGAAAACGTGCCCGAGTCGGCCGATGCCGAGCGTGTGCTGCGTGACCTGGCGGGTCAGGGCAACAAGTTGATCTTTGGCACCACCTTTGGTTACATGGAACCCATGCTCAAGGTGGCCGCGGACAATCCTGAGGTCAAGTTTGAACACGCCACCGGCTACAAGCAGGCGCCCAACATGCGCACTTACGACAGCCGCACCTACGAAGGCGCGTACATGGCCGGCATCATCGCGGGCAAGATGACCCAATCCAACACGCTGGGTGTGGTGGCGTCCATTCCCATTCCCGAAGTCATCCGCAACATCAACAGCTTCACCCTGGGCGCTCAAAGCAGCAACCCGAAAGTCAAGACCAAGGTCGTGTGGGTGAATGAGTGGTTCAATCCCCCCAAAGAAACCGAAGCCGCCACCTCGCTCATCAACGGCGGTGCCGACGTGCTGTTCCAGAACACCGACTCGCCCGCTGTGCTCAAAACCGCCCAGGACAAAGGCAAGCGCGCCTTTGGCTGGGACTCTGACATGACGGCTTACGGCCCCAAGGCTCACCTGGCCTCGGCCATCATCAACTGGACCCCGTACTACGTGTCGGCCACCCGTGACGCCCTGGAAGGCAAATGGACCGGCGGTGGTGCCGTGTGGTGGGGCGTGAAAGAAGGGGCCATCGATCTGGTCTCCATTGCTGACGACGTGCCCGCCGACACCAAGGCCCGCGTCGACGAGGTCAAGAAGGGCTTGCGTGATGGCAGCTTTGCCATCTGGAAGGGCCCCATCAACGACAACACCGGCAAGGCCGTTCTCAAGAAAGACGAAGTGGCTGATGACAAATTCCTGGGGGGCGTCAACTTCTTCGTCAAGGGCGTGGAAGGCAAAGTGCCCGGCGGCAAATAAGTCTTGTGCCCTGGTGAAACCCTGTGACCGCTTGCAAGGAGTTGTATGCATGACGTGCTGATCAAAGGCGGTACCGTCATCGACGGCACCGGCAAGCCCGGCTTCACGGCTGACGTGGCCATTTCGAACGGTCGCATTGTCGAGGTCGGGCACATCGACAGTCCGGCCCATCGCACCGTGCAGGCCGATGGCTTGCTGGTCACCCCCGGTTGGGTGGACATCCACACCCACTACGACGGTCAGGCCACCTGGGATGCCTTCATGACACCCTCGTCCTGGCATGGGGTGACCACCGCTGTGATGGGCAACTGTGGCGTGGGGTTCGCCCCCTCTCGTGTTCATCAACGCCAATGGATGATGGACTTGATGGAGGGGGTGGAGGACATTCCCGGCGCGGTGCTGTCCGAAGGCGTGCAGTGGGAATGGGAAAGCTTTCCCGACTACCTGCAAGCCCTTGACAGCCGCCCACGCATCATGGATGTGGGCGCGCAAGTGCCGCACTGCGCCTTGCGGGTCTATGTCATGGGCGAACGGGGTGCGGCGCGCGAACCGGCCACCGAGCAGGACATCGAGGCCATGGGCCGTCTGGTCCAGGAAGCCGTGAGCGCCGGTGCGCTGGGGTTCAGCTCGTCCCGCACCGTCGTCCATCGGACCAAACAAGGCCAGGCGGTTCCCACGCTGGAAGCGGCCGGACAGGAACTGATCGGCATTGCCCGCGCCATGGGTCGCACCGGCAAGGGGGTCAACCAGTTGATCTCCGACTTTGATGATCTCGATGGCGAGTTTGACCTGATTCGCGCCATCGCCCAGGAAAGCGGGCGGCCCATTTCCTTCACGCTGTTACAGCACGACTTTTTGCCCGAACGTTGGCGCGAGGTGCTGCGACGCACCAGCCTGGCGCGTGATGTGGGCCTCTCGGTCCGCGCACAGGTGGCGTGCCGCCCGGTGGGCATGGTGCACGGCCTCGAATGCTCGATGCATCCGTTCTTCCTGGCGCCCAGTTACCTGGCCATCGCCGACCTGCCACTCGAGGAGCGCGTGCGCCGCATGCGGGATACGGCCGTGCGTGCGCGCATCCTGGCCGAGGCATCACAGGCCCCTGACAACCGACGCCTGAACACCATCACGCAGCACTTCCACAAGCTGTTTCCCATTGGCGAGCGGTCCGACTACGAGCCTCGCGCCGAGGACAGCGTGGGCGCCATCGCCCAACGCCAGGGCCGCCCAGCCCCCGAGGTGGCCTACGACATGCTGCTGGAGGACGAAGGACGTCGCAAGTTCAACTTCCCCATCTACAACTACACCGACCAGAACCTGGACGTGGTGCGAGAGATGATGACGCACCCCGCTGCCTTGTTTGGCCTGGGGGACGCCGGTGCCCATTGCGGTTACATCTGCGATGCCAGCTATCCCACTTTCTTGATGACGCATTGGGGCCGCGATCGCACGCGCGGGGACAAGTTGCCGCTGGAGTTTCTGGTGCATGGGCAAACCCAACGCAACGCCAACGCCTTGGGCATGCACGACCGCGGCGCCTTGCTGCCAGGTCTGCGTGCCGACATCAACCTGATCGACTACGCTCAGCTGAACCTGACACGGCCTGTGATCACCCACGATTTGCCGGCAGGTGGCCGACGTCTGGTTCAACACGCCAGCGGGTATGTGCAAACCTGGGTGGCCGGTCAGGTCGTGATGGAAGAGGGACAGGCCACGGGCGCCCTGCCCGGCCGGCTGGTGCGTGCGTGAGCATGCTCGCCCCCTTCCGGTCCCGCGCGTTTCGTTACCAATGGCCGGCCGACCTGGCCACCTCGTGGGCCGTGGAGATGGAGGTCCTGATTCTGGGCTGGTACATCCTGGTCGAATCCGAATCGGTGGTGCTGCTGGTGTTCTTTGGAGCCTTGCAGTATCTCGGGTCCTTGGTGTCCCCCCTGTTCGGTGTGGCGGGGGACCGCTTCGGCTATGGACGTCTGCTGTGGATGACGCGAGCACTCTACGCGGTCATGGCCGCGTTGCTGGGTTGCCTGGCTGCGAGTGACTCGCTCAGTCCCACGGCGGTGTTGATCATTGCTGGACTCAATGGACTGGTGCGTCCCTCCGACATGGTGATGCGCTATGCCCTGATTGCCCAATACCTGCCCGCCTCGCAACTCATGGGTGCGCTGGGCATCGCGCGCATCACCTCAGACTCGGCGCGGATCGCGGGCGCCCTGGCCGGTGCGGGCGCCGTGGCCCTGTTTGGCATGGCCCCCGCCTACCTGGTGGTGACCTTGCTGTATGTGGTGAGTTTTGTGCTGTCGCTTCAGGTGGTCCCCAATCGAAAGACTGCGTCAGAGTCACCGCACGCTGAAACCGCTGATGTCAATTCATCAGCACCCGCCACCCAAGCAAGCCAAGCCAGTTCCTCGCCCTGGCAGGATTTGTGTTCCGCAGCCGCGTACGTCTGGCAGCGCCCGGCCTTGATGGGCGCCATGTCGATGGCGTTTCTCGCCAACCTTGTGGCCTTTCCCTTGTTCATTGGCCTGTTGCCCTTTGTGGCCAAAAATATTTACGGTGTGGGTCAGGGAGGGCTGGGCTGGCTGGGAGCCAGCTTTGCCAGCGGCGCACTGCTGGGGTCGCTGGTGCTCAGCAGCAACCGGGTGCAGCTGGGAGCAGCTCGCCTGATGCTGATCGCGGGGATGTGCTGGCTCATCGCCAACACCTTTCAGGCCCAGACCAGCACCTTGCTCTCGGGCATGGCCTGGCTCGTCATAGCCGGTTTTGCCCAAAGCCTGTGCATGACACCGCTGGCCGCCGTGATGCTGCGTGCCACCGAGCCGGCCTTTCGCGGGCGTGTGATGGGCATGCGCATCCTGGCCATCTGGGGCTTGCCCGTGGGGCTGATGATGTCGGGCCCTTTGATTGAACGGCTGGGTTTTCAAATCACCATGACCAGCTACGCCGTGGTGGGCATGGTGCTGACCCTGGCCATCGGTCTGCGCTGGCGCCAGGCGCTGTGGCATGAAGACCGCTCCCGTTGACTGTCACACGGGCATCAAGCCGTGAGTGGCTGTTTTTGATAAGCTGATGTCACGAACCATCAGGAGGCTTCCATGACACCCCGTGCGCCCCGCTCTGCTCCCTCAGCGTCCTCTCAGCGATTTGCCCCTTCGCGCATCGCTGACTGGCTGGTCGACGAACATCGCCATCAACGCACCTTTGACCTCCCGCCTGCGGGGTTGCAGGTACGCGACCTCCAGCAAGCCACGCAAGTGCAACAAGCCCTGGTTCAACGCAAGTCACGCGAATGCGGCTCCACAGCAGGCTGGAAAATTGCTCTGGCCACGCCCGTGATGCAGCAGATGGTGGGGTTGAATGCGCCCATCGCAGGTCGCTTGCACCAGCGCCAGGTGGTGAACGCTCCCGCCCATACGCGCCAACGTGACTATGGTCGCCTGCTGGTCGAGTTTGAAATTGCCGTGCAACTGTCCCGCGACCTGCCCGCAGGCCGATTGCCGCACACGGCGCAGCGTGTGATCGACGCCGTGCAGGGTGTGGCACCGGCCATGGAAATTGCGGATGACCGCAACGCCGACTACACACAACTGGCCCGTCTGGGCTTGTACCTGGTGGCCGACAACGCCTGGAACGAAGGCGCCATGCTGGGCCGCTGGGATACCCGTTGGAAGCGATGGCTGACCACCCCCGAAGTGTCCGCCGACGACGGTCTGGGTCAACTGCGTGGCGAGGTGTTCATCAATGGCGCCTGCGTGGGCGGCGGACAGGGTCGTGACCTGATGGGGCATCCGCTGAAGGCGCTGGCCTGGTTGGCCAATGAAGCCAATGCGCGTGGCGAGCAGCTGCGCGCGGGCGATGTGTGCATTCTGGGTTCGCTGGTGTCGTCCAAATTCCCACAGCAAGGTGATGTGTTGCGTTTCGAGCTCGACAGTTTTGAGCCGATTGAACTCACGATCACCTGACCCTCACTTGCGGCTGATGATCCAGGGCGACTGAACGTCAGGTGCTCAGGGCACCTGCACGCGTTGCGCTGTCGGCGTTGACTGTCTAGCGCCGCTTGTTGGCGTCAGGTGCCCGGCATGGCCGTGCCCCACACCGCCTCCCAGTCCTTGCCCCCCATGTCCACCACTTCGCCGGGGCGGTCATAGAACTTGTTGGGCACCTGGAAAAAGGCCAGGAAGGTACCGCCGTGGGGAGACCAGGCACTGTGCTGACTGCCAGCAGGTCGCCAGATGAACTGACCCGCCTTGCACTCCATGCCCTCATCGGGTCCAGACTTGTCCACCAGATGACCTTCCAGCACCCAGGTCTGCTCGATCAGCACATGCTCGTGATGCGGCAGCACCGAGCCTGGCGCCATGCGCATGAGCACACTCGCCAGGCCCGACTGCGGGTCGACCAGCAAGGGCTTGACCTCCACGCCCTCGAAGCGCGTGGACTGCCAGGCCATGGACTCGACGTCCACCAGGCGGGACGCCATCGGTCCCAGGCCCGCATGCGCGGCCACCTGGGGGGAAAAGGCTTGACTGCTCATGCGTGTGTCCCCCGTGGGGTGTTACTTCTTCTTGGGCTGCTTGGCGTACGACATGTAGTTGTCGTAGGTCGACTCGGCCACACGGAACCACGACACCTGGTCATCCAGAAATTTGGAGTAGGAGTCGTACAGTCGCTTGAAGTCGGCGTTTTGTGCCGACCACTCGGCGTATTGCTCCATCGAGGCCTTGTAGCAGGCGTCCAGCACCTCACGCGGGAATGCACGCAGTTGGGTGCCGCTGGCCAGCAGCTTTTTCATGGCCGGCGGATTGAGCTGATCGTACTTGGCCGTGGACACCACGTTGGACTCGGCCGCAGCGGCCGAGAAAGCGTTCTGGTATTCCTTGGGCAACGAATCCCACGCCTTGGCGTTCACCAGGTACAGGGTCGGCGCATTGCCTTCCCACCAGCCCGGGGTGTAGTAAAACTTGGCCACCTTGTTGAAGCCCAGCTTTTCGTCATCGTAGGGACCCACCCACTCGGCGGCATCGATCGTGCCTTTTTCCAGTGCGGGGTAAATGTCGCCACCGGCAATCTGCTGCGGCACCACGCCCAGGCGGGACATGACCTGACCGGCGAGCGCACCCACGCGGAACTTCAAGCCCTTGAGGTCGGCCACCGTTTTGATTTCCTTGCGATACCAGCCACCCATCTGGGTGCCGGTGTTCAAGCCCAGGAAGGCAATGCTGTTGTATTTGGCGCGCAGAAACTCGTTGTACATCTCGGCACCACCGCCGTGGTACCACCAGGCGTTGTGCTGGCGCACGTTCATGCCAAAGGGCAGGATGGCACCCAGGCCCAGGGCCGGGTTCTTGCCGGTGTAGTAGTACATGATGGTCTGGCCCACTTCCACCGTGGCGTTGTCCACCGCGTCGAGCACTTGCAGGCCCGGGACAATTTCACCCGCAGCGTGCACACGGATTTGAAACTTGCCCCCCGTGGTGTCGGCAATGCGCTTGGAAAAGTTTTCAGCTGCACCAATCAGGGTGTCCAGGCTCTTGGGGTAGCTCGATGTCAGGCGCCACTTGATCTCGGGCAAGGCCTGCGCCATGGCGGGTGCGGTGGCAGCCGCCAGAATGCCGGCAATGCCCCCGTGTTGCAAGAGTTGTCTGCGTTTCATGTGGTTCTCTCCTGTTTTATCTTGAAAAATGAGGTGCGCTAGAAAACGGTACCGACCCCTACCGACCCGAACAACACGAACGGGGGCTTTCCATCGCGCTCAGACTCGGTTTGTACACCCAATCGCGACTCGCGGTGTCCCACAGATTACAGAGGCACACAGGCGATTGCCAGTCCGGGCCTGCGCCCCTAACATGCAGATCCAGGTTCGGCTTCCCCCAACACACTCACCCACCCGGAGACCTTCATGAAAGCACGCTGCGGCGACATCGATTTGCATTACACCGTCGAGGGCGAGGGCCCCTGGCTCACGCTGTCCCACTCGCTGGCCTGCGACAGCTCGATGTGGGACGATCAGATGCCCTGGCTCACCCAGCACTTCAAGGTGTTGCGCTTTGATACCCGTGGCCATGGACAGTCCAGCGCTCCCGCCGGACCCTACACGCTGGAAGGCCTCGCCGACGATGCCTACCACCTCATGCAGCATCTGGGCATCCAGCAGACGCATTGGCTGGGCCTGTCGCTGGGTGGCATGATCGGCCAGACCTTTGTGTTGAAGTATCCGCATTTGGTGAAAAGCCTGTCACTGGCTGCCACCACCAGCCGCGGCTTGCCTGCAGCGCCTGGCATGTGGGCAGACCGAGCCCGTATTGCCCGCACGCAGGGCATGGCCACGTTGCTCGAGCCCACCCTGGCTCGTTGGTACACAGCGCCCAG
>CANFMY010000116.1 GCA_947448375.1 Comamonadaceae bacterium | reverse complement strand
TGGCGATGAGCTACTACGCGGACCTGGACGTCTCCACCTTGGACGAGTTGCCGCCCGGACGGACCCCGGTGGTGACCAAGGTGGTGAGCGAGGTGCGACGCGACGAGGTGATTGATCGCATCCGCGTCCAGGTGGCGCAAGGCCGACAGGTGTATTGGGTGTGCCCGTTGATTGAAGAGAGCGAGGCGCTGGATTTGCGCAACGCCACCGACACCCATGCCTGTTTGTCCGAGGCCTTGCAGGCTTCGTCACGCGCTGCTGTGGCCGGGGCCATGCGGCGGGACAGTGATGACGCGCCTCTTGAAGTCTCTGCAGACGCGCCAGTGCCGGGCATCGAGGTGGGTCTGTTGCATTCGCGTCTGCCCGAAGCCGAGAAAAAAGCCATCATGGCCCGCTTTGTTGCCGGTGAGATGTCCGTGCTGGTCAGCACCACGGTGATCGAGGTGGGGGTGGATGTGCCCAACGCCTCCTTGATGGTGATCGAGCATGCCGAGCGCTTCGGCTTGAGCCAGTTGCATCAGCTGCGCGGACGTGTGGGTCGAGGCGCCGCGGCCTCCGCGTGTGTGCTGCTGTACTCACTCGGGGAGCACGGCCGTTTGAGCGACACGGCCCGCGAGCGCTTGCGGGCCATGGTGGACACGCAGGACGGTTTTGAAATTGCCCGCCGCGACCTGGAGATTCGTGGGCCTGGCGAGTTGCTGGGGGCGCGCCAATCGGGCGTGCCTATGCTGCGGTTTGCCGACCTCGAGCACGACAGCCACTTGCTGGAGTGGGCACGACGGCTCGCGCCGCGCATGGGCGTCGAGCACCCTGAACGGGTGGCGCAACACCTGCACCGCTGGTTGGGTGGAAAATCGGACTATCTGAAGGCCTGATGTGCAACACCCCCTAACGCGGCACGCTGTTCCGCAAGCCATGACCCCACACTGACCGCATGACCCTCACCGAGCTCAAATACATCGTTGCTGTGGCCCGAGAGCGCCACTTTGGCCGCGCCGCGGAAGCCTGTCATGTGTCGCAGCCCACGCTCTCGGTGGCGATCAAGAAACTCGAGGAAGAGCTCGAGGTCAAATTGTTCGAACGCAGCGCCAATGAAATCTCGCTCACCGCCTTGGGCGGCGAGATTGTGCGGCAGGCACAAAGCGTACTGGAGCAGGCGGCCGGCATCAAGGAGATTGCCAAGCGGGGCAAGGATCCGCTGGCGGGCCCCTTGCGTCTGGGGGTGATCTACACCATCGGCCCCTATTTGCTGCCCGACCTCGTGCGGCAGGTCATCCACCAGGCGCCCCAGATGCCCTTGATGCTGCAAGAGAACTTCACCGTCAAACTGCTCGAGATGCTGCGCACCGGCGAGATTGACTGCGCCATCCTGGCCGAGCCGTTTCCCGATGCCGGACTCGCCACGGCCCCGCTGTATGACGAGCCCTTCATGGCGGCGGTGCCCAGTCAGCATCCGCTGGCTCAACGTGACAGCATCCCCGCCCAGGAACTCAAAGCCGAGACCATGTTGCTGCTGGGCACGGGGCATTGCTTTCGCGACCATGTGCTCGAGGTGTGTCCGGAGTTCGCCCGCTTTGCCAGCAATGCCGAAGGCATTCGGCGCAGCTTTGAGGGCTCGTCACTCGAGACCATCAAGCACATGGTGGCGGCCGGCATGGGCGTGACCCTGGTGCCGCGCCTGAGTGTGCCCGGCGAGGCCCTGGCGCCCCCCGCCAAGGGGCGACGGCGGGCGGTGGTCGAAACCCATGTGCGCTATTTGCCGGTGGTCGATGAGGAGGGTCGTCCGCCCCTGCGCCGCGTGCTGCTGGCCTGGCGTCGCAGCTTCACCCGCTATGAGGCCATCGCCGCGCTGCGCAACGCCATCTACGCCTGCGAGTTGCCGGGCGTGGAGCGCCTGTCCTGACGTGGGATGTCACAGGGCGTGATGTGATGCGACAACGGCTGGCGCTGTACCTGGACCTGATTCGCTGGAACCGGCCCGCGGGGTGGTTGCTGCTGCTGTGGCCCACCCTGTCAGCCCTGTGGGTGGCGGCACAGGGCTGGCCCGGGTGGCACTTGCTGATCGTGTTTGTGCTGGGCACCGTCATCATGCGCAGCGCCGGGTGCTGCATCAACGATGTGGCCGATCGTGATTTCGATCGCCACGTCAAGCGCACCGCGCAGCGGCCGGTGACCCGCGGCGCGGTGTCGGTGCGTGAAGCGCTGTGGCTGGGCGCGGCGCTGGCCTTGCTGGCTTGTGCACTGGTTCTCACCACCAACCCCACCACCATCGCGTGGTCGTTTGTCGCCCTGTTCGTCACGCTGCTGTACCCCTACGCCAAGCGCCATGTGTCGATGCCCCAGGCGGTGTTGGGTGTTGCGTTCAGCTTTGGCATTCCCATGGCGTTTTCGGCGGTGCGTGGTGGCGAGTTGAGCTGGTCCGGCATGGCGTCATCCGCCCCCTGGCTGGCCTGGGCGATGCTGCTGGGCAACCTGTGCTGGGTGCTGGCCTATGACACCGAGTACGCCATGGTGGACCGCGATGACGATCTGCGCATCGGCATGAAGACCTCCGCCATCACGCTGGGGCAATACGATGTGCGGGCCGTGGCCGTCTTTTACGTGGCGTACCTGCTCTCGTGGTGGGGGTTGCTGCGCGATCAGCAGCTGGGATGGCCCTTCATGCTGGGGCTGTGGGGCGCGGCACTGCAGGCATGGTGGCATGTGCGCTTGATTCGGGGTCGGCAACGCGAGGCCTGTTTCCTGGCCTTTCGGATCAACCATTGGCTCGGGGCCACGGTCTTTGCCGGTGTCGTGGCTGGCTACGCGTTGCGAAGTTGACCCCCCACGCGCCAGACACTCGAGGTCAGGCGCGCGAAGTCAGGGCGTGCGACGCGGGTCGCTAGACCCGGGCGCTCAGGCCTTGGCCTTCTTGCTCTTTTTCTTTTTGTTCTTCAGCTTTTTGGCTTTTTTCTCGGCCTTGGGTGCCGGGGCCGGTTCGGCCTTGGCGGCGGGTGCGGCGGGGGCAGCGACCACAGGCGCAGTCGGGGCAGCCGGGGCCACGGCAGGTGCCACAGCGGGTACCACCGGCGTGGTCACAGTGGTCTGGGCGGCCACCGAGAGGGACAACACGAGGCCGGCACCAGCCAGCAGGGAAGCGATCAGTCGAGTCATGGAAAAGTGCGTCGATAAAAAACAACCCGACCATTCTCGCACCGATGATCGGGGGTCGGATGAATCGACTTCAAGCTCGGCGCAGGCGAGCGCGGCATGAACGTGCGCTGTGAGCGCATGGAATGACTGCGCTTTATCGGCCAAAGGCCTGACCCAACTCGGCCGCGCGAAGCCGAGCGGCCTCCATCGCTGCTTCAAACTGCTCGGCCACACCGGACGTTTGCATCGCTGTCAGGGCTGCGTAGGTGGTGCCGCCTTTGGAGGTGACACGCTCGCGCAGGATGGCTGGCGAATCGGTGCTGCGCCGCGCCAGTTCTGCGGCGCCGCAGAAGGTGCCGATGGACAGCTGCCGGGCCTGCTCCGGTGTCAGGCCCATGTGCTCGGCGGCCCGGCTCATGGCCTCGATGAAATAAAACACGTAAGCAGGTCCCGAGCCGGAGATGGCCGTCACGGCGTCCAGCAGCGACTCCTGCGTCACCCACAGATGCTGGCCCGTACCGGACATCACCTGTTCAATGACGAGTCGGTCTTGCGGGCTGACGCCGGCCCGTGCGTACAAGCCGGTTTGGCCCTGACCGATCAAGGCGGGCGTGTTGGGCATGGCCCGCACCACACGCTCGGTGTGCAGCCAAGTGGCGATGCTGTCCGTCAGGATGCCGGCCGCCACCGACAGATGCAAGGCGCTGCGGGTGAAGGGGGCCGCTGGCTCGGCGGCTTCTTTGAAGACCTGCGGCTTGACAGCCCAGACGACCAGCTGGGCCTGGCTCAGCGTCGCGTCGGGCGCAGCCTGGGCTTGTACGCCATGGTCCATCGACAACTGTTGGCGGGTGGGGGCAAAGGGCTCCACGACATGAATCCGGTCTGCGGGCAAACCTTGGCGGCGCAGACCGCCGATGAGTGCGCTGGCCATGTTGCCGCCGCCGATGAATGCAATGTGCTGCATGGAAGGGGTGAATCCTTGTGCTGTGGGGGTCGCCTCCAGCCAGAGGCTGCTGTGAGGCTCATCGAGAGCGGCGCCAACCACGAAAGCGCCCGCGCTCGGAGTGTGATTGTCGTTCAAGACCTCGCGGCGGTGACGGCCCATGGCCCTGGAAACGTTGGCGCGCGCGGCAGACAGTCGACGACCTGTACCCCACCGCACAGGCGCCTGTTGGGGCTTTGCCACGATAATCGGGCGAAAAAGAATCCTTAAGAATTCATAATGATCGGCTTGCAGCTGATGAACCCGCCGTCTGGACTGTGTGAAGGGTCGGTGTGAGGGGGCGGCTTGCAGGCGTCGTTCAAAACGTGGCATAATCCTAGGTTCTCGCCCAAACAGGCGGGAGCTATTCATCCCCAAACGGGTGTGCTTGCGAGTGGTTCGCGGGGGCATCTGACGGGACCAAGACTGATCGGCAGGGCTTGCATGTGCGCCACGCCGGTACAAGTTGGGAACTATTGAAATGATCCAGACTGAATCTCGGTTAGAGGTCGCCGACAACACCGGCGCGAAGTCCGTTTTGTGCATCAAGGTGCTCGGCGGATCCAAGCGTCGCTATGCGAGCGTGGGCGACATCATCAAGGTGAGCATCAAGGAAGCGGCACCGCGTGGACGCGTCAAAAAAGGCGAGATCTACAGCGCGGTGGTGGTTCGCACCGCCAAAGGCATTCGCCGCGGCGATGGCTCCCTCGTCAAGTTTGACGGCAATGCGGCCGTTTTGCTCAACAACAAGCTGGAGCCCATCGGCACCCGCATCTTCGGCCCCGTCACGCGTGAACTGCGTAACGAGCGCTTCATGAAGATCGTGTCCCTGGCCCCCGAAGTGCTGTAAGGACTCGCGACCATGAACAAGATTCGCAAAGGCGACCAGATCATCGTGCTGGCCGGCCGTGACAAAGGCAAGCGTGGCGTTGTCACGCTGCGCAAGGATGAGGACCACGTGGTGGTCGAGGGCATCAACATCGTCAAAAAGCACACCAAGCCCAACCCCATGGCAGGCACCACCGGCGGTATCGTCGAGAAGGCCATGCCGATTCACCAGTCCAACGTGGCCATCTACAACGCCACTTCGGGCAAGGCCGATCGCGTGGGTGTGAAGGTACTGGCCGACGGCAAGAAAGTCCGCGTCTTCAAGTCCAGCGGCGAAGAAATCAAGGTGGCATAACCATGGCACGACTGCAACAACATTACCGTGAAAAAGTGGTCCCCGAGTTGACCGCCAAGTTCGGCTACAAGTCGCCGATGCAAGTGCCGCGTCTGACCAAGATCACCCTGAACATGGGCGTGAGCGAGGCTGTGGCTGACAAGAAGGTCATGGACAACGCTGTGGGCGACCTGACCAAGATCGCCGGTCAAAAGCCTGTCGTCACCAAGGCCAAGAAAGCCATCGCCGGTTTCAAGATCCGCGAAGGCCAGGCCATTGGCTGCATGGTCACGCTGCGCGGCGTGCAGATGTACGAATTCCTCGATCGTTTTGTCACCGTTGCGCTGCCCCGCGTGCGCGACTTCCGTGGTATCTCCGGCCGCTCGTTTGACGGTCGTGGCAACTACAACATCGGTGTCAAAGAACAGATCATTTTCCCTGAGATCGAGTACGACAAGGTCGATGCCCTGCGCGGTCTCAACATCAGCATCACCACGACGGCCAAGTCGGACGAAGAGTGCAAGGCACTGCTCGCTGGCTTCCGTTTCCCGTTCAAGAACTGAGGTGGCACGTGGCTAAAGTAGCTTTGATCGAGCGCGAGCTCAAGCGAGAAAAACTGGTGGCCAAGTACGCGAAGAAACACGCGGAACTGAAAGCCATCGCCAACGACGCCAAGCGCAGCGACGAAGAGCGCGCAGCAGCCCGCCTGGGCCTGCAAAAGCTTCCGCGCAACGCCAACCCCACTCGTCAGCGCAACCGCTGCGAGATCACGGGTCGTCCGCGTGGCACCTTCCGCCAATTTGGTCTGGGTCGTGCCAAGGTGCGCGAACTGGCCTTTGAAGGCAACATCCCTGGCATCACCAAGGCCAGCTGGTAATCAGGCAGGAGTAATTCAACATGAGCATGAGTGATCCCATCGCCGACCTGCTGACCCGCATCCGCAATGCGCAGATGGTGGCCAAGCCCACCGTGTCGGTGCCCTCTTCCAAAGTCAAAGTGGCGATTGCCCAGGTACTGAAGGACGAAGGTTACATCGACGGTTTCAAGGTCAAGACCGACGCCGGCAAGTCCGAGCTCGAAATCGCCCTCAAGTACTACGCTGGCCGTCCGGTCATCGAGCGTATCGAGCGCGTCAGCCGCCCCGGCCTGCGCGTGTACAAGGGCCATGACGCCATCCCCCAGGTCATGAACGGACTGGGCGTGGCCATTGTGACCACCCCCAAGGGTGTGATGACCGACCGCAAGGCGCGCGCTACCGGTGTCGGTGGCGAAGTGCTGTGCTACGTCGCATAACCCCAGGAGAGACGAAATGTCCCGAGTAGGAAAAATGCCCGTGACCGTCCCGCAAGGCGTGGATGTGTCCATCAAGGCCGATCAGATCAGCGTCAAGGGCGCTGGCGGTACGCTGTCCGTGGCGGCCAACAGTCTGGTCACTGTGCAACAAGACGCCGGCAAACTCACCTTTGTTCCGGCCAATGAATCACGTGAAGCCAACGCCATGAGCGGCACGATGCGTCAGCTCGTGAACAACATGGTGGTCGGTGTGACCCAGGGTTTCGAAAAGAAGCTCAACCTGGTCGGCGTGGGTTACAAGGCCCAGGCCCAGGGTGCCAAGCTCAACCTCGCGGTGGGTTATTCGCATCCGGTCAACATCGACATGCCCGCTGGCATCAAGGTCGAGACCCCGGCGCCGACCGAGATCATCATCAAGGGCGCTGACCGTCAGCGCGTGGGCCAGATTGCCGCTGAGATCCGTGCTGTGCGTCCTCCCGAGCCTTACAAGGGCAAGGGCATCCGTTATGCGGATGAGCGCATCACGATCAAAGAGACCAAGAAGAAATAAGGAGCTGCAACATGTTGACCAAGAAAGAGCAGCGTCTTCGCCGGGCCCGTCAGACCCGCATCCGCATTGCGACCCAGGGCGTTGCACGCCTGACGGTGAACCGCACCAACCTGCACATCTACGCCAGCGTGATTTCTGGCGACGGTGCCAAGGTGCTGGCGTCCGCATCCACCGCCGAAGCCGAGGTTCGCAAGAGCCTGGGTGCAACCGGCAAAGGTGGCAATGCTGCCGCCGCCACGCTGATCGGCAAGCGCATTGCCGAGAAGGCGAAAGCTGCTGGCGTTGAGAAGGTTGCCTTCGATCGCTCCGGCTTTGCCTACCACGGTCGCATCAAGGCGCTGGCAGAAGCCGCGCGTGAAGCTGGCTTGCAGTTCTAAGCAGATCGGAAACTAACATGGCAAAAGTTCAAGCTAAGGTGCAAGACGACGCTCGCGACGACGGCATGCGCGAGAAGATGATTGCGGTCAACCGCGTCACCAAAGTGGTCAAGGGCGGTCGTATTCTCGGCTTTGCAGCGCTGACCGTGGTGGGCGATGGCGATGGCCGCGTCGGCATGGGCAAAGGCAAGTCCAAGGAAGTGCCGGTCGCCGTGCAAAAGGCGATGGAAGAAGCCCGTCGTCACATGACCAAGGTGTCGCTCAAGAACGGCACGATCCATCACAACGTGACCGGTCACCACGGCGCAGCTGTCGTGATGATGGCGCCGGCTCCCAAGGGTACCGGCATCATCGCTGGCGGCCCGATGCGTGCGGTGTTCGAAGTGATGGGCATCACCGACATCGTGGCCAAGAGCCACGGTTCGTCCAACCCCTACAACATGGTGCGCGCCACGCTTGACGCGCTGACCAAGTCCACCACCCCGTCCGAAGTGGCGGCCAAGCGTGGCAAGTCGGTCGAAGACATCTTCGCCTGATCCGGGAGACTCACATGACTACCTCCGCCAAAATCAAAGTCCAACTCGTCCGTAGCCCGATCGGCACCAAGCAATCGCACCGTGACACCGTGCGTGGTCTGGGTCTGCGTCGCCTCAACAGCGTGAGCGAATTGCAAGACACGCCGGCCGTGCGCGGCATGATCAACAAGATCAGCTACCTGGTCAAAGTGCTCTAAAGGTTGAACATGAAACTCAACGATATCAAGCCCGCAGAGGGCGCGAAACACGCCAAGCGCCGCGTCGGTCGCGGTATTGGCTCTGGCCTGGGCAAGACGGCAGGTCGTGGCCACAAGGGTCAGAAGTCCCGTTCGGGCGGCTACCACAAGGTGGGCTTCGAAGGCGGTCAAATGCCGCTGCAGCGTCGCTTGCCCAAGCGTGGCTTCAAGTCGCATCTGCTGAAGTACAACGCCGAGATCACCCTGTCCGCACTGGACCATCTGGGCCTGGGCGAAGTCGATCTGCTCGCACTCAAGCAAGCCGGCCTGGTGGGCGAACTCGCCCGCGTGGTCAAGGTCATCAAGACCGGCGAGATTTCTCGCGCTGTCAAGCTGACCGGTATTGGTGCGACCGCAGGTGCCAAGGCTGCCATCGAAGCCGCTGGCGGCTCGATCGCCTGATCGCAGACAGAGAACGCATAGGAATCACGCACCGTGGCCACCAGCGCATCGCTTGCCAAAACCGACAAGTACGGAGACTTGCGTCGCCGACTCGTCTTTTTGTTGCTCGCGCTCGTGGTGTATCGCGTCGGTGCGCACATTCCGGTGCCGGGCATCGACCCCACCCAGTTGCAGCAGTTGTTCCAGGGCCAGCAAGGCGGCATCCTGAACCTGTTCAACATGTTCTCGGGTGGTGCTCTCTCTCGTTTCACGGTGTTCGCCCTGGGCATCATGCCCTACATCTCGGCGTCCATCATCATGCAGCTGCTCACCTATGTGCTGCCCAGCCTGGAGCAGCTCAAGAAAGAAGGTGAAGCCGGCCGTCGCAAGATCACCCAGTACACCCGCTACGGCACGCTGGGTCTGGCGCTGTTCCAGTCCATGGGCATTGCCCTGGCGCTCGAGGCTTCGGCTGGCCTGGTGCTGGCACCGGGCATGGGCTTTCGCATCACCGCCATGGTGAGCCTCACGGCGGGCACCATGTTCCTGATGTGGCTGGGCGAGCAGATCACCGAGCGCGGTCTGGGCAACGGCATCTCCATCCTGATCTTTGCCGGTATTGCGGCAGGCTTGCCCAATGCCATTGGCGGCTTGCTCGAACTGGTGCGTACCGGTGCCATGAGCATTCTGGTGGCGCTGTTCATCGTGGTCGTGGTCGGCCTGGTGACGTATTTCGTGGTGTTCGTGGAGCGCGGTCAGCGCAAGATCCTGGTCAACTACGCGCGCCGTCAAGTGGGCAACAAGGTGTATGGAGGCCAGTCTTCCCACCTGCCGCTCAAGCTCAACATGGCCGGCGTGATCCCGCCGATCTTCGCCTCGTCCATCATTTTGCTGCCCGCCACCGTGGTGAGCTGGTTCAGCTCGGGTGACAGCATGCGCTGGCTGAAAGACATTGCCAGCGCCCTGTCGCCAGGCCAGCCGGTCTACATCCTGCTGTATGTGGCGGCCATCGTATTTTTCTGCTTTTTCTACACGGCCCTGGTGTTCAACAGCCGTGAGACGGCGGACAACCTCAAGAAGTCGGGTGCGTTCATCCCGGGCATTCGTCCCGGCGACCAGACGGCTCGCTTCATCGACAAGATTCTGGTTCGTCTGACGCTGGCTGGCGCGGTGTACATCGCCTTCGTCTGCCTGTTGCCCGAATTTCTGATTCTCAAGTACAACGTGCCGTTCTATTTTGGCGGCACCTCGCTGCTGATCATTGTGGTGGTCACCATGGACTTCATGTCCCAGGTGCAGAACTACATGATGAGCCAGCAGTATGAGTCCTTGTTGAAGAAGGCG
>CANFMY010000115.1 GCA_947448375.1 Comamonadaceae bacterium | reverse complement strand
ACACTGCTGGCCACCGGTGAACTGATGGTCAGGACACCACTGCCTGATGCCACGATGGCATTGGCACCGGCCACGTGCGCGTTGTTGTAATTGAGCGTAATGCTGCCGGTGTTGAGGCTCAGGCTGTCGCCAGTGATGGCTCCGGTGACCGACCCGGTGACGATGGCGCCAGTGGCGGCGGTGGTGCCGTCATAGACCTTGGTCAACGTGCCCCCGATGCTGGCCGTGGAGGTCAGGGCCTTGGGCGTGATGGTGGCCGTTGCATCGGCGATGGTGGGGGTGGTGAAGCTGTAGTCGCTGGTAACACTGCTGGCCGAGGACGCGCCGATCGTCAGCGCGCCACTGCCGCTGGCCGTGATCTTGGTGGCTGACCCCACGTGGGCATTGTTGTAATTCAGGCTGATGCCCGACGAATTCAGGCTCAGCGTGTCGCCGGCCACCGCGCCCGTCACCAGACTTGACAACGTGGCGCCGGTGGCTGTGGTGGTGCCATCGTAGACTTTGGTCAGAGTGCCGCCAATGGTGGCGGTGGTGCTGAGGGCCTTGGGCGTGATGGTGGCGGCGACATCCAGACTGGAGCGATCCAGTTGGTAATCGCCCGCCACCGAACTGCGGTTACCGGTGACCGACAGGACGCTCAGCCCATCCACCGTGACCTTGTTGGCTTGCGCCACGTGAGCATTGTTGAATGCACTGGCCGTGTTGTTCAACGCCACGGCGGTATCACCACTGACCAGTCCTGTGACGCTGTACGTGGGCGTGAACCCGGACGGTGCGGCCGTGGTGCCGTCATACGCCTTGGTGACGCCGGTGTTGGTCAGCGTGGGGGTGAGCGTGGCCGGCGTGACAGAAGCGGTCGCGTTGGCAATGGTCGGTGCCGTGAAGCTGTAGTCGCTCGCGACGCTGCTGGCGGTGGAGGCGCCGATGGACAGGCTGCTGCTGCCGCTGGCGACAATGGCATTGGCGCCGGCCACATGGGCGTTGTTGTAAGCCAGCGTGATCGTCGATGTGTTCAGGCTGAGGGTGTCCCCGGTGATGGCACCGCTCACCGAGCCGGATACGTTGGCACCGGTCGCTGTCGTCGTGCCGTCATACACCTTGGTGAGCGAACCGCCGATGCTGGCTGTGGCGGTCAACGCCTTGGGCGTGATGGTGGCCGTGGCGTCGGCGATGGTGGGGGCTGTGAAGCTGTAATCCCCCGCCACGCTGTTCGAGGTGGAGGCCCCGATCGCCAGGGCGCCACTGCCAGTGGCGGTGATCTTGTTGGCCAGCGCCACGTGGGCGTTGTTGTAAGCCAGGCTGATGCCCGCGGTGTTGAGGCTCAGGGTATCCCCGGCCACGGCGCCGCTGACGGTGCCGGTCACGCTGGCGCCTGTGGCACTGGTCGTGCCGTCGTAGGTTTTGGTGAGCGTGCCGCCAATGCTGGCCGTGGCGGTCAAGGCTTTGGCCGTGATGGTGGCCGTTGCATCCGAAATGGCGGGCGCGGTGAAGCTGTAGTCACCCACCACGCTGTTGCTGCCCGAAGAGGCAATGGTCAAGCTGCCACTGCCGGAGGCGACCACTTTGGTGGCTGAGCCGACGTGTGCCGAGTTGTATGCCAGCGTGATGCCACTCGTGTTGAGGCTCAGGGTGTCGCCAGAGACGGCGCCGCTCACCGAGCTGCTGAGCGTGGCGCCGGTGGCCGTGGTGGTGCCATCGTAGGTCTTGGTGAGAGTGCCACCGATGGAGGCTGTGGCGGTCAGGGCTTTGGCCGTGATGGAGGCTGTGGCGTCTGCCACCGTGGGTGCGGTGAAGCTGTAGTCGGTGGCCACACTGCCCGCCGAACTCGCGCTGATGTTCAGCGCAGCGCTGCCGGTGGCCATGATCTTGTTGGCAACCCCCACGTGGGCATTGTTGTAGGCGAGCGTGATACCCGAGGTGTTCAGGCTCAGCGTGTCGCTTCCCGCAGCGCCGGTCACGGTACCGGTGACGCTGGCACCGGTCGCTGCCGTGGTCCCGTCGTAGGTCTTGGTGAGGGTGCCGCCGATCGCCGCCGTGGCCGTCAACGCTTTGGCAGTGATGGTGGCACTGGCATTGGCAATGGTGGGCGCGGTGAAGCTGTAGTCCCCCGCCACACTGTTGGCTGCACCGGTGCTGATGGTGAGCGCGCTGCTGCCGGTGGCCACAATGGCGTTGGCACCGACCACGTGGGCGTTGTTGTAGGCCAGGGTGATGCCCGAGGTGTCCAGGCTCAGCGTATCGCCGGTGACCGCACCCGTGACCGAGCCTGTGACGTTGGCGCCAGTGGCCGTGGTGGTGCCGTCATAAGCCTTGGTCAGGGTGCCACCAATACTGGCGGTGGCCGACAGCACCTTGGGGGTGACCGAGGCGGCCACGGACTGCGTGGTGGTGCTGAGCGCGTAGTCCGTCGATGCCGAGTTCTTGTTGCCGGTGACGCCGGTCAGCGACAAACCTGACACAGTCAGCGTGCTGGCTTGCCCGGCGTGGGCATTGTCCAGGGCCACCGACGTCTGGCCCAGCGTGGCGGTTGTATCGCCGCTGACCAAACCGCTGAAACTGTACGCGGGGGTGAAACCGGTCGGCGCACCGACCGTGCCATCGTAGGCTTTGGTCACGACCGAGTTGGTCAGGGTGGGGGTCAGCGTGGCCGGGGTGATCGTGACGGGAGCGAGCGTGCTGTCGAGGGTGGGCAACTGGTAGTTGCTGGCCGCACCCCCCGTGCCGTTGGCCAGCGTGATCGACTGGATGTATTTGCCATCGGTGGCCACATGCGCATCACTGGCTGCTGCGCCTGCAGCCACCAGGCTTTCGTTGGCAATGCCGGTCTGGATGGTGACTTGACCTGCGCTGAGGGCTGTGGTGCCGTCGTAGGTTTTCGTGGCACTCAGGCTGACGGTCTTGGGCGTGATCGTGCCGATGGCCCCCGTGATGGTTGAACTGTTCAGGGTGTAGCCGTACACGGGCTTGCTGCCTGTGGCAACGCTGCTGGACACCCCATTCAAGGCCAGGTTGCTGGCGGTGACCTGAACATTCGACCCGGCATTCTTGCTGGCGTAGGTGCCGGTACTGGGCAGGGTCAGGTTGACGTCGGTGTCCCCGCCCACTGCGCCTGTGGTGTTGAAGTTGGAGGCTGACAGCGTAGCGGTGGTGGTGCCGTCGTAGACCCGGGATGCACTGCCGGTCAACGCCACCGTCAGGACGGGCGCATAGCTGTACAGAAAGGCATTGCCGGTTCCCAGCGGTGCAGTGGTGCCGAGCGTCGCGTTATATTGCTTGTAATCAAACGCCAATCCACCGGCGGTGTCACCGATGGCCGCGCTGGCATTGAAGGGGTCGGTGTTTCGACTCCAGACCTGCCAATTGCCGCCTGAGCCTACGTCAAAGGCGCTGCTTCCACTGTTGTTGGTGAAGCGGCTGCCGCTGATCTGGATGTTGCCACCATTGGTAACGATGGACGAATTCGCATCGAGCGTGACAGCCCCCGCGCTGAGCGGCGACCCGGCCAGATAACCCGCCCTGAGCACGGTGTCGAGCTTGCCCGCCGTGGACTGGATGGAACTGCCCGAGCTCAGGGTGATATTGCGTCCTGCGCTGATGGTCAGGGTGGCGTCGGCCCCACTGGATTTGACGATCGAGACATTGGAATCCAGTGTGATATCACGATCGGCCTGGGTCTCCACGCTGCTGCTGCCCAGGGCGGTGCTGATGGTGCTGGCTGTGGCACTGTCAATCGTCAGATCCGTGGGGTCGATGAGCCAGGTGCCAGCTTTGCCCGTTGGCGAGGCTGCGGTCACGCGTGCCTGCCGGATATCCACCTGGTGGCCCGATGTTTCCACCTTGCCCCCTGAGCCCGCCAGCGGGCCCGCTGAGGCATCGATGGTTCCACTGACCAGGGTCTGGCTGTCCGGGTTGCTGACCTGACTCCAGAGCACGGCAACGCCACCGTCGCCATTGACTTTGGAACTCACATCGATCTTGCTGCCCGACTCCATGGTGACGGTTGTGGCCTGTCTTGTGCTCCCTGAGCCCTGCCAGCCCCCGCCCACCAGCACGGAACCGCCAGAAGCCTGACCCGAGGCATCGATCACCAGGTTGGAACGCAGGATCACGCGTTCGCCCGTGGCCACGATCGACCCGCCTGAGGTGCCGGGTGTCTCACCCCGGGCCGTGATTTGTCCACCCAGGTCGGCACTGCCGCGCGGACCTGCGTCCAGCATGATGCGCCCGCCCACCTCGGACAAGGTGGGCGCACTCAGGGTGCCCGTGTTCTTGATGACCGATTCGCGCAAGGCGTTGGCGCTGCTGGCTGAGATGAGGATCAGCCCGCCATCTGCGCGCACGGCCTGGCGGTTTTCAATCAGCGCATCCAGTGCACTTTTGTCGATCTGGAGCGAGATCAATTTGTTGCCGCCAATTTGCAGCGACACTTTGTCGCCAGCGGCCAGGGCCACCGTGCCCTCCCGTGCCCAGATCACCCCCTCGTTGACCACCTTGGGGGCCAGCAAGGCAATGTAGCCACCCAGGTAGGCCGTCAGTTGACCCTGGTTCAGCACCGTCCCCCCGGACTTGTCCGCTTCCCACTGGTTCTTGCCAGCCATGAAGTTCTCGTTGGAGATGTTCAGGGTGGTGGCCGTCAATCCAGCCACATCGACCTGTGACTTGGGGCCGAAAATGACGCCACTGGAGTTGCTGAGGAACACTTGCCCGTTGGCCGTGATTTTCCCCATGATTTGCGAGGGGTCTGAGCTCAGCACCCGGTTCAACGTGACAGACGACGACGAGGGCTGAACAAAATCGACACGCGCGCTGGCACCCACGTTGAACGATCCCCACTCGATCGCAGCCCGGTTGGTGGCCTGGATCACGCTCATCACCGCGTTGTTTTGCTGGATTTGTGCCAGTCCGGCCACCACGCGGCCTGCAGTCGGCAGTTGAGTGGCAGAGGGCAGGGCTGGGGTTTGCCCCTGTGCTGCGCCCAGCACATGCAGGCACAGCATCAGAAACAGTGGTGTTCGGCTGGGCAAATGAATGGTGACTGGACGCAGTTTCATGGCCTGCCAGTTCAGAGGAAATGGCTGAAGGTCAGCCAGAAACGGTTGATGCTCAGGGTGCCGTCCTGATCCAGACCGGTGGTGCTGTTGGCCACGGGGCTCAGGCCCAGACGCTTGGCCCAGGTGAGCTTCAGTTGCGATTGGCCCAGGCCTGTGTTGATAGCGGTACCTATGCTCAAGCCATGTCCACGCAGGGCGTATTTGTTCAGGCTTTCGGTGCCCCAGGTGTATTTGTTCACCGTGGCGTAACCCACGTCCTTGAACACGCTCAAGGTCAGAGGCTGATGGTCATCCCACTGAACTTGTCGGAACCACTCCAGGTTCAGCACGTGTCCCGCACTGGCTCCCCCCTCATTCACAGGGTAAGCGCGGACACCTTGCGGACCGCCGAGGAAAATCTTCTCCGATCCGTCCAGGTTCTTGCTGGCCCATTGACCTTGCCAGTTGAACTGGAACACATCCACATCGGATATTTTTTGCTGACGAATCCACTGAGCACGGGTTTTGTTGAACATGCCGGCTGTCTGGGCACCACTCGCGTCCGATGTCTCGTTGGGAGACCCCGTCAAATTGAGGTAACCCAATGACAGTTGGTAGCTGACAGAGTTCGAACCCTGCAGTGGGTCCTGGAATTGACCATTCAACCCGGTGGTCAGCACATCCGAGCGGTAATCCGACGCCACGATTTCGTTGGCATGGTTGGTGAAGCGCTTCTTTTCCAGGCTGGCGGTGGCATTGATGGAACTGGTGGCATTGCGAAGCCAGGGATACATCAACTCCAGGCCCACAGAGTTCGAGGGGCCGTGCGCATGGATGGAGCTGAACTCGGGGAGTGCCAGTTGGTAACGAGAAACGCTGGCAAAGATGCCGCCGCGAAGTCCTGATGCTCCCAGGGGCTCGCTGTAACTGATGCGTCCCGAGTTCAAGCCCTGCGACTTGGTCCACTGGACGGTCGTGAGATCGCCACGCTGCAACAGTCCTTTGAGAGTGGCCTGACCGGTGGCGCGAAGGGTGCCGGTCGAATTCGAACCTCCGTTGTCCACCAACACAGACCCTTCATGCGGTTTGGCATCCGCCACGGTGATCACGGCTTCTGTTTCACCCGGCAAATTGCCGGGGCGCAGCGACAGGTTGGACTCCACCCCGGGCAATTCGTTGATGAGCTGGCCGGCTCGCTCCAGATTTTTGAGCGAGATCGGTTCGTTCAGCGGCGTGGCATGGACGACAAATTCGCGGGGAATCTCGGGTTTGACCGCAGCTTGCAAGGAGGTTTGCACGTCGACGCCAGACAGAACCGCTTCAATCACTTTGATTTTGACCGTGCCCTCGGTCAGGTCCTGCGAGGGCAACTCGACCTTGGCCAACCATCCATCTCGACGGTACAAGGTCGAAATCGCCTCCACGGCACGCTCCAGTGAGGGGATATTGATGGGCTGGCCGATCCAGGCCGCCAAATAGGACTCGAGCCTTGCAGAGCTGTAAACCGAATGACCGGTGATGTCAAAGCGTTTGACGGTGGGAACCGGCGGGGGGGCAGGCACGGCGGCTGGCAGGGACGCGGTCTGTGAAGGCTGTGACACCCCCTGTCCACCGGCGGGCGTTGGGCCTGTGTGGGTGGCCGTGGGTTGCTGTGGCGCCAACGTCTGTGTCTGAGCCGTTGATGACTGAGGTGGCGCGCGGGTGGACTCCGGCTGATTGAAGACCAACCAGCCTCGCGAGTCCACCGAGGTTCCTGGGTTCACGATCGGGGCGGCTGGCTGAGGGCGCGCCGTCGGTGCGATCGGGGCCGGGATGACAGCGGCATTATTGCGCGGAGGAAACTGTACCCAGTTGTTCATGTCCCGTGCTGCCGCCTCTCGTGCCGTATCCGCGCTGGTTTGAGCCAACGCAATATCAGGCATCAGGCAGACGAGGCCAATAACAGATACCAAAGTATTTGTTTTCAGCTCTACAGGGGGAATTCGGCGGGTAATCATGAACTTTTACGGACGATCTCCAAGCTATCGACCCCTCCTGCTGAGACTTTAGTGAAAAAGCGCCCCCCGCAGTTTTCGATTTCCAATGGCGATTGCATGATGGGAACTTTCGTGTTCCCCGGCGATTGACGTCCTGCCTATACTCAACCCAACGCTCTCACTGACTATTCGGAATGAACCATGCGCCCTGAAGGCCGCGCCGCCACCGACTCGCTGTATTTTCATTACCCGCACTTCGCTGCCCCCTCCAGAACTGGTGACGCGTCTTCGCCAGCGCAGGTGGTGATCGTGGGGGCGGGACCTGTTGGCATGACGGCCGCCTTGACGTTGGCGCGCGGGGGGGTGTCCTGCTTGCTCCTGGACAACAAGTCCACGTTCAACGATGGTAGCCGGGCCATTTGTCTGGCCCGCCAGAGTTACCACATCTTTGAATCGGTGGGCGTGGTGGACGCTTTTCTGGATAAATCCTTGCCTTACCTCAGCGGGCGCTCGTTTTATCGGGGGCAGCAGATCTTGCAGTTTTTCATGCCCGACGGTCCTGACCAGAAGTACCGGCCCATGTACAACTTGCAGCAGCAGTACACCGAGTCCTTCTTGTATGCAGAGGTGGCTCGCCAGCCACTGATCGAGGTGCGATGGCAGTCCGAGGTGGTCGACGTCCAGCAAGATGGCTCAAGCGTGACCCTGAGCGTGCAAGATCCTCAGGGAGCCTACGACCTACAAGTTCCCTGGGTTCTGGCGGCTGACGGCGCGAGGAGTGTGGTGCGCACTCGCCGTGGGTTGCGCTTGAAGGGGCAGAACTTTGAGGGCCGGTACATCATCGCTGACATCCAGATGAAACGATCGCCTCAGGGTCAACACCGACCGGTTGAACGTCTGGCCTTGTTTGACCCGGACTGCCGGCGCGGGGGGACGGTGCTGGTGCACGAGCAACCCGATGATATTTTGCGCATTGACTACCAGGTGAGCCCTGGCGAGTCCGAGGCAGAGGCCCTGCAAGAGGAGGCCATCAAGCACAGCATCGCTGGTGTGCTGGCCGACTTGGGGTGGACCGAGCCCTGGCAGCTGGAGTGGTGGAGCATCTATTCAGCCAACACGCTGGCGCTGGACGATTACCGTGACGGGCGTATTTTCTTCATTGGCGACAGTGCGCACATCGTCCCCATTTTTGGCGTCCGAGGTTTAAACAATGGTCTGGCCGATGCGCAAAACATAGGCTGGAAATTGGGCATGGTGTTGGGCGGTCATGCGGGGCCCGCCTTGCTGGACAGTTACAGCCATGAGCGTCATGGTGCAACGATGGATGTGTTTGCCAACGCCAGCAAATCGTCCCGGTTCATGACCCCGCAAAGTCGTGGATGGTCGCTCATGCGAGACGCTGCATTGTCATTGGCCTTGCGCCATCCCTTTGCGGGTGAGTTTGCCAACCCGCGCAACATGACGCCCTACACGTATGCGGACAGCCCCAGCGTCACACCCGATGTGTCGACATGGTCTGGTGGGCCTGCTGTTGGCTCGGTGGCGCAGAACCTCAGGCTGGAAGCCGGATTTCTGAGCGACCAGTTGGGGTCGGGCTTCACGCTTTTGTGGTTTGGGACGGCTCCATGCGCTATCGAACATCCCTGGCTGAAAGTCTTGCAATTGGATCCTGCAGGCGAGGTGGCAAAAGCTTATGGCGCGCAGGCCGGTAGCGCCTACCTCATCAGGCCCGACATGCATGTGGCGGCGCGCTGGCAACAGGTGGATGCCCCTGCGGTCCATCAGGCACTGGACAAAGCCTTGGCCCGCCGTGATGGCGCAAGCCCATTGCCCAACTGACGCGATGGCCTCCAACCACAGAATGACACCATGACCCTCGACGATTTTTATTCCGCACTGGCTGTCGCCATTGATGAGGTGGGACCTGACAAGGAAGCCTTGCTGTTGTCCAAACTGGCCTTGCTGCTGGCCCATGAATTGAATCAACCGCAACGGGCGCTCACCTTGATTGAAGAGGCTCGAGCCGATTGCTGACCGTCACTTCCTGACGTGCAGTCTTGCTTGCACCACAGAGGGTCAGCACTTTCCGTTCATGGTCTCGCGTTGCTGACGGATTGCACACATCGAAAACCCACGTAGGCCACTCGCGTGTCGACGGGTTTGGACGCCACATCCGACTCCAGTTGTCGCGAGGCGTCGTACCACCACGAACTGCCCCGGGTGATGCGTTCGTCTCCCACCGCGGTATTGACCCACTCCCACACATTGCCGCCCATGTCGTACAAGCCGTTCACACCAGGTGTGGTTTGCATGACGGGCAGATGTCCGCTGCCGCGGTTGAGGCTTGCCTTGGGCGCAGTGCCCTGGCGGTTGGAGCACCCGTGCAAGCAGTGGCTGGCCTGGGCGGTGTCGCCATTGGGGTAGGCATAGCGTTTGCCCCGGATGAAACCGGCTGGAGGTGGATCGCGTTGCTCCCCAAAGGCCGCAGCCACCCACTCGGCATCGGTGGGTAAGCGTTTGTTGAAATGGCGACAAATCGCCTGGGCTTCACCGAAGGTGAGGTGCACCGCAGGTTCGTGGTCCAGGGCAGGAACGCCAAACGGTTGGCGCCAGGTCCATCCCTTTTTTTGCTCCCAGCCGGCATCGTAGATATACCCGCCGCCCTCTTGCTCCGCCCGACTGCGAAACCCCGACGCCGCAGCGAACTGTTTGACTTGACCCACCGTCATTTCGTGGATGTCCCAGAGCAGCCCATGCACCCGCGATTGTTGCCCGATGGTTTGCGCATGCGCGTTGCTCCACAGCAGCCCCATGCCCAACATCCATGTCATGATGGTTGAACCACAGCGACTGATCATGGCAGAAACAAGTAGAAGTCCACGATGATGTGCATGCGTCGCAGGCCATCGGCGCGGCCCAAGGGTCGGAGTGTGCCAAACAAGCGCATCAGAATCCGTACAAGCGTGCCGGGTTGTCCACCAGTATTT
>CANFMY010000114.1 GCA_947448375.1 Comamonadaceae bacterium | reverse complement strand
GCAAGGTCTTCAGTGAAAGTTTCCAACGGTGCGCCAGTTCTCTTTCACTCCAAAAATGCCGGGTCTCAGGGAGGTTGAGTTCTTGGACTCGAGAAGGTTTTTTCTCAGTCATGATGGGACTCCCGTTTTTCTGCGGGCGGCCATCTGCTTGGTTCCCTTCGTGCTGGTTCTGATTTCCCATGCCAGCACATCAGGCATATGAAAACGGATCGTCATGCCTCTGTCGAAGTCCCTGTGTGGCATACGAATTTTGGACATGTACTCCGGTGAAAAAAACTTCATGGGCAGGCTGGTCATCCTGCTCATTTCGACGGAGGTCAGAAATATCTCAAGTTCGGAATCTTCTGTAAGTTCGACATTGGGATAAAACGGGTTGACCATCTGGTCCCTTGGCAACTCCTTTCCTGCGCATGCTTCGTTCCATCGATGGATCTCAAGTTCATAGGTCAATATGTCATTGACGTGGTACCGGACAAGTCCAAAAAGAGAATGCCAAGCTGCGCCGAGACCTTCTTTGCGCCATCGTTGCAGGGTTTTAGGGCTAAGCGCCATCTTTTTGCCAATGTGTCCTCGTCGATGATTGGGTAGTCCATGACTAACTCCTGGTTGGTTGAAATCCAGCCAGAGTAGTTCCCAATTCACGATGCGAAAATCAGGGGCGCCCAGGGTCTAAGCCAATTTAGGCGGGTTTTGGTCAGATAAAAGACCGTCAATACGGCCTGGACTCGAGCTACAGTCCTAAGACATAGTTGCCATCTGGGTCCGCCGGTGGAGCGGCTGAATTGGCGTGCTGATGACGGATTGGTCCACCATATGCAATTAGTGAGAAAGACTCTCTCACTTTCGATCAACCCCGCTGAGGCCCAGTCTCCGCGGGGTTTTTCGTTTTTGCTTGTGGACACGGGGGTCAGGGTATGACCACAAAAACCGGTGTTTTCACCCCATTTCACTCTCCATTCTCCAAATCTCGTGGACAGCAGAACGCCGTGTCCACAAGTCCACCCCTATAAAAATCAACCACTTACGAGGGTTCTGCTGCGCTGATTTTTTTCGAGCTTTACTCTGGAGTCTTTGGCAGAAGATGCGGAGAGTTACGAAGGATGCTGTTGATTGCGGACTACTGCGTCATGGGTGATAAAGCCTTGTGGACGAGAGTTCTGGTTCTCGCTCCTACGCTTTATTGGGACGATTACCCCCCCATGACAACGCTGTTCACCGTAGAAGCCAAGCTCAGTGTTCGCTGATCACCCCGCAGCCGTCTCCGCAATCAGCACATCGGCCGGGATGCCCAGGCTCTTGTGCAGTCTGCGGATCATGGCCAGCGTCAGCGGGCGCTTGCGACTCAGGACTTCGTAGACGCGATTGCTCTTGCCAATGATCGGCTCGAGATCTTTGACAGACAGACCGCTCTGATCCATGCGGAATTTGATGGCTTCCACCGGATCTGGCGCGGTGATGGGCATGTGCTTGGCCTCGTAGGCTTGCACCAGCGTGGCCAGGATGTCCAGGCGATCACCCTCCGGCGTGCCCAGATCAGGGTCGGACTCCATCAAGGCCGAAATCTCTTTGAGCGTGGCCTTGTAGTCTGCTTCGGTGTGGATAGGGCGGATGTCCATGTTTTCCTCCGTGGCCGGTCAGGCCATTTCAACGGTTTCGGCGTCCACTGCGTCGTACTCTTTGTGGGTGCCGACAAACTTCACGTAGACGATCTGCAACTTGTACGCAATGGCCACGATCAGCCGGTAGTCATTGCCTTTGATGTTGAAGACCACGCGACG
This sequence comes from Comamonadaceae bacterium, assembly GCA_947448375.1. GTDB lineage: Bacteria > Pseudomonadota > Gammaproteobacteria > Burkholderiales > Burkholderiaceae_C > Limnohabitans. The sequence continues at coordinate 8,345 of CANFMY010000114.1, read as the reverse complement.
GTTCTTCAGCACGCTGGCGCTGCGGTACTGTGCCTTGATGTCAGCGGGCTGGGTCCAACTTGCACTGGTGGCCTCCTCGTACCAAGCCTTCAGCGGCTGCTCGGCGTCGGGGTAGCGCTCCCAGAAGGCCCGAAGGGTAGACACGGCAATCACTCGCATGGGTCGAAGTGTAGTCCCAAAATGGGACTGAGGCAAGTGGCATCCAGGCCGAGCGGGTGCTCAAGGCGTCCAAGAATGGTTGTGAATGGGTGTTTTTATGATTGTCCGAGCTGGCGCAGTGTTGGTCGGCCGGATTTTCGAACTGCTCGTTTCGTATAGGTGGGCATCTACAATGGGTGCGCTTTCGTATCTGGTTCAGATGACGCACGCGGGTTCATTTCCGTGTTCCACCACCATTCACCACCTGGGGTCACATTCATCGCTGGGTGTGGCCCCTTTCTTTTTCTCCATGCACATCAACCACTTACGCGATCTGCCTGCGGTGCGTTGGTCCCTGTGTGTAATCCCCCCATTTTGAGAAAAAGCTAGAGGTAGAGACTTCAAGCACCCATCACCAGCCGCCAATCGATCGTCATCCCACCCAAGACCAAGTTCAAATTCAACCGCACACCAAACAGACTCCCGCCCTCACCAGGCTCACCCCATGAGCCTGCCATGTCCGCTTGTTGAAGGTTGTCGTTCTTTTTGAGTCTGGTTGTAAATAATATTTGGAAAAAACCCGGAAAATTATCGTCAAAAAAATTTAAGTCGTTGATTTAATTATGAAAACATGGGTAATTTGTAGAAGTCTTCCGTGATGTTTGTAGATGTTGAGTGATAATCTTGTGCTTCCTCGGGAAGGGAAAGAATGCCTGTCTTCAATCATCATGAACTTTCATTGCTGAACCCTGCGTTCGATTCGCCACTGGTGGATGTGGTGACGGAGTTGGAGCATCTGCGACGACTGCGCCTAGGAGGCAGTACGCCTGCACCGGTCTTTTTCCAGCTCAAACACATCTTCCACATGCTTGAGAGCTTGGGGTCGGCGCGCATTGAAGGTAATCACACGACGTTGGCTGACTATGTGGAGAGTCGTCTTGAGGCTAAGCCTGTTGCATTGAGCGATCAGTTGCGCGAGATGGCCAACATCGAAGAGGCGATGAGCTTCATTGAGGAGCACTTCGAGCCAGGCCAGGATGTGACAGAACACTGGGTGCGTGAGTTGCATGCCATGACGGTCAATGGGCTGGAGCGTGAGGGTGACGTCACGCCAGGAGCTTATCGCCAAAAGCCCGTGCAGATCTCCAAGTCAGACCACCTGCCGCCCGATCCCGTTACTGTTCAGCAATACATGGCCGAGTTGGTTGGGTTCATCAATCGACCCGACCCCGCAAAATATGACCTGATCAAGGTGGCATTGGCGCACCACCGTTTTTCGTGGGTGCATCCATTCAATAACGGAAATGGTCGCGTGGTGCGACTGCTCACCTATACCTTACTCATCAAGTATGGGTTCAACGTGAGGGCGGGGGGCCGTGTTCTCAATCCTACTGCTGTTTTCTGCAACGATCGAGACCGCTACTACGCCATGCTGGGCTTGGCCGATACGGGCACTCCTGAGGGTCTTGAGAAGTGGTGTGTGTATGTCCTCGGTGGCATGCTCGAAGAGTTGCGCAAAGTCGATCGACTGACCGATGCTAGCTACCTCATTGAACAGATCTTGACGCCAGCATTGCACTATGCCCGGCAACGTGAGTTGATCACACCACTTGAGGAGCAAGTATTGTTGGCAACTGCCCGTCTTGGCATTGCCAAGGCCAGTGACCTGAAAGAACCAATGCATGAATTGTCAGAGCGGCAGCGTACCTACTTGATCAGCAAGTTGGTGGAGCGTGGCATGCTGGCACCGATCCGTGACGGGGCGCGGCAATATACGGTCGGGTTCGCCAACAATTTCTTGATTCGAGGCGTCATCAAATCGCTGTCTGATGAAGGCTTTATTCCGGAGACGTTGACTAATCCGCGCTAAGAACTGGTGAAAACGGATCAAGGCAGTGCCTGCATTGTTTTTTCTTGAGATTGGCGAGTAATCTCTTAGTCCATGAAATATAGGAGTGCAAATGAGTGTTGATAGCCATCAAATCATTGACTGTTTCCAACAAAGTGCCGAACTGCTTGACCTGCAACGCAGCAAGGAAAATCTGGATGACGCAATCAGTTTGCTCGCGGGTTGGATGGAAATGAGTTCTCACTCATTGAGCGAGGACGACTTAGCTGTTCTGACGCGTATCGGAGGCATCCTTTACAGGGATGGACTAATGCGCAGAGGTGCCTGACCATCCTGAGCCTAATGCCTCGGAAATTGGCTGACCATGTTCAATTTGCACTGCACGAAAAAATTACTGGACCGTATCAAGCCGGATGTTCACGTTGCCGTTGACGGAACAACGATCCTTGGTGATTGGTATGCCACGGCGCTGTTCTGGAAACCTCAACTGGCGCTGCTTGTCAACGAGCGGACCCTGCTTCCAGTAGTCATGCCACTGGCTCCTGCTACAACTCTTGCGCAGCGTTTTCCCGATGTGCTGGCGCAGGTCCTGCTGACGCTGGATATTGGGCTGGACAAGGTGAAGTCGGAATTGGAAAAGATGGGGCAGGTGACCTATTGCAAGACATCGAACCGCAGTGTCTTGGGCATCATGAACCAATTTACTTTCCAAGCTGAAAGTTACCGTGACCATTTTGGTTTGGTTGAACCCTTGGCTCTTTCAGTGAAACTTGCTGGTACACCCTGTAGCCCTTTGTACAAGGGAGCTATTTGCCCGGACCTTGCTGTGAGAGAAGTCATGGCCGAGGGTATATTTCACTGAATGGGTTGAGCGATGGTGCTGGTGTGTCTGGTGATTTCGGGGAATGCCAATCTGCATTGGACATAGCTACCCACAGAGCATCATCTGGTGCATTGGCTAGTCGTGCTTCTCTGTTCATGATTTCGCTCCATCACATGGCACTCAGGTGCTTGTCGATTCTTGCAAGTAGCTGATCAAAATCTGGCTGCCCCTGGTAATAGAGAGCGGAAGATTTTCTGTATTCCCGTGCAAAAAGCCCCCGTTGCTCTGGATTGCTCAGGGTGAACGCCGGATTCTTGGAGATTGCCAATTCATCGCCTGTCCGAAAGCGCTGCTTTTTCCGCTCATGATATGCAGGCGTTTTCATGAATTCCTGAACTTCCTGTAGATCAAGCAGGCAGTACACATCGTAGTAGTGCCGTAGAAAGTTCGCCGGAAACTCTCTGGCCTCAGCCAAGCGCCGGTACTTGGTCGAAATGGTTTGGAGCTTCTCGACGAAGGTGTGTGTCGGTGCGTAACAGGGGACATCCACGGCCCGGTTGTCGAAAATCGGCACGCCTCGGTCCATGGCGAATTCGAGCGCCCAAGATGAGATCGTGACCGGACGGTTGGGAGCAGTGTCGTCAAACCCCAGCTCCAGCAGGATACCGTCCTTCACCCCGGACAGGGTGGCTGCGCGGGGTGAGTAGGTCAGGCGAATTCCTGCGCTGCGCATTTTTTCGTCATCGAAAAAGGTGTCCCGCTCCACGCTGCCGATGCCTGGGATGCTGATGCGTTTGGCCAACTCGTCGTAATACGCAAGTCTTGAGGCAATGTGAGCAGGCTTGTCCTGGTTGCGGCCGGTTTTTACATCCATGTCGGCTGGTGGCTCGATCCGGATGTCGATGTCTTCGGAGAACCGATGGATCACCCCGAAGCCTTTGGACAGGGAGGTGCCGCCTTTGAGTTCGAATACAAAGCCCTGGGCCTGCAGGCCCCACAGCCCGTGCATGATCCAGTAATCCTTCTCGACCAGCATGGGGTCAAGGCCTCGTTCGTTGGCAACAATCGCGAGTAATTGGTCGAAGTCGCGACGCTCGTGAAGAAACTCAGCCATCGATCCACTCCCGGAACCGTTTGCGCGTGGACATGTTGCCGTAGTTTTCTACGGCTTCTTGCAGGCGATCCAGATCGAAGGAGGGTAGCTTGCTGCGAGCCTGGCTGAGCACCACATCCCGGTCTTCGGCCAGTTCTTCCAAGTTGTTGAGTAGGTCTACGTAGAGGAACTCGCGAGTCAGCTTCTTGGGAAAGCGGAGCTTCACTCGGAAATCGAACTGCCGATTTCCCAGCCGGAAGACGCCATGGCGTTTGTGGTTGTAGACCAATGTCTGGTTGTAGAGCTGGGTGGTACCCAGCCCGACGGCGTTGTAAGACGATGGCGAGAACACCAGAAATTCCTTGTCCCGCAAAAATCCCTTCACGACCTGATCGTCGGCTGGGGGGAGAGGGCCAAAGTTCGACTGCTTGGGGGCGTGGTAAAGCCCCTGAGCCAACTTTTGAAGTTTGCCCATGGAAACCAACTCACGCAGATGCCGATCCACGGCATTGCTTAGGCGAGCAAGATCTTCCCGCCGATAGACATGACCGGCTTTTAGCTCATCCGCAAGGTTCGCAGTGGCACTCCGCAAGGATGCGGTTGTCAGTGAAGCAGTTGCGGGCATGAATAGATTCTCATTGAAATTTCATGCATTTTAACGCTCTAAACTCAAACTGTCACCTACCAATTAGGTCAGAAAAATCAAGGAAAACATCGAAAGATGGTTCAAATAAATCACCTTTCGTATCCATGAAATTGATTAAATATCATTAAAAATCAATGAGTTAAAGAGCTTCCCGCTATCGAAACCAGATAGGACTGCGAGCTGGTTCTTTTTCATGAGGAATCGTGTTCGCCTAGTAGTTGGAGCGCCTCAGGGGGTAATCTCCCCATTTTGCAAGGGAGCTAAAAGCAGAGACTTCAAGCGGCCATGGCCAACCGCTGCTACCTCACACAAGGTTCAGACGTTCAAACCCATCCGCCGTCGACCACAAGCGCCGACATATCGTTGTGTGTGCCCCCTCCATGAAGACAAAGCTGCGACAAGATCCGGTATGAAAATAGGGCAATCGTGCCTAGACTGGTGGGATGCGCCTTTATCACAGCATCCATTCCACGTGCAGCCAAAAAGTTCGCCTGTGTCTGGCCGAAAAGGGTTTGGCCTGGGAAGGTGTCCATTTGAATCTTCGCCAATTCGATCAGGTGGCGCCCGATTTTTTGGCGATCAACCCTGCGGGCTTGGTGCCCGTATTGGACGATCGCGGAACGGTGATCGTGGAGTCGCGCATTATCAATGAATACCTGGAAGATGCCTATCCTGACGTGGCCTTGCTGCCGGCGTCGGCGAGTGAGCGTGCTCGTATTCGTTCGTTGACACGCCACATTGATGTGGTGATCAGCGAGGCGATCAAGCTGCCTTCATTTGCCAAGAACATTCAACCCGCACTGCAAAGCCAGGACCGCGCAACCGTGCTCAGTCAAATTGAGCGTATCCCCGACCCTGCGATTCAGGCACGGTGGCGAATGGCAGCAACCGGGACCATCGACTCGACCCAGTATGAAGATGCCTTGTCCTTGTTGCGGCATTGGCTGGACGAACTGGACGGCACGCTGGCCCAACATGCGTGGCTCTCGGGTGATAGAGTGGGGCTTGCCGATGTGGATGCCGCACCCTTTATCCAGCGCCTCATGCGTATCGACATGGCTGCAGATGTGCAGGCACGCTCTCACGTGCTGGCCTGGTTCACGCGTTATTCGCAACGTCCCCCCTTCCTGACTGCAATGCCTGTCCTGGGCAGCGAGTCGCAAGTCCCGATCATGGCTTGATCGTGTTGAAAAGGAATCGACGATGAGTTATGCCAGCTTCAACCCCGAACTGGACCCGCAAATTTCCGCAGGCAAGTTTTCTTTGCGTCGCGTTGGCACGTTTGCTGGCGCAGAAATCACAGGTCTTGACCTCACCCAGCCACTGGATGCTCTGACGGTAGAGGCGCTGACATCTGCCCACGCCACCTATGGTGTGTTGGTTTTTCCGGATCAAAAAATCAGTGCGGACGATCTCAAGCGATTTGGTCGCTACTTTGGCGAACTGAGCATTCATCCGTTTTCAACCAATGCAGCCGAGTCCCCCGAGCTGATCGTTTACGACAACAAGGAAGGCAATCCGCCGGCTCCCACGGATATCTGGCACACCGACGAGACGTTTCGTGCAGCGCCCCCCATGGGGACCGCCCTGTGTGCCAAGATCATTCCGGCATACGGAGGCGACACCGCCTTTGCCAGTATGAGTGCTGTGTATGAAGGGCTGTCGGATCGTTGGCAGCATTTCATCAACGGGTTGGAAGCCGTGCATGACTTCAAGCCGTTTCGGGGCTTGTTCAGTCAGGATGCCGCGGGAGTCAACAAACTGCGCATGTTTGAGGACATGTATCCGCCGGTGACACACCCCTTGGTCACCGTCCATCCCCTCACCGGGAAAAAGTGTGTTTTTGTCAACCCGCAGTTCACGCTTTACATCAAGGGCATGGCTGAAGATGAAAGCAAGACCGTGCTCGAGATGCTCTACAAAAAGACGCTGATTCACGAATATCAGTACCGGCACCACTGGCAGCCGGACATGCTGGTTTTTTGGGATAACCGATGCATGCAGCATTCCGCGATCCACGACTACTACCCGCAGCGCCGATTGATGGAGCGGGTCACCATCAAGGGAACTGCCCCAGTGCCCGCTTACCCAGCGGCAGCGTCGAGTGAATTGCGTCGATACCTGATGCCCCCGCTGGCGGCATTTCGACAAACGGCACAAAAACGTCACCACGAGCGGTGACCGGTGTACACCCCTCAGTGAGGTTGCCATGAAATTGATATTGCGTTTGGCCTGGATCTTCGGATTGTTGATGGGTACCCTGGGCAGCTCGCCCGGATGGGCGCAGACGGATGCCTATCCCAATCGCCCGCTCAAATTGGTGGTGCCTTACCCGCCGGGTGGATTCACCGACATCCTGGGTCGCTTGTTGGCCGAGCGACTGGGCCATCGACTGGGGCAACAAGTGGTGGTCGAGAACAAGGGAGGCGGCGGCAGCACCATCGGCAGTTTGGTGGTGGCCAAGGCCCCCGCGGATGGCTACACCTTGCTGATCGTGGCGCCAGACTTGGCCATCAACCCGTCCTTGGTGGCCAAGCTGCCCTATGCGATTGACGACTTTGCGCCGATCACCTTGGCTGCCTGGTCGCCATTGGTGGTGGCCCTCCACCCTTCTTTGAAAATCCAAACGCCCAAAGAGCTGTTGGACTACGCCCGTGCCAAGCCCAATGCCTTGCGTTTTGCTTCTGGTGGCAATGGCACCGGTTCACACCTGGCATTGGAGTTGTTCAAATCGAAAGCTGCCGTGCAGATCATCCATGTCCCCTACCGAGGGGTGGGCCCAGCCACCACCGATTTGCTGGGCGGGCAGGTGGACGGCATGTTCTTGCAGATGGCAGTGGCCAAACGACACGCGGCGGCTGGCAAATTGCAAGCGATTGCCACGCCCAGCTCGTCGCGCGTGCAAGCCATGGCTGACGTCCCCACGCTGGCTGAAACGGTCCTGCCCGGTTTCGAGGTGGTGCCCTGGTTTGGCGTGGTGGCGCCGGCGGGTACACCCACGCCCATCGTCCAGCGGCTTCATGCCGAGTTGCAAGCCATTCTGGGCAGTCAAGAAGTCAAGTCCATCTTGTCTGAACAGGGGGCTGAGGCCGTCAGTGTGGGGCCCGAGCCCTTTGCCCGCTTTATCCGCGCCGAAGTGCAACGATGGGGCGAGGTGATCAAGCAATCGGGCGTCAAAGTCGATTGACAATCTGCAAGCAGACGCTTTCCGCCAGCGTCGAGATGGCCTTGTACAACGCTTCATGCGTGACACTCAGTTCGCCAGCCGTGGTCACCCGTTCGTTTCGCTGCTGCCAGGCACTTTCCAGGCACATGGCATACCTTCTGGGCAAAGGGCCTTGAGAGCCGAGGGTAGAACCATCGGTTCTATTTGATCCGGATCAAAGGGCGCTTCGGGCTCTGGCAGCATACTTCTCCCAGGCCGATAGGGCATGTCCTCAGCAGGCGCACGGCAAGCGGTTGCCGGGACGCCGATGGATAGGCCAATGAAGTTGACAACCGCATGTGCGGGGGCATCACCACACTGACTAAAGGCAAATCATCATGAAAAAAAATGTTGGCGGCATTGACCGCGTAGTGCGAATCGCGGCGGGCCTCGCCCTGATGGCTTTGGCCGCCACAGGGCAAATTGGAGCCTGGGGTTGGCTGGGGGTGGTGGTGTTAGCCACGGGTGTGTTCAGCTTTTGTGGCGCCTATACCTTGCTGGGTGTGAACACCTGCCCCATGCAAGATGAGGCCAAGCCCGACACCCCTTAAATCGGGGAGCCTCTGCCAAGGGGACATCGCATGAATGCCT
>CANFMY010000113.1 GCA_947448375.1 Comamonadaceae bacterium | reverse complement strand
TCAACTCGGACCTGATCGGCAAGTACGTCAACATTGCTTCTCGTGCCAGCGGCTTCATCACGAAGCGCTTTGGCGGCCGGCTCGGCCAGGTGTCGGCCGATGGCGATGCCGTGCTCAGCCACCTGCGTGACGGCATTGCGCCCATCGCCGAACTGCTGGCCGAACGCGACTACGCCAAGGCCCTGCGCGACGTGATGGCCCTGACCGATCGCGTGAACGAATACGTCGACGCCAACAAGCCCTGGGAACTGGCCAAGAAAGACGGCATGGAAGGCCGCCTGCACGATGTCTGCACCACCTGCATCGAAGCCTTCCGCGTGCTCACCGTGCTGTTGAAGCCCATCCTGCCCAACCTGGCCACCCAAGTCGAGGCCTTCCTGAACGTCGCTCCCCTGACCTTCGTCAACGCCCAGCAACCGCTGGGCCCCGGCCACGCCATCGGCCCATACCATCACCTGATGCAACGCGTCGACCCCAAGATGCTCGACGCCCTCTTCGAGCCGCCGGCAGAGCAGTTGGCAGCATCGGACTCCGAACAATTGGACTCTGACCCCAATTGTTCTGACCCCCATTGTTCAGTGCCGGGGGGAGAAGCCATCGCCCCCACCATCACCATCGATGACTTCGCCAAGATCGATCTGCGCATTGCCCAGATCGTGGCGTGCGAGCGCGTCGAGGGTTCGACCAAGTTGCTGCGCCTCACGCTGGACGTGGGCGAGGGCAAGACGCGCCATGTCTTCAGTGGTATCGCCAGCGCTTATCAGCCCGACGACCTGGTGGGGCAGTTCACGGTGATGGTGGCCAATCTGGCCCCGCGCAAGATGAAGTTTGGCGTGTCCGAGGGCATGGTGCTGGCCGCCAGCCATGGTGACGAAAAGGCGCAGCCCGGCATCTACCTCTTGCACCCGGCTGCGGGCGTGACGCCGGGGTTGCGGGTGCGCTGACAGGGCGGGAGTATGCTTGGCGGTCAGGAGGAGACCTGACTGTGAGCAGCTCGTTCTTTTTTCGACCGCGCCTGATCGACGCCCTGCAGGGCTACGACGCTGCACGGCTGTCGCGTGACATCGGGGCCGGCCTCACCGTGGGGGTGGTCGCGCTGCCGCTGGCCATGGCGTTCGCCATTGCCTCGGGGCTCAAGCCCGAAGCGGGCTTGTTCACCGCCATCATCGCCGGCTTGCTGATTGCGTTGCTGGGCGGCAGCCGGGTGCAGATTGGCGGGCCCGCAGGCGCCTTCATCGTCATCGTCTACGGCATCCTGGAGCGCTACGGGCTGGCCAATCTCATCATCGCCACCGCCTTGTCCGGCGTGATGCTCTTCGTGATGGGGCTGATGCGGCTGGGCACACTGATCCGTTTCATTCCGGTCGCTGTGGTGATTGGCTTCACCAACGGCATCGCGGTGCTGATCATGGTGTCTCAGATCAAGGATTTCTTTGGCCTGAGCGTGACCAGCATGCCGGCAGATTTCGTGGGCATCGTGCGCACGCTGGCAGCGCAGTGGCACACGCTGAACCCGCAAGCGCTGGTGCTGGCGCTGGGCGCACTGGTGCTGATCGTGGTCTGGCACAAGGGCTTGCCCGCGCTGGCGCGACAGTGGACATGGCTGTCCCGCTTGAGCGTCATCCCCGGCTCCATCGTGGGCCTGATTGCGGCCAGCGTGGCCTGCCAGCTGCTGGACCTGCAGGTGGACACCATCGGCAGCCGCTTTGGCAGCATTCCCAGCAGCCTGCCGTCGCTGGTCTGGCCTGAATTCACCTGGGCCACCGCCCAGCACCTGCTGATGCCCGCGTCCACCCTGGCCATGCTGGGCGCCATCGAGTCGCTCTTGTGCGCGCGCATCGCCGACCAGATGATCGGCGACCGCCACGACGCCAACCAGGAACTGATGGCCCAGGGCATCGCCAACTTCATCACCCCCTTCTTTGGCGGCATGCCGGCCACCGGCACCATCGCACGCACCGTCACCAACGTGAAGAATGGCGCGACCAGCCCCATCGCCGGTGTGGTGCACGCCTTCACCCTGCTGGCTGTCATGCTGGTGGCCGCCCCCCTGGCCAACAGCATTCCGTTGGCGGCTCTGTCGGCCATCCTGATGTTTGTGGCCTGGAACATGGGCGAATGGCACGCCTTCATCGACCTCAAGCAGTTTCGCCTGCCCTACCGCGCCACGCTGCTGTCGGTGTTCGTGCTGACCGTGGTGGTGGACCTGACGGTGGCGGTGGAGGTGGGGCTGATGGCGGCGTGTCTCACTTTCATCTATCGCATCTCCCACCTGACCCGATCGGAGGCCATCGCGCCATCCACCCCGGGCCTGGAGGGCCTGCCAGGCGTTCAGGCGCACCGCTTGTACGGGGCGCTCTTTTTCGGTGCGGTCAAGCTGGTGGAGGAGCTGGAAGACCGGTTGCCCGAACGGGCCCTGGTGATCGATCTGAAAAACCTGATTTACGTGGACTCCTCGGGGGCGGACGCGTTGCTGGCCCTGGCCCGCACCTGCCAGCAGCGTCAGGTGGCCCTGATTTTGTGTGGACTCACTCACCAGCCACGCGACATTGCCGCTCGCACCGGCCTTCTGGACCTGGTGACGCCGGCCCACTGCGTGGACGATTGGGTGGCCGGCCTGGCAGCCGCTCGCCGGATCAGCCAGAACGCCGTCCCGGCGGCTTAAAATGCCTGTTCAAAGGTAAACCCCATGTCCATCTTCCAACGCCCCGACTACCAGTCCGAAACCACGCAGTTTCTGCAGCAACTCAAGCAGCAAAAGCCCCAGTTGCAAGCCCAGCAGGTGCAAGGGCGCGCCCTGTTGTGGGACAAGCGGGTAGACCGCGAGACCTGGGCCGAGTACCAGGCCGCCCGCGTGGCGCAACAGCCCTACGTTTACATGACGCAGGCGTGAGCTTGCCCGACACCGCTGGAACCCCTGAGGACCTCCAGCCCACCCTGACCGAGTTGCCCGCAGCTGCGCCTGCGGACACGGCCAGCACGCCCGAGCTGCCCCTGATGCCCGACGTGGTGGACCACGTGGCGGTGGCGCGGCTGTATGGCGAGCCCTTGTTTGCGCTGCCCCAGGACTTGTACATCCCCCCGGATGCGCTCGAGGTTTTCCTGGAGGCTTTCGAAGGCCCGCTGGATCTGCTGCTCTATCTCATCCGCAAGCAGAACTTCAACATCCTTGATATTCCGATGGCGGGGGTCACCCGCCAGTACCTGAGCTACGTGGACGAGATCCGCAGCCGCAACCTGGAACTGGCGGCCGAGTATCTGCTGATGGCCGCCATGCTCATCGAGATCAAGTCGCGCATGCTGCTGCCCCCCAAAAAGGTGGCCGAGGGCGAGGAACCCGAGGATCCGCGCGCCGAGCTGGTGCGCCGTCTGCTGGAGTACGAGCAGATGAAACTGGCCGCTGCGCGCCTGACCGAGGTGCCGCAATTCGGACGCGACTTTCTGCGCGCACAGGTCTACATCGAACAGTCGATCCAACCCCGTTTTCCGGACGTGCACGTGGTCGAACTGCAGCAGGCCTGGGCCGACATCCTCAAGCGCGCCAAGCTGGTCCAGCATCACAAGATCACCCGCGAGGAACTGTCGGTGCGCGAGCACATGAGCCTGGTGCTCAAGCGCTTGCAAAACCGTCAGTTTGTCGAATTCGAGCACCTGTTCAAGCCCGAGCAAGGTCTGCCGGTGCTGGTGGTGACGTTCATCGCCTTGCTGGAACTGGCCAAGGAAACGCTGGTGGAGATCACCCAGGCCGAAGCGTTTGCGCCGATTTACGTTCGACTGTCGTACACGCCCAGCGATTGATTCGTCTGCGTTGCAGTCCAAGGTGTGCCCGACAGAGGACACACTGATCAGGCATCAGCCCGTGTTTTCCTGCCGCAAGCCACGCCCCATCAGCGTGGCCACCGCTTGTGCGGGCGTGGTCTGCCCCTCGAGCAAGGCCACCACCGCCTCGGCGATGGGCATCTCCACCCCCAGCGCCTGCGCGCGTCGAACCGCGGTGCGCGCCGAGTAGACGCCTTCGGCGACATGCCCCAGCGACGCCACCGCCTGCTCCAGCGTCATGCCGCTCGCCAGGGCCATGCCCACGCGCCGGTTGCGCGACAGGTCGCCGGTGGTGGTGAGCACCACATCGCCCAGGCCACTCAGGCCCATGAAGGTGTCGGGCCGTGCCCCCAGGGCCACGCCCAGTCGGGTGATTTCGGCCAAGCCCCGGGTGATGAGGGCGGCACGCGCATTCAACCCCAGCTGCAGGCCATCGCACAAACCGGCGGCAATGGCCAGGACATTCTTGACCGCGCCCCCCACCTCGACACCGGCGATGTCGTCGTTGACGTACAAACGCAGCGCCGGCCCATGGAAGGCCTGCACCATGGCCTCCTGACAGGCCGTGTGCACGCTGGCGGCCACCAGGGCGGTGGGCTGTCGGGCCGCGACCTCCTGGGCAAAACTCGGGCCGCTCAGGGCGCCCCCCAGCAGCCGGGGAGCCACCTGGGCCTGGACTTCATGGGCCAGGCAACCCGCCTGTTGTGTGCTGTGCTCGAAGCCTTTGCACAACCAGGCCACCGGTCGCTCGGCGCACCAGGATTGCATCGTGTGCAAGACGCCCCGCAGCGCCGCCATCGGGGTGGCCACCACCACCAGGTCCTGGGTGGACAGCCAGGGACCCAAGATCGCGCAAGACACCCGGACTTGCCCGGGCAAGGCATGACCGGGCAGATAACGCTCGTTCAGGCGGGACTGGGACAGCGCAGCCGCTTGCGTTGCATCACGCAACCACAGCGTGACGTCATGCCGGTCACTCGCGGCAATGGCCATGGCGGTGCCAAAGGCACCCGCTCCGAGGACGGCAATCTTCATGGTCATGCGCTCACGCGCTGGGGCGCCAACTGCTTACTGCGGCTGGGCCTGGGCAGCCTGTTGCTGCTCGAACATGGCCTGGAAGTTGATTTCGGCCAGGTGCACGGGCGGGAAGCCAGCGCGCTGGATCACATCGGCCACGTTGCCGCGCAGGTAGGGGTAGACGATTTGCGGACAGGCAATGCTCACCAGCGGGGAGAGTTGCTCCTGCGGGATGTTGCGGATTTCGAACAGACCGCCCTGCTTGGCCTCGACCAGGAACAGGGTTTTGTCGGCAATCTTGGCGGTGATGGTGGCCGTCACAGTGACTTCCACCACGCCGTCGGAAACCTGCTCGGCGCCCACGCCCAACTGGATGTCCACTGCCGGCTGCTCCTGGCTGAACAGGATGGCGGGGGAGTTGGGTTGCTCCAGGGAGAGGTCCTTGAGGTACACGCGCTGAATCTGGAAAACCGGGGCTTGTTGTTCGTCGGCCATGACAGGGTCCTGCAATCAAAAAAAAGCCCGCATCGGCCAATCACCGAAGCGGGCGGGTTCGGGGTGACTGCCGATTATGTCAGGTCGACTGCAGCAGCGGGATGAGGCCGCCACGGCCGTCCAGGGCCATCAAATCGTCACAGCCCCCGACATGGGTGTCACCGATGAAAATCTGCGGCACGGTGCGACGCCCGGTGAGGGACATCATGCGATCACGCTCGGCCGGGTCGAGGTCCACGCGAACTTCCTCGATCTGCTCGACCCCACGTGACTTCAGCAGTTGTTTGGCCCGCACGCAGTAGGGGCAGACGGCGGTGGTGTACATCTTGACGGGCGACATGGAACGACTTCCTCGAATGTTCAGGCCTACAAATCAGGCTTTCTCAACCGGCAGATTAGCCTCTTTCCAGGCCTTGAGTCCGCCCGAGAGGGAATGGGCCTGCTCGTAGCCCAGTTTTTTGGCCACCGCCACCGCGCGCTTGGACCGCATGCCGGAGGCACAGACCAGGATGAGGGGCTGGGTCTTGCTGCGCGCGACGCCGTCGAGTTGCTGCTCGAGTTGGTCGAGCGGCACATGGCGGGCGCCCACCAGGTGTCCGGCGGCATATTCCTCGGCGGAACACACGTCGACGACTTGCGCCTTCTCGCGGTTGATCATCTGCACCGCCTGGTTGGGGCTGAGGCCGGCGCTGGCTGCGCCTTGCAGGGTCGGCAGCATGAGCATGACGCCCGAAGCCAGCGCGACAGAAATGAGCATCCAGTTGTCAAGAATGAATTTCAAAAGGGAACCTTTGGTCAGACAGGGGTTAGCCCCCATTCTAAAATCTCTGCTGGACGGCGGGTTGTCCGGGGCGGCAAGTCCCTCCAGACCTCTCGGGAGCACCCGTGCGCCGTCCAGACCCTCTTCGCTCTACTTTGCCTCTCACCATGTACAAGCTTGTCCTGATCCGCCACGGCGAATCCACCTGGAACCTCGAAAACCGATTCACCGGCTGGACCGATGTGGACCTCACCCCCACCGGGGTGGCGCAGGCCCAGCAGGCCGGTCGGCTGCTGCGCGAGGCGGGCTATGAGTTCGACATCGCCTACACCAGCGTGCTGCGCCGCGCCATCCACACCCTGTGGCACTGCCTGGACGCGATGGAACGCGCCTGGCTGCCTGTGCACAAGAGCTGGCGCCTGAACGAGCGTCACTATGGCGCCCTGCAAGGCCTGAACAAGGCCGACATGGCCAAGCAGTATGGTGATGAACAAGTGCTGGTGTGGCGCCGCAGCTATGACACCCCGCCCCCCGCGCTGGACGTCACCGACGCGCGCAGCGAGCGCGGCGACCTGCGATATGCCGGCATGGCCCCGGATCAGGTGCCCCTGACGGAGTGCCTCCAAGACACCGTGGCGCGCGTGCTGCCCTTCTGGAACGACACCATGGCCCCCGCCATTCGCTCGGGCCAGCGGGTGGTCGTGGCCGCCCACGGCAACTCGATCCGTGCCTTGGTGAAGTACCTCGACAACATCTCGGACAGCGATATCGTGGGCCTGAACATTCCCAACGGCATTCCGCTGGTCTACGAGCTGGACGCCGCGCTCAAACCGATTCGCCACTACTACCTGGGCGACGCCGAGGCGGCGGCCAAGGCCGCAGCGGCGGTGGCGTCTCAGGGCCGCGGCTGACCTGGACGTGGCTGAACGCCCACAGCAGATGCACCTGCGCACGCAGGGGACGGGCGTGACAAGGTATATTGCGAGGATTGTGCCCAAGGGCATCCACTTTTTCTCGCTGCAGGTAGCCACAGGGATATGCGTCAACATCTGAAAATTGCCGGCTGGGTCGCTGCGGGAGCCTTGGCAGGCGCACTGACCACGGTGTCGCTGCAAACCGGTGCGCGCGGCAACATGGCCCCCCTGCCGCTCGAAGAACTGCAGCAACTCGCCGCCGTGTTCAGCATGGTCAAGAGCGACTATGTGGAGCCCGTGGACGAGAAAAAACTCATCACCGACGCCATCTCCGGCATGGTGGCCAGCCTGGACCCGCACTCGCAGTACTTTGACAAGAAGTCGTTCAAGGAATTTCGCGAGGGCACGACCGGTCGCTTTGTCGGCGTGGGCATCGAGATCAGCATGGAAGACGGCCTGGTGAAGGTGGTGTCGCCCATCGAGGGGTCACCCGCTTTCCGAGCCGGCCTCAAATCGGGCGATCTGATCACCAAGATTGACGACACCGCGGTCAAGGGCCTCACGCTCAACGATGCGGTCAAGCGCATGCGCGGCGAACCCAACACCAAAGTGGTGCTGATGATTCTGCGCAAGTCCGAGAACCGCAGCTTCCCGGTCACCATCACCCGCGAAGAGATCAAGACCATGAGCGTCAAGGGTCGCGTGATCGAGCCTGGTTATGGCTGGATCCGCCTGACCCAGTTCCAGGAACGCACCGTCGAAGACTTCGCCCGCAAGCTCGAAGAGATTTACAAGCAGGAGCCGCAACTCAAAGGCCTGGTGCTGGACTTGCGCAACGACCCGGGCGGCCTGCTCGATGCCGCCGTGGCGGTGTCGGCGGTCTTCCTGCCCGACAACGTGACCGTGGTGTCCACCAACGGACAGCTGGCCGAGAGCAAATTCATCTACAAAGCCGCCCCCGAGTTCTACCAGCGTCGCGGCAACAACGACCCGATCCGCCGCCTGCACGAAGCCACCCGCGGGGTGTTCAAGCAGGTGAACCTGGTCGTGCTGGTCAACGAAGGCTCGGCCTCGGCCAGCGAGATCGTCGCCGGTGCCTTGCAGGACCACAAGCGCGCCACCCTGATGGGCAGCCAGACTTTTGGCAAGGGGTCGGTGCAAACCGTGCGCCAGCTGGGCCCGGACACCGCGCTCAAGATCACCACGGCGCGCTACTACACCCCCAGCGGCCGCTCCATCCAGGCCAAAGGCATCGTGCCCGATGTGCTGCTCGATGACACCGCCGAAGGCAGCCCCTTCGCGGCGCTGCGCACCCGAGAAGCCGATCTGGAAAAACACCTGACCAGCGGCCAGGGCAACGAGGTGAAGGACGTGGCCCGTGAAAAGGCCCGCGAGGAAGCCCTCAAGCGCCTGGAAGAGGAGGCCAAGAAGCCAGCCACCGAGCGCCGCCTGCCCGAATTCGGCAGTGATGAGGACTTTCAGCTGCGCCAGGCCCTCAACCAGCTCAAGGGTCAGCCGGTGCAGGCCAGCAAGACCCAGACCGAACGTCCGGCCGACAAAGCGGAGAAGTAAGGGGTGGATGACGCCCAGCTGCTGCGCTACTCGCGCCACATCCTGCTGGACGAACTGGGCGTCGAGGGTCAACAGCGCCTGATCGACAGCCACGCCCTGATCCTGGGGGCAGGCGGACTGGGTTCTCCCGTGGCGCTGTACCTGGCCGCCAGTGGCGTGGGGCGCATCACCCTGATCGACGATGACGCGGTGGATCTCACCAACCTGCAACGGCAGATAGCCCACACCACCCACCGCGTGGGCCAGCCCAAAGTCGAATCGGCCCGAGCCGCCATGCTGGCGCTCAACCCGCTGGTGCAGGTGCAGACCCTGCAGATCCGCGCCGATGAGGCGACGCTGCTGGGCCTGGTGGCCGATGCCGATGTGGTGATCGATGGCAGCGACAACTTTGCCACCCGTCACGCGGTCAACCGCGCCTGTGTGCAGAACGCCGTGCCACTGGTCAGTGGCGCCGTGATTCGTCTGGATGGCCAACTCACCACCTACGACACCCGCGACGACACCTCTCCCTGCTACGCCTGTCTGTTCCCGCCCGATCAAGCTCCCGAGGAGGTGCGCTGTTCCACCCTGGGTGTGCTGGCCCCGCTGGTGGGTGTGATCGGCACGCTGCAGGCCACCGAAGCCGTCAAGTTGCTGGCCGGCGTGGGGCGCAGCCTGGCGGGTCGCTTGCAACTGCTCGATGGCCGCAGCCTGGAGTGGACCGAGATGCGCTTGCGCCGCCAGCCCGATTGCCCGGTCTGCCAGCATCGACCGGCCTGAAACGGATTCTCAGACAGGCCCGCGGGCTTGAAGCGCCCGCCTCGGTGACAGCCTTTAACAACTGCCGTGCCAGCGTCGAAACTCACGCGGCGGCATGAGCCCCAACGGGTGTGCAAACAAGCCCCGACGCGCCCACTGCGCCTCGCGCTGCAACGGGTCATAGGGGCCGGGCATTCCCCGGTAAGACGGAGACCAGGCGTGGCCTTGCACCACCATCCAGGCCCCCACATCCTGACCCTGATGCCAGACTTGCGCCAGCAAACGGCCATAGGTGTCGAGCCGTCCCGACACCACCTGCACATGCTGTCCCAGCAAGCGCGTGTGCAAGGCCAGCCAGGCCTGCTGACCCCACGCCTGACAACGCTCTGGGGCATCGATAGCAGCCAGGCGCAGCTTGCGCGCCTCGCCGCCATGGTCGGGTTGCACCCACAGGGTGTCGCCGTCACTCACGTGCAACACCTGACCCGTCCAGGGCCTGGCCATGGCAGCCGCGGGCGAACACCCCAGCACGGCCAGGCCAACCACCCCCCAGAGCCACACGAGGTGACCAATGCTGTGCCCAACATAGGCCCAGGTCCTGCTATGAGTCCTGCTATGAGTCCTGCTATGAGTCCTGCTATGAGTCCTGCTGTGAGTCCTGCTGTGAGTCCAACGTTGAATCCAGCCCGCACACGCCCGAAGTCTGAGACTGCGCATCCAGGGCCGAGGGCCACACTCAAGCCCTTGTCCATTGGCATGGGCATGTCCATGGACATGTCCTGCCCCACCAACTCCGTCGTCTGTCATGGCCCCATCCTGCCGG
>CANFMY010000112.1 GCA_947448375.1 Comamonadaceae bacterium | reverse complement strand
GCCATTCCAGACCCCGCCATTCCAGCCCCTGCCGCCGCCACCAAGGATCGCATCACCTGGGTGCCTGCCGTGGGTGGGCGCAAGATGCAGGAGGCCTTGCGCCAACTGCGCGAGGAATGGAAGCAAACCGACCAGGGTGGCCTGCCCAACCACGGCTTGTGGAAGCGTTTTGACCAGGCGTGCAACCGCGCGCACAAGGTGGTGGAGAGCTGGCTCGACAAAGTGCGAGCCGAAAGCGCTGAGCACCGCGCCCAACGCCTGGCCCTCATTGAAGAGCTCAAGGCCTGGGCGACTGCGCACGCGGCTGGCCCCGACTGGAAGGCCGTCAACCGCGCCCTCTACCAGTTCTCGGACCGCTGGCGTGAGGCCGGTCATGTCAGCGAAAAAGTGTTCAACGAAGTGCAGCCCCTGTGGAAGGCCGCCTTCCAGGAGGCACAGGCTCCGCTGGCTGCCGTGCAAAAGGCCAGCCTGGCGCAGCGACACGCCCTGATTGAAGAAGCCAAAGCCCTGTCGGCCGAACCCTTCCTGCGCATTGATGCCGTGAAAACGCTGCAACAACGCTGGCAACAAGAGTCGCAGGTGGTGGCGCTTGATCGTCGTCAGGAACAAAAGTTGTGGGACGCCTTCCGCAAGCCCATTGACGAAGCCTTCCAGCGCAAGACCCAGCAGCGCGAGCAGGCCGCTGCTGCCGTCTCCGCGGTGGATCAGGCAGTTATCCAAGCCGCCAAGGCGCTCGAGACCGCCACCCAGCGCGGCGATGCCGCCCAGATCCGTGCCGCCATGCAAGCCCTGGAGCTGGCCACCCGAGGTCAGGCTGCCGCTGCAGCGGCAGCTTCTGCCGCCCCTGCCGCCCCTGCGGCCCTTGCAGGTCCCGCGAGCAGCGCTCCGGCCGACACGGGTGCGGGAGCCGACACAACCGGAGCCTCTACCGAATCCTCGCAGCAGCCTGTAGCCACAGAGGCGGTGGCTGGAATGCCCGCCGAGCAGGCGTCGGCAGCGTCTGAGTCCGTGGCGGACGCAGCACTCTCGGCGGACGGCTCTGCGTCCTCCCCAGAGGCTGTCAACCTGGAAAGTGCCGCCGACGGCGCCACCCACACCGACGCAGGTGCAGGAGAGCCCGCCACAGCGGCTCAGGCAGACACCCCTGAAACACCCGCCGCTGAGGCCGCACCGCCCGCACCCGTGCCCACTGTGGCCAAGAAACCCGTCGTCGCCGTGCGCGGCGATGACCGCCCGGGCCAGAAGCGCACCGAGCCGGCCACTGGACGTGACGGGCGAGGCGCCCGTCCGGGAGATCGAGGCCGCCCCGGTGGCCCGGGGGGTCCCGGCGGTCGAGACGGACGTGATACCCGCGGGCCGCGCGATGGCGCCCGTGGCTTTGATCGCCGTGACGGACGTGATGGCCGAGAAGGATTTGATGCCCGCGGTCCGCGACTGGGCGATACCGCCTTCCGCGCCCAGCGCAACGCACTCGAGCAGGCCCAGCAAACCTTGCGCAAGCTCGCCGCGCAAGCCCACGGCGAGGCGCTCACCCAACTGCTCACCGCCTGGGAACAACGCCAGGCCGATCAGGTGCCGCCGTTGAAGGAACTCGGCAGCCGTTTGCAGGCGCCGCAGCGCCAGGCCTGGGTCCAGGCCGTCTCGCAAACCCCGACCGGAGACGCCGCCGAGGCGTTGCTGCGCCTGGAAATGGCCGCCGATGTGCCCAGCCCGGCGGCTCAGGTGCCCGCTCGCCGTGCCTTGCAATTGCACATGCTCACCCGCCGCAACGATCCGGCACCGGCGCAGACCTGGACACAGGACGCCGCGCGCGTGCTCGGTGCCAGTTACGACGCGGAGCAGGCGCGTCGTTTGCAGACGGCACTCAAGGGCTTGCTCAAGACCTCTTGATCTGTTGATCTGTTGTAGGGCGCGGGCGCCTTTTAACGGGTGGCCGCTCCAGTGTTGTGAGCGGGACTGGTTATCGAGCGTGGTGATCCAGCCCTGGCAGATCGATGCGTTGCCACTCGCCTTGCCAGCGCAACACCTGCAGCCTTGCCGGCATGGCGTCGGCATCCCAGTCGCTCAGCACCCATCGCGTCTGTCCCGAGGGCAGGGGGTGAGTCGCGGGGCGGTGGGTGTGTCCATGCACCAGTACCTGACAGTCGCAGGCCGTCAGCCACTCAGACGCCAGCGCTTCGTCCACATCGGCGTAGGGGGTGTGGCCGCGCTTGCGCGACTCGCTTTCGCTGCGCATCTCGCGGGCCAGGGCCAGACGTTCTGACAGGGGGCGGTTCAAAAATGCCTGCTGCCAGGCCGGGGTTCGAACCGTGGCACGAAAAGCCAGGTAGTCGTGATCGTCCAGACACCAGGCGTCACCATGGCTCAGCAGCACGCGTTGCTCAGCCAGTTGCAGCACGGTTGGGTCGTCCAGCGCGCGCATGCCGCTGCGTTGCATCAGCGTCTCGCGGGCCAGGAAGTCACGGTTGCCGCACATGAAGTGCACGCTCATGCGCTGACTGGCGCGTCGCAAGCACTCAACGCAGGCCCGCTCGAATGCGCTCGCAGGGTCATCGAGCACATCGTCCCCCACCCACACTTCAAACAGATCACCCAGGATGAAGAGCGCTTGTGCCGGTGTGGTGTCCAGGTAATGACGCCACGCCTCAAACGTGTGCGGTTGTTGCTCGCACACATGCAGGTCGGAGATGACGTCGATGCACGACCAAGCACGAGCGTCCACCACTGCAGCGGCGGCGACAGGCGAAACGGTGGGGCGCAAGGGCGTCGGAGCGGTCATGCGTGTGGGCGGTGCGGCGCTTTCAGCGAGCGGTCAAGCGGCGGTCAGCAGGCATGCGCCAAGCATGAGCCGTGCATGAGCCAGGCATGAGCCAGGCATGAGCCAGGCATGAGGCCAGCTTCCTGTGCACGCCACCCCACGCCACTCAGAGGGCGACGGCCTTCTCGATCACGACATCCTCTTTCGGCACGTCGTCATGAAAACCGCGACGCCCCGTCTTGACGGCGCCAATCTTGTCCACCACGTCGGCGCCTTCCACCACTTTGCCAAACACGGCATAGCCCCATCCCTGTCGGGACGGCGCGGTGTGGTTGAGAAAATCGTTGTTGGCCACGTTGATGAAGAACTGTGCGGTAGCCGAGTGCGGCTCGCCGGTGCGCGCCATGGCCACGGTGTAGTGGTCATTGCGCAGGCCGTTGTTGGCTTCGTTCTCGATGGGCTCGTCGGTGGGCTTTTGTGTCATGCCCGGCTCGAAGCCGCCGCCCTGAATCATGAAGCCCGGGATCACGCGGTGAAAAATGGTTTTGTCGAAGTGGCCCTTGTTGACGTACGCCAAAAAGTTGGCGACCGACTTGGGGGCCTTCTCGGCATCGAGTTCCAGGGTGATTACGCCGTGGTCGAGGATGTGCAGTTCAACGCGGGGTTGGCTCATAAAAAACTCACTTCACTAAAGTTGCAGATTGAATGACAACCGGCGTGCGGGGTACGTCGGTCTGGAAGGGGCCACCCGATCCGGTGGGCACGGCCTTGATGCGTTCCACCACATCCAGGCCGGACACCACACGGCCAAACACGGTGTAGCCAAACAGTTGCGGGGCATTTTCAAGTTGCGCACGCGCCATGTTGGTGTAGGTGCGACCTCCGTAGTCGAAGCGCGGCACCGGGTCGCCGGGCGGAATCAGCGTGGGGTTCAGAAAGTCGTTGTCTTTCACGTTGATGAAAAACTGCGAGGTGGCCGAGTGCGGGTCGTTGGTGCGTGCCATGGCCAGTGTGCCCACCACGTTGCGCGGCCCCCCTTTTTCCAGGGCTTCCCGACCTTCATGGCGCACGGGTGCGCGCGTGGATTTCTCCATGTAGCGGGTGTCGTAGCCGCCCCCCTGAACCATGAAGTTGTTGATGACGCGGTGAAAGATGGTGCCGTCGTAGTGCTTGTCCTGCACGTACTGCAGAAAGTTGGCCACGGTTTTGGGGGCTTTGTCGGGGAATACCTCCACCACAAACTCGCCCAGCGTGGTGGTGAATTTCACCCGGGGTGCGGCATCGGTTTGGGCGACCACGCTGGTGCTGGCAACCAGCGTGATCATCAGTGCCAGCAGGGGCGCAGTCAGCAGCGAGCCCAGCGAGCGCAGGGATGAGCGGTGAAACAGGGTCATGGTGTGGGCAGTGCCCGCAATTTGCGCGGCACGGTTTTGCTGGCGGGATTGAGTTGAAGCGATTTTTCGTAGGCCAGGCGTGCCTGGCGCAGCAGCACGTCGCCCAGGTTTTCCAGGGCGACGTCGTAGTTGGGGTGGTTGCGCAGGGCCATTTCGAAGGATTCGCGCGCCAGGTCGAGTTGGCCTCGCGACGCCTGGATGACGCCCAGGTTGTTATAGGGCTCGGGCAACTCGGGGTATTGCTGCACCAGGGCACCCAGTTGATCCAGGGCTTCGTCGGTGCGTTGCAGTTCCATCAAGGATTTGGCTCGCATGAAGAGCATTTGCGGATCCCGCGGGTGCTCGGCGAGAAATCGTTCGGTGCTGGCCAGTGCCTCGGCGTAGCGGGCCTGGCGCATCAGTTTCTGCACACTGTGGTGATCCACCAGGTCACCCGTGGAGGTGCCCTCCAGCTGAGCCCAGACGAGTGAGCACATGCTCATCAAGCAGCACAGCAGCAACTGACGTGCAAAGCGGGTGAGGAGGTGAGGCAACACGGTGTGGGCGGTTATCGGTCAGGCTCGACGGGCAGTGTGCACAAGGCAGGTGCAGGCGAGGCGATTTATACTTCGCATTGTAATTCAGCGCACCTTCCAAGCCTGCTGGTTCACCCGTGTTGACAGAACGACTCAACACCTTGCCCAATCCGTCCATGTCCTTACGCATTCACAACACGCTCACGCGTGCGCTGGAGCCCTTTGCCCCTCTCGAACCCGGTCACGTGCGCATGTATGTATGCGGCATGACGGTGTACGACTTCTGTCACCTGGGCCATGCCCGCTCCATGGTGGCGTTTGATGTGGTGCAACGCTGGCTGCGCGAGAGCGGCCTGCGCGTGACCTACGTGCGCAACATCACCGACATTGACGACAAGATCATCAAGCGCGCGCTCGAGAATGGCGAAACCATCCGCGCGCTCACCGATCGCATGATTGACGCCCTGCACCAGGACGCGGACGCCCTGGGCATCGAGCGCCCCACCCACGAGCCGCGCGCCACCGATTACGTGCCGCAGATGCTGGGCATCATCAGCCAGCTCGAGCAGCGCGGCCTGGCCTATCGTGTGCCCAATGGGGACGTGAATTACGCCGTGCGCAAGTTTCCCGGGTACGGCAAGCTCTCGGGCAAGTCGCTCGACGAGCTGCATGCCGGCGAGCGCGTGGCCGTCCTCGATGGCAAGGACGACCCGCTTGATTTCGTTTTGTGGAAAAGCGCCAAACCCGCCGAGCCCGCCGACGTGAAGTGGGACAGCCCCTACGGCCCTGGGCGTCCGGGCTGGCACATCGAGTGCTCTGCCATGAGTTGCGACATGCTGGGCACCACGTTTGACATCCATGGGGGCGGTGCCGATTTGCAGTTTCCCCATCACGAAAACGAAATTGCGCAAAGCGAAGGCGCCTCCGGTCAGCCCCTGGCGCGTGTGTGGATGCACAATGGTTTCATCAACGTGGACAACGAAAAGATGTCCAAGAGCCTGGGCAACTTCTTCACCATTCGCGACGTACTCAAGAGCTTTGATGCCGAAACCGTGCGCTTCTTTGTGGTGCGCAGCCACTACCGCAGCCCGCTGCAGTACAGCGATGCTCACCTCAACGATGCACGCGCCGCACTCAAGCGCCTGTACACCGCGCTGGCCTCGGTGCCCCCCGCACACACCACGCTCGATTGGTCCATCCCCGAAGCCGCCCGCTTCAAGGCCGCGATGGACGAAGACTTTGGCACCCCCGAGGCCGTGGCCGTGCTGTTCGACCTGGCCAGCGAAGTCAACCGCAGCCAATCGGCCGATCTCGCGGGCCTGCTCAAGGCCCTGGGGGGCGTGCTGGGTTTGTTGCAATCCGACCCCCAGCAGTTTTTGCAGGCGGGTGTGAGTCTGGACGAGGCCACCATCCAGTCACGCATTGATGCGCGCGCTGCCGCCAAGAAGGCCAAGGACTTTGCACAGGCCGACGCCATCCGTCAGGAACTGGCCGCGCAAGGCATTGTGCTCAAAGACGGCGCCGGTGGCACCACCTGGGAGCGTGGCTGATGAACGCCACCCGCACCGTCATCACCGTGCCCGACTATTGGGACGACGCCTGCCGTCACCTCACCAAGAGCGATCGGGTCATGAAGCGCCTGATTCCCCAGTTTGGCGAGGCGCGGCTGGAGTCGCGTGGGGATGCGTTTGTCACGCTGGCGCGCAGCATCGTGGGCCAGCAAATTTCCGTCAAGGCTGCCCAAACCGTGTGGGACCGCTTTGCGAAACTCTCACGTCGCCTCACCCCCGGGCAAGTGCTCAAGCTCAAGGTGGACGACATGCGCGAGGCCGGTTTGTCTGCGCGCAAGGTGGAGTACCTGGTGGATCTGGCCTTGCACTTCGAGCAAGCGCAGGTGTCCGTCAAGGCCTGGACGACCATGGATGATGAAGACATCATCAACGAGCTGATCGCCATTCGCGGTATCGGCCGCTGGACGGCCGAGATGTTTCTCATCTTTCACCTCATGCGTCCCAATGTGCTGCCGCTCGACGACGTGGGTCTGATCAACGGCATCAGCCGCAACTATTTTTCGGGCGAAGCGGTCAGCCGCAGCGAGGCCCGCGAGGTGGCCCAGGCCTGGGCGCCGTACTGCAGTGTGGCAACTTGGTATATTTGGAGATCCCTGGACCCCGTGCCAGTGGCGTATTGAATCAGGAGAGCCCCGTTGGCCAAAAAATCCTTCCTCGATTTTGAACAGCCCATCGCCGAACTCGAATCGAAGATTGAAGAGTTGCGATATGTGCAAAGCGAATCGGCCGTCGATATCTCGCAAGAAATCGAACAGCTGGCCAAGAAAAGCCAGCAACTCACCAAGGACATCTACAGCGATTTGTCCCCGTGGCAAATCACCAAGATCGCGCGTCACATCGAGCGCCCGTACACGCTGGACTACATCGGCCACATCTTCACCGACTTTGTGGAGATGCACGGCGACCGCCACTTTGCCGACGACCTGAGCGTCGTGGGCGGCCTGGCCCGCTTCAATGGCCAGCCCTGCATGGTGCTGGGTCATCAAAAGGGACGCGACACCAAAGAGCGTGCGTTGCGCAACTTCGGCATGACCCGTCCCGAGGGCTACCGCAAGGCCTTGCGGTTGATGAAAACTGCCGAAAAATTCAAGCTGCCCGTGTTCACCTTCGTGGACACGCCCGGCGCCTACCCCGGTATTGACGCCGAGGAGCGCAGCCAGAGTGAAGCCATCGGGCGCAACATCTTCGAGATGGCCCAGCTCGAAGTGCCCATCATCACCACCATCATTGGCGAGGGTGGCTCGGGCGGGGCGCTGGCCATCAGCGTGGCCGACCAGGTCCTCATGCTGCAGTACTCGGTATACTCCGTCATCAGCCCCGAAGGCTGCGCCTCCATCCTCTGGAAAACCGCCGAGCGCGCCGAAGATGCGGCCGAGGCCCTGGGCATCACCGCCCATCGCCTCAAAGCCCTGGGTCTCATCGACAAGATCATCAACGAACCCCTGGGCGGTGCGCACCGCGATCCGCAGCAAATGGCAGCGGCGCTCAAGCGCGGTCTCAACGACGCCTGGCGTCAGGTCGCAGATCTGAAGACCAAGGAACTGCTCGACCGCCGCTACGAGCGTCTGCAAAGCTATGGCCGCTTCTCGGACACCAAGGCCGAATCGCGCTGAATCCCTGACGGCTGCACAGTCCTCGAATCCCGCGGGCAGCGTGCCCGCGCACGGTGTGCCTGGACACAGCCTGGCCGCCTTGGCGCTGCCGATTCCGCCAGCGTTGTCTCTCAACCATTTCGCCCCCTCATTGCCCCTGGCGGTGGCCTTGAGCGGCGGTGCCGACTCCATGGCCTTGCTATTGGCTTGCTGTCTGCGCTGGCCCGGTCAGGTGCGGGCCATTCACGTGCACCATGGTTTGCAAGACGCTGCTGAAGACTTTGCCCAGCACTGCCAACACTGGTGCGAGCGCTGGGGCGTACCCCTGCAGGTGGTGCGGGTGGACGCCCGTGCTGCACAGGGGCAAAGCCCTGAAGCGGCTGCACGCACCGCCCGCTACCAGGCCTTGGCCCAGGCCGTGCAGCAACAGTGGCCGCAAGTGCACGACGTGGCCCTGGCCCAGCACGCGGATGACCAGGTGGAGACGGTGCTGCTGGCCTTGTCACGCGGCGCAGGGCTGCCGGGCCTGTCTGCCATGCCGGCGCAGTGGCAACGACAAGGGCTCACCTTCCATCGGCCCTGGCTGGACGTGCCGGGCGCTGCCTTGCGCGCATGGCTGACGGCGTGTGAGGTGAGCTGGATCGAGGACCCCACCAACGCCGATGTGCGCTACACCCGCAACCGCATCCGTCGCGACGTGATGCCCGCGCTGGAAGCCTGCTTTCCCACCATTCGACAGACGCTGGCGCGCAGTGCCCGCCACGCCGCCCAGGCCCAGGCGCTGTTGGGCGAGTTGGCCCAGCTCGATGCTCAAACCACTGGACTGCCGCCGCGCCTGACCGCGCTGCAGCTACTCAGCCCGGCGCGCATGGCCAACCTGTTGCGCCACTGGTTGAGCACCCTCGACGACCCCGATGCGCGCCCCAGCACCGCCCAGATGGACGAGCTGGTGCACCAGGTGCAGGCGTGCACCACCCGTGGACACCGCATCGAACTGCGGGTGGGGGCCGGCTGTGTCCGGCGCGAAGGCGACAGCCTGGGTTGGTACAATCCCTAGGTTTTGCCTGAACACATTCCAACACCATGGCATTGATCGTCCACAAATACGGCGGCACCTCGATGGGGTCCACCGAGCGCATCCGCAACGTCGCCAAACGCGTGGCGAAATGGGCACGCGCCGGCCACCAGCTGGTGGTGGTCCCCTCCGCGATGAGCGGCGAGACCAACCGCCTGTTGGGACTGGCCAAAGAGCTCCAGCCTGGCGTGAGCCAGACCGACACGCTGCGCGAACTCGACATGCTGGCCGCCACCGGCGAGCAGGCCTCGTCGGCGCTGCTGGCCATTGCCTTGCAAGCCGAAGGCATGCCGGCGGTCAGCTACGCCGGCTGGCAAGTGCCCATCAAGACCAACAGCGCCTACACCAAGGCTCGCATCGAATCCATCGATGATGTGCGCGTGCGCGCCGACTTGAATGCCGGCAAGGTGGTCATCATCACCGGCTTTCAGGGCATGGACGACAACGGCCACATCACCACCCTGGGCCGTGGCGGCTCCGACACTTCGGCCGTGGCCGTGGCTGCTGCCCTCAAGGCCCATGAGTGCCTGATTTACACCGATGTGGACGGCGTCTACACCACCGACCCACGCGTCGTGCCCGAGGCACGGCGTCTGCGCACCGTCAGCTTCGAGGAAATGCTCGAAATGGCATCGCTGGGCAGCAAGGTGCTGCAAATCCGCTCGGTGGAATTCGCCGGCAAGTACAAAGTGCCCCTGCGCGTGCTCTCGAGCTTCACGCCCTGGGACATCGACCTTCAGGAAGAAGCCGCCTCCGGCACCCTCATCACCTTCGAGGAAGACGAACAAATGGAACAAGCCATCGTATCGGGCATTGCCTTCAACCGTGACGAAGCCAAAATTTCCCTGTGCAACGTGCCGGACAAGCCGGGCATTGCCTATCAAATTTTGGGTGCGGTGGCCGAGGCCAACATTGAAGTCGACATGATCATCCAGAACATCGGCAAGGATGGCAAAACCGACTTCAGCTTCACCGTGCACCGCAACGACTACGCGCGTGCCTGCGACCTGCTGAAGTCCGGCGTCATGGCGGCCCTGGGTGCCACCGAGCTGCTGGGCGACACCAAGATCTGCAAAGTCTCCATCGTGGGCATTGGCATGCGCAGCCACGTGGGCGTGGCCAGCAAGATGTTCCGCTCCCTGAGCGAAGAGGGCATCAACATCCAGATGATCTCCACCAGCGAAATCAAAACCTCGGTGGTCATCGACGAGAAATACATGGAACTGGCCGTGCGCGCGCTGCACAAGGCCTTTGACCTGGACCAGGTTCAGGCATAATAGGCGAACCAGGAAACGTGACCGAGTGGCCGAAGGTGCTCCCCTGCTAAGGGAGTATGGGGTGTAGAGCCTCAT
>CANFMY010000111.1 GCA_947448375.1 Comamonadaceae bacterium | reverse complement strand
GCCACGGTCAAGGCCGGCTGGCGACAGAATGCCGCCGGCGTGACCACGGGGCCCATCATCGTGAACTCCTCGCGGGCGGTGTTGTATGCCTCGGGGGGCGACGATTTTGCACAGGCAGCGCGTCGAGTGGCTGAACAGACGCGGGAGACGCTGGAGCGCGCCAAGGGCTGAAGGGTTCAGGCCCTTGCCGGGCGGTGAGGGGTGGGCTGGAGGTCGATGCCACGTGGGGGCGTGCTGGGCTTGAAGAAGTTGATTGGCGTTGACGAGCGACAACCTGCGGGAGCGGGCAGGCGCGCGCTTCTGAGCGCTGGCGCAATTCGTCGATCGCACCTAACCGCTTCCGCTGGCCTTTGGGTGCTCGGTCGGTTTATATCGCTGCGACGCTTTTGCAGTTACACCAGTTTCGCCAGATAACGGCCTGTGTGGCTTTGCGGCAGCGCAGCAATCTGTTCAGGGGTGCCGACACCCAACACGCGGCCGCCGCCAGCACCGCCTTCGGGGCCCATGTCGATCACCCAGTCAGCCGTCTTGATGACGTCGAGGTTGTGCTCGATGATGACCACGGTGTTGCCCGCCTCGCAGAGCTGGTGCAGCACCTTCAGCAGCAGATCGATGTCGGCAAAGTGCAGGCCGGTGGTGGGCTCGTCCAGGATATAGAGCGTGCGCCCGGTGTCGCGCTTGGACAGTTCGAGGGCGAGTTTCACGCGCTGGGCTTCACCCCCCGAGAGGGTGGTGGCGGCCTGGCCGAGCTTGAGGTAGCTCAGGCCCACGTCCATGAGCGTTTGCAGTTTGCGTGCGATGGTGGGCACCGCACTGAAAAACTCCAGCGCCGCCTCGACCGTGAGTTCGAGCATCTGCGCGATGTTGCGGCCCTTGTATTGCACCTCGAGGGTTTCGCGGTTGTAGCGCTGGCCGTGGCACACATCGCAGGGCACGTAGACATCGGGCAGAAAGTGCATCTCCACGCGCACCATGCCGTCGCCCTGGCAGGCCTCGCAACGGCCGCCCGCCACGTTGAACGAGAAACGACCGGGGCCATAGCCGCGTTCACGGGCCATGGGCACTTCGGCCAGGAGTTCACGGATGGGTGTGAACACACCGGTGTAGGTGGCGGGATTGCTGCGGGGCGTGCGTCCAATCGGCGACTGGTCGACGTTGATGACTTTGTCGATCTGCTCCAGGCCCAGCAACTCGTCATGGGGCGCGGGCTCGTCGTGCGCGCGGTGGATGTGCCGCGCCGCCGCCGTGTACAAGGTGTCGTTCACCAGGGTGGATTTGCCCGAGCCCGAAACACCGGTCACACACGTCATGAGGCCCAACGGAAAACTCGCGCTCACCTGCTGCAGGTTGTGGCCCGATGCGCCGCGCACTTGCAGGCATTGAAAGCGCGTGGGGTCGGGGCCGATCACCGGATCGTGCGTCATCGCATCGGCCTGACCCGCGCGCGCCGTGAAGGCGTTGGCGGGGGCTGCCGTCGCGTGGTCGAGCGGCAGCCAGGCACGCCGCTGGGCCGGGCCGGTGATGACCTTGAGTCCTGCCAGGTACTGTCCGGTGAGGGAATCGGGGTGTTGTTCGAGTTGTTGCGGCGTGCCTTGCGCGAGCACCCGCCCGCCGTGCACGCCGGCGCCGGGCCCCATGTCGATGCAGTGGTCGGCAGCCCGGATCATGTCCTCGTCGTGCTCGACCACGATCACGCTGTTGCCGATGTCGCGCAGATGGCGCAGAGTGCCGATGAGGCGCTCGTTGTCCCGTTGATGCAGGCCAATGCTGGGCTCGTCCAGCACGTACATCACGCCGGTGAGTCCCGAGCCGATTTGCGAGGCCAGGCGGATGCGCTGCGCCTCACCGCCCGACAAGGTGTCGGCGCTGCGCGCCAGGGTGAGGTAGTTCAGGCCCACGTCGTTGAGAAACTTCAGGCGCGCCGACACTTCCTGCACCACCCGGGCCGCAATGTCGGCCTTGGCACCCTGCAGACGCAAGCCCTTGAAGTAGTCCCAGCCTTCGCGCAAGGTGAGTTGGCTGATCTCGTGCAGGCCGAGTGCCGAGGCGCCTTCGCCCAGACGCACATGGCGTGCCTCGCGCCGCAGTCGCGCGCCACCGCAATCGGTGCACTGCTGCGTGCTGCGCAAACGCGCCAGTTCTTCGCGCACCATCACCGAATCGGTTTCGCGGTAACGCCGCGTCATGTTGGGCAAGATGCCTTCAAACGGATGCTTGCGGCTGAGCTTGCGCGCCCCTGCGCCCGGCGCCGGGTAGTTGAACTTGATGGTTTCCTCGCCCGAGCCGTGCAGGACCACGTGGCGCACCGAAGCGGGCAAGTCCTCGAACGGGGTCTCCAGGTCGACCCCGTAGTGCTTGGCCACGCCCTCGAGCAAGCCAAAGTAATAGGCGTTGCGTCGATCCCACCCTTTGATGGCGCCACTGGCCAGGCTGAGCGAGGGAAAGGCCACCACGCGCGCGGGATCGAACACTTCCTGGTGCCCCAACCCATCACAGGACGGGCATGCGCCTTGGGGCGAATTGAAGGAAAAGAGGCGCGGTTCGAGTTCTGCAATGGTGTAGCTGCACAGCGGACAGGCAAAGCGCGCGTTGAAAAGATGTTCGACGCCCGAGTCCATCTCGATCACCAGTGCGCGGCCGTCCGCCAGTTGCATGGCGGTTTCCAGGCTTTCGGCCAGGCGTTGCTGAGCCTCGGGCCTCACCTTGAGGCGATCGATCACCACATCGAGGTCGTGCTTGTCCTGGCGTTTCAGATCGGGCAGGTCCTGCGCCTCGACCATCTGCCCGCCAATGCGAAAGCGCACAAAGCCGCGCGCCTGCAGCATGGCCAGTTGCTCGCTGAACTCACCCTTGCGGTCGCGCGCCAGGGGCGCCAGGACGACCACGCGGGTGTCGGTGGGCAAGGCCAGCACCGCATCGACCATTTGCGCCACGCTTTGCGCCTGCAAGGGTCGGTGGTGCTCGGGGCAGTAGGGCGTGCCAGCGCGCGCCAGCAGCAGGCGCAGGTAGTCGTGGATTTCGGTGATGGTGCCCACCGTCGAGCGCGGGTTGTGGCTGCTGGCCTTTTGCTCGATGGAGATCGCCGGCGACAAGCCCTCGATCATGTCCACATCGGGCTTGTCCATCAGTTGCAGGAACTGGCGCGCATAGGCCGAGAGGCTTTCCACGTAACGCCGCTGTCCCTCGGCATACAGCGTGTCAAACGCCAGGCTCGATTTGCCCGACCCGGACAAGCCGGTGACCACCACCAGGCGATGCCGGGGGATGTCCAGGTCGATGTTCTTGAGGTTGTGGGTGCGCGCCCCCCTCACGCTGATACAGCCATGCGTCTGGGCGAGATACGTGCCGTCGGAAGAGTCGTTCACAGCGTTGGGCGAGTCACAAGCAACCTGACATGATAGCCAACCCGGCTTTGCGCCGTCCAGCTCACCCAACAGCCTGCGGCCACACCACACCACACCACACCTCACTACACCACACCGCCACACCGCCAGTCCACCAATCCACCAGCCCACCAGTTCGCCCGGTCGACAACCCGTTGCCCAACCCGCCCCTCGCCTTGGGCGACAATAGGGGGTCGTTTTCCCTCTTTCGCCGTGTCTGCCGCCTCCCCCACCCAGATGACCCCGCTTGAGCGCCGCGCCAGTGTGTCGCTCGCCATGATTTACGCCCTGCGCATGCTGGGGCTCTTCATGGTGTTGCCGGTCTTCATGATCGAGGCCCGTCACTATGACGGTGGCGCAGACGCCTCGCGGGTCGGCCTGGCCATGGGTCTGTATGGGTTGGTGCAAGCCTGCTTGCAAATCCCCTTTGGACTGGCCGCCGACCGCTTTGGACGCAAGCGCGTGATCGTGCTGGGTTTGCTGTTGTTCGCCCTGGGCAGTGTGATCGCCGCCTTGGCCACCAGCGTGACCGGCCTGGCCTGGGGTCGGGCCTTGCAAGGAGGCGGCGCGATTTCTGCCGCCGTCACCGCCTTGCTGGCCGACCAGACGCGCGACGAAGTGCGCACCAAGGGCATGGCCCTCATCGGGGGCAGCATCGGGCTCATGTTTGCGCTGTCCTTGGTGATCGGGCCCTTGCTGTCGTCCTGGGGTGGATTGCCGGCCATTTTCTGGGTCACGTGTGGTCTGGCCTTGGGCGGTGTGGCGGTGGTGCTGGGGTGGACGCCCGCTGAAACCTACCGGCCAGAAGCCCCCGCCACGCGCCAGGACTCGGCGTCGACGTGGCGCATTCTGACCTCGCCGGAGTTGTTGCGTCTCGACGCCGGCGTGTTCATCCTTTATGCGGTGCAGATCGCCACCTGGGTGGCCGTGCCCGCTTTGCTGGTGCAGGCCGGACTGGACACGGCCCAGCACAGCTGGCTCTACCTGCCGGTGGTGTTGCTGTCGTTTGTGTTCATGGGCCTGTCCTTGTTCCGCATGGAACGCAAGGGCTGGTTGCGCCCGCTGTTTCTGGGCTGTATTGCGATGGTGTTGTGTGTGCAGCTGGGTCTGCTCTTTGTGTCGAGCCGGCAACCCGATGTGGGGTCACTGGGCGTGCTGCTGTTCCTGTTCTTTTGTGGCTTCAATGTGCTGGAGGCCAGCCAGCCCAGCCAGGCCTCCCGACTGGCCCCGCCCTCGGCTCGCGGGGCGGCGCTGGGCGTGTACAACACGCTGCAGTCGCTGGGCATTTTTGCCGGTGGCGCGGCCGGCGGCTGGGTGGCCAAGCAGCTGGGCAGCCAGGGATTGTTTCTGGGGTGCGCCGCCTTGATGGCGCTGTGGCTGGTGCTGGCCTGGGGCATGCGTTTTGTGCCGGCGGCGCAGGAGGCGAGCGGCCACGGCGCGGCCGGTGAACCCGTGGCTGCCGCCAACACGTCGTCGCGTTAATCCATCACTCGGCGACGGGGGCGGGTGGGCGCAACCGGGCTGCAACTGGCCCCATAATCCATCTATTCTTGAGAGGAACACCATGGCATCCGTCAATAAAGTCATTCTGCTGGGCAACTGCGGGCGCGACCCCGAGGTACGCTATTTGCCCTCCGGCCAGGCTGTGGCCAATGTGAGCATCGCCACCTCGAGCCGCCGCAAGGACCGCACCAGCGGCGAGATGGTTGAAGACACCCAGTGGCATCGCGTCACGTTCTATGACCGCCTGGCCGAAATTGCGGGCGAATACGTCAAAAAAGGGCGTCCCCTGTACGTGGAAGGCCGCATCAAGTACGGCAAGTACACCGACCAGACCGGCGTCGAGAAAAACACCGTCGACATCATCGCCACCGAACTGCAACTGCTGGGCGGTCGTGACGGCGGCGGCATGGGCGGCGGTGAAGAGGGGGGTGCTGCGGCACCCCGCGCGGCCGCACCCCGGCCGGCCGCGCAGTCGCAGGCACCGGCCCGCGCCCCGCAAGGCAAGACCGGCTTTGACGACATGGACGACGACATTCCGTTCTGACCCCACGCGGCGGCAAAGCTTTCGCCATAATCCCAGCCAGCCCAGTGCTCGCTGGGATTTTTTGTGGCTGCTCGCCAGGACTCCTGCACCATGACCCAGACCGATTTTCAACCCTGGTTTGAACGCCAGTTCAATGAGTATGTGGCCCACCTGGAAGCCCTGGTCAACCTGGATTCGGGCAGTTACCAGCGCGAAGGCGTGGCCCAGGTGCTGAACTGGGTGGCCGACTTTCTGGCCGCCGACGGCATCGCGGTGCAACGCCACCACACCGAGGGTGTGCTCACCTGCGTGTCCGGCACGGTCAACCCGGGCCAGGCGCGAGACCAGGCCGTGCTGATGCTCGGACACTGCGACACGGTGTTTCCCGCCGGCGAGGCAGCCCGTCGACCTTTCCGTGTGGAAGGCACGACGGCGCATGGCCCTGGCGTGGCGGACATGAAAGCGGGCGTCTTGATGAACGCTTATTTAATGCGCGCCTGGCACCGCCTCGGGCGCCGCGACCTGCAACTCAGTGCGCTGTTCACCTGCGACGAGGAAATCGGCTCGCTCACCAGCAGCCGGGTGATCGAGGCCATGTGCCGCGAACACCGCTACGTGTTCAATGCCGAGCCGGGCCGCCCCAACGGCAATGTGGTGATCGGTCGCAAGGGCGGCGTGTTTTTCGAGATCGATGTGCAAGGCAAGGCCGCGCACGCGGGGGGCAATTTCTATGACGGCATCAGCGCCATCTCGGCGCTGGGCAAGAAAATGGGCGAACTGGAACAGCTAATCGACCGTGACGAGGGCATCACGCTCAACGTGGGCCTGATCGAAGGGGGTCAGTCGGTCAACACGGTGGCTCCGCACGCCAAGGCCGGCGTTGACTTGCGCATTCGCACGCTGGAGCAGCGCGAGAAATGCCTGACCGAGATTGCCCGCATTTGCAGCACCAGCGTGATGGGCGAAACCGCCACCTGGGCGATCCGCGGCGAGTTCAAGCCGTTCGTGCAAAGCGAGGGCTCCAAAGCGCTGGCCGAACGCTACCTGGCCACCTCGCTCGCGCAAGGCGTCATGGTGCAAGGGGAGATCACGGGCGGCTGCTCGGACTCGGGCATCGCCGCCGCGTGTGGCTGCGATGTGGTGTGTGCGGTGGGGCCTGCGGGCGGCGGCTTTCACACCCCGAACGAGTACGTCCGCCTGGACACCGTGGTGCCCAAGGCCACGGTGTTGTTCAACACGATGATGGGGTTGGGCTGAGCACCCACGCTTGCTTGCCAGGGCTCTTGGCCCGGCAGGTGTGTCGGGGGTTGGCTTGGCCCGCTGACCCTCCTGGGTGACGCCTCAGCGCACGGGCTCTATCTCGATATCCATCGTCGCGCTCATGGATTCGCCCGGTTCCAGCGCCGCGAGCCCCAGCGTGTGCGCATCCGATACGCCTTCGCGCACCAGATGCAAGGCGTTGTTGACATGGCTCACCGGCTCGATGGCCACCGTGTCGCGGGACGGGTGGGTGAACACCACCAGTCGGCGCAGGCTCGATTCGATGCGCACCTGCATCACCGCATCACGCAAGGTCAGCGCGCCCTGCCAGCCGTCAAAGCAGTGGTCGACATTCAGCGTGTCGCAATCCGCCGTGAAGCCGTTGATCGCGGTGCGGTGCGTGGGCAGTTTGTCTGCGCCCATTTCCCAGCGACCGCCGGCCTCAAACGTCAGCTGGCTGTGTTCGCGCTTGACGAAGTAGGGGTGCCAGCCCAGCCCCACGGGAGCAGGCACATGCGCCTGGTTGGTGATCGACAAGGTGAGGGTCAAGCGGTTGGGGTGCAGTTGAATCATCTGGGACGCATCAAAGGCAAAGGGCCAGCCGCTGTCGGCGCGATGCTCGTACGACAAAAACGCCGAGGACTCGGAGTGCTCCAGCACCTGCCACACCCGTTGCCAGCCCACCCCGTGAATGGCGTGCGGCTCATCGCCGTTGTTGCGCACCAGCGGGTGGCTCGTGCCCTGCCACTGCAACCGGGCCTGTGCAATGCGGTTGGAAAACGGCACCAGGGGAAAGCAGCCGGATTGTCGGGCCGCCTTCAAGTCCTGCGGCTCGGTCGAGCGCAGCACCGGCTCGTCCCCCCACCACAAGCCCGCCAGGCAACCCCCCAGGTCGGGTCGTAGCGCACAACGCAAGTTCGTGCTGTGCAACTCGAGTGCAGTCATGAGAGCTCCTGTGGTGTGGAGTCTGCATTCTCGGTGAATCCGGCTGTGGGGGTGTCACTCCCTGTGCATCCCCACTGTCTTTCTATCTGTCTTCCTATCTGTCTTCGTATCTGTCTTCCGATCCATCCTCCGATCTATCTTCTGATAGGTCATCCCGTCTGTCATCCCGTGCCGCGACCCCTGCATCACTCCGCAACCCCGCGTGACGACCCAAAAAAAAGACCCGCGAGGCCTGGGCCTGCGGGTCTAAATCCAAGGAGAGAGAACAATCAGTAAACAACAGACCTGAGGGGTGTCAGAACCGGATCAACGGTTGTAGGCTGACTCGCCGTGGGAGCTGATATCCAGACCCATGCGCTCGTCTTCCTCGCTGACACGCAGACCCAAGACCAGGTCCACGACCTTGTAGGCGATGAAGGACACCACAGCCGACCACACGATGGTGGTGATGACGGCCTGGAACTGGATCCAGACCTGTCCGGCAATGGAGTACTCGGGGTTCACGGCGTTGGTCACGTAGTCGAACACACCGGTACCGCCCAGCGAAGGCGCCGCAAACACACCCGTCAGCAAGGCGCCCAGAATGCCGCCCACGCCGTGCACGCCGAAGACGTCGAGTGAGTCGTCAGCGCCCAGCAGACGCTTGAGGCCAGACACACCCCACAGGCACAGCAGGCCAGCCGCCAGGCCAATCACGATAGCGCCCATCGGGCCCACGAAACCGCACGCCGGGGTAATCGCCACCAGACCCGACACCGCGCCGGAGGCTGCGCCCAGCATGGAAGCCTTGCCCTTGGTCAGCGCCTCACCGGCGATCCAGGCCAGCGTGGCCATGGCGGTCGCGACCAGCGTGTTGATGAAGGCCAGCGCCGTCACACCATTGGCTTCCAGGTTGGAGCCAGCGTTGAAGCCGAACCAACCCACCCACAGCATGGCAGCACCCACCATGGTCAGCGTGAGGTTGTGCGGGGCCATGGACTCGCGACCGAAACCGATTCGCTTGCCCACCACATACGAGCCCACCAGACCGGCCACGGCGGCGTTGATGTGCACCACGGTGCCGCCGGCGAAGTCGAGCGCGCCCTTGGCCCACAGCCAGCCTGCGGCAGCCGTGACCTTGTCGAGCGTTTCGGCGTCGGTGATGGCGTCCGGGCCGTCCCAGTACCACACCATGTGGGCGATCGGCAGGTAGCTGAACGTGAACCACAGGGCACAGAAGAGCAACACGGCAGAGAAGCGCACACGCTCGGCGAAGGAACCCACGATCAGGCACGCCGTGATGGCGGCGAAGGTGGCCTGGAAAGCGGCGAAGATGTACTCGGGAATGACCACACCCTTGCTGAAGGTGGCGGCAATGCTGTCAGGCGTGATGCCCTTGAAGAACAGCTTGTCGAGCGAGCCGATGAACGGATTGCCTGCAGTGAACGCCGCGCTGTAGCCATACAGGACCCACAGCACGTAGATCATCGAGGTGACCACAAAGACTTGCATCAGCACCGACAGCATGTTCTTGCTGCGGACCAGGCCGCCGTAGAACAGCGCCAGACCGGGAATGGTCATCAGGATGACCAGCACGGTGGCGACGATCATCCAGGCGGTGTCGCCCTTGTTGGGCACCGGGGCCGGTGCAGCTTCAGCAGCAGCAGGGGCGGCGGCGGCCGGAGCAGCGGCGGGTGCCGCAGCAGCAGTGGCTGCGGGAGCGGCGGCGGGGGTGGCGGGCTGTGCCATTGCAGTCATCGAACCGCAAAGAAGGGCCATGCCCAGCCACACAGTGGCTAGCAGTTTTTTCATTTCAATGCCTTTCAGGTCAGGGGGTCAAATCTTCAGGTCGATCACAAGGCTTCGGGCCCGGTTTCGCCGGTGCGGATACGCACCACTTGCTGCAAGTCGTAGACAAAAATCTTGCCGTCGCCGATCTTGCCGGTGCGGGCCGCAGCCTCGATGGTTTCGATCGCCTGGTCGACCATTGCGTCATCGACAGCGGCTTCGATCTTCACTTTGGGCAGGAAGTCCACCACGTACTCTGCACCGCGGTACAGCTCGGTATGGCCCTTTTGTCGGCCAAAGCCTTTGACTTCGGTGACCGTGATGCCCTGGACACCAATACCCGACAGCGCTTCGCGAACCTCGTCAAGCTTGAAGGGTTTGATGATGGCGGTGATGAGTTTCATGGGGACTCCTAACTCTCGTGATGCTTCAGAATGTCTTGGCTACAGAGACCACGACGGCGGATTTGCCAGCGGCGGTTTGAGCGCCGAGGTCAGTAGCAAAAAAGCCTTTCTTCGTCGTGCCCACATAAGCACCCGTCAGGATGTAGCCGGCGCCGATGTCTTTGCCGATGCTGAGCTTGTAATCACCGACGGACTTGGGAAGTGCATCACCTCCAACGTCCGCACTCATAACAAATCCGGTTTGGTCGTATTTCTTAACAGTCAGCAGGCCATAGTGGGCGCCCAGAATGAGGCCATCAATTTCCTGCGAATAGCTTATGTCCAGATAGCTGGTGCCTTTAGTGGAGTTAAAACTGGTCCCCAGCGTGTCCTGTGCAACAGCTGCCGCTTTAAAGTAATCGCCCGTAGCGTAGAAAAGTTTTGCTGATAGCGGGCCATAAGTCAAACCAAAATAAACCTCTTGGTTATTAATTTTCGTGGAAGGGTACGGCGCCACTCGATCCACGCCGGTCTTCGGGTAGTAGTAATAAATCGCACCAATGTCATAACCCAGGCCAGGGGACACTTCGCCCTTGAAGCCGCCGTAGAAGTCCATTTCCAGGGAGGCGCCGTTGTACAGGTCCTGTGCGACGTTGGAGTTCCAGTTGCCCACATAGAAACCGCTGCTGTGCG
>CANFMY010000110.1 GCA_947448375.1 Comamonadaceae bacterium | reverse complement strand
CACCTTTGTGGTTATCAGCAATACTGCCGACCCTGGCAGACAGTTTGGCGTACAAGGCGTCGCCGGTCGACAGCAATGGAGAGAGATGACGCATCAGCAACGCAGGGCCCATGACGTTGACCGCAAAGGAACGGGCCATGGTCGTCATCTCCAATCTGGAGAGGGACTTCTCAGGACCCGTGCCATCCAGGGTGAGCGCCCCAGTTGCGTCAATGATCAGATGAAAAGGGGCACCACCCCCCAGAGTCTGGCCCAGCGCCTCGATCGATACGGGGTCTTCCAGATCAAAATCGCCATGGGAGCGAGACAACGCCACCAGGTCATGGCACTTCAATTGCACGCGTAAAAATTCGACGAACGCGTTACCCAGGGCTCCGCTGGCACCGAGCACCAATGCCCTGAAATGTTCAGGCAGCTGGATGCTCACGTGTCTTCAAACCGCTTGGGCCCGTGGTGGGGGATGTGGCCTGATGACCTCGGTCCTGGCTCGGGGACACGACGGCATTTGTCGCGGGTGATTCGGTGTGCCGTGTGTCTTCGGGAAAGCACATGGCGCTTCCGTTCCATTTTTGCCCACACCAGCACACGCCTTCTGCGTTGATGATGCAGGTACCAGTCCCGCAGCAGCGTTCGTCATCCATGAAAGTTCTCCTCCTGCTAATGGTACTCGAGCTTGCTATTTGCGCCACACGATTTATTCGATTTCATCAAGCTTGTGAAACCTGAAACTGAAGTGCACACGATAACGATAAACTCGTGTGAACCAGCAGTCGTGTCCTGCATTGAGAACGCCCTCGTTTTTACGAAAAATCCTCGGACAGTTGATAAAGAAATTTGCACACCATGAATAACGCTGCAGTTAATGTACTGGGTACGCCACTGGTTCCCTGCTCCTATGACCCACTGACAGGATTCTTCAGGGACGGCTGCTGCAGGACTGACCATCAAGACCATGGCAGTCATGTTATTTGCGCCAAAGTCACGCAAGCATTTCTGGAATTTTCCCTGCAAAAGGGTAACGATCTCATCACGCCCCGACCAGAGTTTCGATTTGCCGGACTCCGAGCTGGTGACCGGTGGTGCCTGTGTGCACTGCGCTGGAAAGAAGCGTTTGAAGCGGGTGTGGCACCACCCGTCATCCTTGAGTGCACACACCAATCTGCATTGCAGTTTGTGACGCTCGAGCAGTTACGAGCATGAGTTTCCATGAACTACGAACTGGTTTGGTTCAAGCGAGACCTGCGCTGGCATGACCATGCGGCGCTTGCCCAGGCCTCTCGGCTGGGGAAAATTCGGTGCGTTTTCGTCATCGAACCCGATTTCTGGCGACAGCCAGATGCCGCGCTTCAGCATTTCGGCTTCATCCATGAATCGCTGATCGCCTTGAATGAAGAACTGCAACGATGGGGTGGGTGCGTTGAAGTCCATACCGGCGAGGTGACCGAAGTCTTGGAGAAGCTGTGGTCTGAAGCCCCGTTCACACGAATGCATTCGCATCAAGAGACAGGCAACGGCTTCACCTATGACCGCGATCGCCAAGTCGCCGGCTGGTGCAAGTCCAATGGCGTCAGCTGGCATGAATACCCGCAGTTCGGCGTGGTTCGACCCCTCAAAAGCAGAGACCTGTGGCGAGCGAAATGGGAGGAGCACATGGCTTCCCCTATCCATCACTACACGGCGCTGAACTTTTGGAAACCCAATTCGTCTGCTGACTTTGTGATGCGTGCGCCAGCTCATTTGAAACACGATCCCCCCTTGCGTCAACGCGGCGGACGACCCCTGGCCTTGGAGACGCTACACAGTTTTCTCCACGCCAGAAGTCTGGGCTATCGGGGCGGCATTTCTTCTCCCCTCACCGCTCCCGATGCGTGTTCACGCCTGTCACCTTACCTGACCTGGGGTTGCCTCAGCATGCGCGAGGTCGTTCAACAGACTCGGTCGCAACTTGCACAACTCCCGCCGCAGGCCAGTCGGCATCATGCCGGCCTGACCGCTTTTCTCAGCCGACTGTACTGGCACTGTCATTTCATTCAAAAACTGGAGAGTGAACCGGCCATTGAATTTCACAATATGCACAGAGGCTACGACGGTCTGCGCGAGGCGGAGTTCAACCCCCAGTTTTTTGAATCGCTCAAATCAGCCAGAACGGGATGGCCCATGGTGGACGCCTGCGTGATCATGTTGCGCGAAACAGGGTGGTTGAATTTCCGTATGCGAGCCATGTTGGTCTCGGTGGCGACCTACCCACTGTGGCTTCACTGGCGTTCGGTTGGCGAATGGCTCGCCACGCAATTTCTGGACTATGAGCCCGGTATTCACTGGAGCCAAATGCAAATGCAAGCGGGAACGACGGGCATCAACACCACCCGTGTGTACAACCCAATCAAGCAAGCACAGGATCATGATCCGCAAGGCATCTTTATCAAACGATGGCTCAATGGCCGTGAACATCAGACAATGGCCACCCCGCTGGTGGATCTGTCCATCGCAACACGCCAGGCCAAGCATCGCATGCACGAAAGGCGAAAGAATCCAGGGGTTCGAGAGGGAAATCAAGCGGTTGTGGACCTTCATGCCTCGCGCCGATCCCCATCCGCCAAAGGCAAGAAGCTCAAGGTGAACTCTCAACCCAGCACACAATTGAATCTGGATTTTTAAATGCGACTGACTTGCATGGAAATCTCATGAAAAAGCGGGTTGCCATCATCTCCTTGCTAACGACCTGCGTGTTGGTGGCCTCACTGCACATCGAATGGGTTGAATACGATAACGGACACCTCCTGGTTATCGATGGCACGCACATGGATTTACGGGGTGAATTGAGCGAGCAATGGAATAAAGTCAGCCGGCAATGCCATCGGATTCGTCTTGTTTCTCCCGATGAAAGCATTCACGCACAAGTGCAGTCAGCCATCATGGATTACAGCCCGCCTCAATCCAGTTCTGCCAATGTGGTGAGCCTGTGGTCTGCAGACGATTGGTTACTGGCAGAGGTCGAGTTCAAAGAACTCCTGCCTGCGGTCGTGCTCATCAACAAGTCAACAACCGACCTGACGATTGTTTCGGATGCGGTTTGGAGTGGTTCGACAAAGCCATGGAAGGCGGCCCCGCACATCAGAAATTACCTGAGCAACAAAGTCACAGGGGTGTCGGTTGATTTATTCAGATGCTTCGAACCGCGCTCGAATGCTTTTTAGCAGTACCGACAAAGTCCCGCCCAGCCGAGCGCCTCGCATTTTCTTGCCCTCCCACAAACAGAGTCAGCTATTTCTCACGCGAGAGCCCTTGCGCCCGACCGCCGACAGGTGGCTCCGGTGGTTCGACGCATGAATTTTGTGAGTTGTTCCGCAAGTTACAGTTGCCAGGTGCGATTTCTATAAGATATTCGCTCACAACGGCACTGATCGCTCGGTGCCACAACTGCAGGAGCGAAACATGAAAGTGCTGGTACTGGGGGCTGGTGGAATAGGCGGAATGGTGGGCGGCCGACTGGCACAACACGGCTGCGATGTCACCTTCCTCGTCCGTGAACGACGCAAGGCACAACTGGACCTTGACGGGCTCTGCATCGAAAGCCCACAGGGCCATGCCAAGTTACAAGTCAACTCGATCCTGCAGGCGGATGCTTCGACCCCGCCCGACCTGGTGCTGCTGACCTGCAAAGCCTATGACCTGGACGGCGCCATTGAGGCCATCCGCCCGGCCATGGGTCCCAACACCGCCGTGCTGCCCTTGCTCAACGGCATTGCGCACATGGACCGACTCAACCGGGAATTTGGTCAAACGCGCGTATTGGGTGGAACCATCCGCATGCAAGCAACGCTCTCTCCCACGGGTACCATTCGCCAACTCAACGACTGGCAGACCCTCACCTTCGGCGAGCAGGACGGTCAGACGTCGAATCGCCTCGCTGCGTTTCAATCCGCGCTGAAACCCACCGGCATCGAGGCCAAGCTGTCCACCTCGATCATGCGGGAGTTGTGGATGAAGCTGGTCCACCTGGCGACCGTCGCCAGCGGCACATGCTTGATGCGCGCCAATATTGGCGAAATTGCCAGAACGCCTACGGGTACGCACTTGCTCAACAGACTGCTGCAACTCAACGCCGACATTGCCAGCCACGCGGGATATGCGCCAGACGACGCTTTTCTGGAAGGCTACCGCAAGCTATTTGCCACCCGCGACGCCACCTACGAAGCCTCCATGCTGCGCGATCTGGAAAAAGGTGGCCAGGTGGAAGCCGAGCAGATCGTCGGCTTCATGCTGGAGCAATGCCGCGCGGCTGGCAAAGACGATGCCTTGCACCTGGCGGCCTATACCCATCTGAAGGCCTATGAGCAGCGGCGCGATGCCGGACGGCTACCGAAGCACTGAGCTGAAGAGGCACTTGCGCCGCATGTCTCCTGGCGGGAATTCGACCAGGCCCAGCTTTTGTTACACCCGGAACTGATTCACACCAGTGTCAATGTCTGACACCGGCGAGCGGTTCACTCAGACTCATCTCTTGATTCGACTGATCTTGGTACCTTCAAAGCTCAGGCTGCCCATCAAGCCTTGCTGATCGGTGATGAACGCATAGGCGTCGTCCTTGATCGTGCTTGTCGAGAGATTTTTTGCAACACCTTCGTTGACCACCACCACGTTGGGGCCCACCCCGAATTCCCAGCCCTGAGACTTGGTCAAGTACTGAACAGCTTGATCGCTCATCAAAAATACGACGTAAGCATAAGTCTCAGCCCCAGCTTGCCATCCCCAGGATGCGGATACCGAGTTGTAGTACTCAGTGATATGTCCGCTTTGCATCAACACGCCCTCACCGTAGCTACCGCCAAAAACCAAACCCGCTTTGACGATTTTCGGGAACACCAGAATACCCTTCGATTTTTTCGAGAGTAACTCTGCAGTTTTATTCAGTTTGTACAAGGTCTGCAATGTATGAGCGGCGTCCTTGTTGAGGTCTTCGGCTGTAGCCGCCACAGCTGGCAGACGGGTCATGCTCAGTACGCCGATGCTCATCGCACCTCCTAGCAGTGCTTTTTGAAAAATTCGACGGTTGCTTCTCATGGTCATCCTTTGA
This sequence comes from Comamonadaceae bacterium, assembly GCA_947448375.1. GTDB lineage: Bacteria > Pseudomonadota > Gammaproteobacteria > Burkholderiales > Burkholderiaceae_C > Limnohabitans. The sequence goes on along the minus strand of CANFMY010000110.1, from coordinate 5,441 downwards.
GCCTTGAAGGGACTGCAGTCAACGGTTACTCAAGCATGGAGTCAGTGCGATTTTTCTTCTGTGCGATAGCAAGCATGGAGAAAGAGACTGATATGCCCATGCGACACATGGTCAAACGCATTCCATTACGATCGGTCTGAGTTTTGGACATAACTCGCTTTTCATCTGGCCATCCGAACTCCCTGGTAGCCCCACTCCTCAACGCTCGCTGGCCAACAGCGGGGCGCAACAACCCAGCCTTGCAACTCCCATCGTCAATAGCCATTCGCATGTTCTCAACGGGTCTACCGCCCCCCACCCGACGCGCTGCGGTCCAAACCGTTGCAGCCATCCGTCCAGACGATTACGCGCGCACCCGCAATCATCTGATGGGGGCCGTCACAGGTCTTTCGCCTTACCTCACCCATGGTGTTCTGACCTTGCGCGAGGTACTGGCCGACGTTCTTGACAAGCAGTCGCTCACGGTTGGACACAAGCTGGTCTACGAGTTCGGCTGGCGAGAATTTTTTCGTCACGTGTGGTCCCATGAGGGTGATGGTATTTTTCAATCGCTACACCCGGGTCCGCTGCCCGATGCGAGTTACGCCCAAGTGCTCCCAGCCGATATTCGTCAAGCAACCACGGGGGTGCCGGTCATCGATGAGGCGGTTCGCACGCTTTACGACTGCGGGACGCTGCACAACCATGCCCGTATGTGGCTGGCCAGCTACGTCGTTCATATTCGCCGTGTGCACTGGCGCGCCGGCGCGGACTGGCTTGCGGCCCACCTCCTGGACGGTGATCTGGCCAGCAACCACCTGAGCTGGCAATGGGTTGCCGGAACCGGCAGCCACAAGCCCTACCTCTTCAATGCGGACAACGTCGCGCGTTACGCCCCGCCACATTGGCACAGTCCCGGTTCCGTGGTTGATCAGTCCTACGAAGCCCTGGACACCATTGCCCGCGGCTCACGTTCACCCCTGGTGCCGCCTCACTTACCCATCGCACTGAATCCATCGATGGAAGTGCGCGTGTGCGACAGGTCGCTGCTGACGACCCCGCCGGCTGATCTTGAAGTCGGCCCTGCAGACTCAGTGACGCAAAATCAGCTTCAGGGGCGCGAGGTATGGCTCGTTCATCCGTGGGCACTACGCGCTCCTCCCGCAGACCTGTCGGCTGATGCCGTCATCATGGGGGTTTACCTTCGAGAATTCCACGAGACCTGGCCTTGGTCTGAAGCTCGCTGGCGCTGGGTAGATGCCGCCATGCGCGAAGTGACTGCACAACGCTGGCTCATCGATGCTCCAGGTCTTGCTACCGCTTTGAGAGGTGCAGCACGAGTGCGCGCCGTGGCCGATCCCCACATCACACGATGGCTGGAGCCCCTGGCCCAACTGGACCCCGAACCTGTACTATTCCCCAGGGTCGATCGCCGATGCCAGAGTTTTTCGCAGTGGTGGACGCGAGCGACGCGGGGTTATCAACAAGCTGAGGAGCTACTTTGAACAAGAAAGACGCGCCTGAGACGCTCACGGTGCTCTACGACGGTGCATGCCCCCTGTGCCGTCGCGAAATAGCTCATGTGAAAGGCCTGGCTCAGCGGCGTACCGACTCGGGTCTGTGCTTTCTCGACATCAGCCAGCAGGCTGAAGACACCGCAGCGTTGGCCGGCGATCGCGCTGCGTTGCTGGCTCGCTTTCATGTCCAACGGGCTGACGGATCAAGACTTGACGGTGCCGCCGCCTTTGTGGCCATGTGGAACCGGCTGCCAGGCTGGCGCTGGCTGGCGCGTCTGGCCAGGCTGCCGGGGATGATCACCTTGCTGGAAGCGGCCTATCGCGTTTTTCTGAAGCTGCGGCCATTACTGCAGGGACTCGCGCGTCGCCTGGAAAAGCCAGCGTCAGGATCATGATGCGCCTGAAAAATGATGAACGAATGGATCACGCTCCACGGCCACGACACACCGGAAAGGGTGTCTCACACTTGCTGGCCTGCGCTTAACTATTCCCAATAATGGGGGCGATGAAACAAGTCGACTTGTCCCGCTTTCATGTGGGATTGATTCTGGGGGGCGCCGCCTTGATGCTGAGCCTGGCCATGGGGATGCGTCAGAGTTTTGGCCTTTTACAGCCACACATGATTCGCGACATTGGCATCACGGCGGCCGATTTTTCGCTGGCCATTGCCATCCAGAACATTGTCTGGGGGGCCACGCAGCCCTTCATGGGCATTCTGGCCGATCGACACGGCGCACGGCCTGTCACATTGCTGGGGGTGATGGTTTATGGACTGGGCTTGGCCGTCGCACTGACGGCCACCTCGGCCTGGAGCGTGACACTGGGCATGGGCCTGTGTGTCGGACTGGCCCTGTCGTGCACGGCGTCCAACATCGCCATGAGCGTGACGGCCAAGGCGGTCTCACCGCTCAAGCGCAGCATAGCCATGGGCTCGGTGTCGGCGCTGGGTTCGCTGGGGCTGACACTGGCCTCGCCCATGGCGCAGCATCTCATCAGCACTTCGGGCTGGCAGTCAGCCTTGATCGGTTTTCTGGGGCTGGCGGCCGTCATGGTGCCGGCTGCCTTCATGGCCAGTCGGGCAGACCAGATCGAGGTGCCTGCGTCTTTGGGCGCCTCGCAGACCGTGGGCGAAGCGGTGCGCGAAGCGCTGGCCCACCCGGGCTACCTGGTGCTGGCCATCGCTTTTTTTGTGTGCGGCTTGCAGCTGGTTTTTATCACCACGCACTTGCCCACTTATCTGGATATTTGCGGCATCGACCCCAGCGTCGGCAGCACGGCACTGGCGCTGGTGGGCCTGTTCAACGTCCTGGGCTCGTACCTGTTTGGCTGGCTGGGCGGGGTGTATTCCAAGCGAGTGCTGCTGGGCGGCATCTACATGCTGCGTTCGCTGTTCATTGCACTGTACTTTTTAACGCCTCCCACCCCCACCAGCACCCTGGTATTTGCCGCCGCCATGGGAACGCTGTGGCTAGGCGTGGTGCCCCTGGTGTCGGGCCTGGTGATCCATTTGTTCGGGCTACGCTACATGGCCACCTTGTCGGGCGTGGCTTTTTTCAGCCACCAGGCGGGCTCCTTCATCGGGGCCTGGGGCGGCGGCATGATATACAGCCGCTTGGGCAATTACGACCTGGCCTGGCAGGGTGCAGTGGCCATTGGCTTGGCGGCAGGACTGTTCCAGATGACCATGAACGTGCAGCCATCGGCCCGGATCCTGGCTGAACGCACTCAGCCACTGCCCGGCTGAAGTGTCCCAGAACCAATTCTTAATCAGGTCGAATGTTCCGTTCGCGAATGAGTTTTTCCCATTTCGCGCTCTCGAGCTGTAGGTTTGCTGCAAATGCTTCTGGGCTACTGCCGATGATTTCTGCGCCTAGTGCAAAAAATCTCACCTTCACTTCAGGACGATTCATGATGTCCACCAAAGCGACGTTCATGAATTTCACAATCTCTGGCGACGTTGCAGCCGGCATGAATACACCAAACCACGGAGATAGGGCATAACCTGAAACACCTGCCTCATCAACGGTCGGCAGTTCAGGCATAGAAGAAGATCGCTTGGACGTTGTCACGGCCAGTGCAACCAGTTTTCCAGATTGGACATGGGGTTTCGCAGAGGAAATGCTGTCGAACATCATGTCAACTTGTCCACTCAGCAAATCAGCCACTGCAGGGCCGCTGCCCCGATAAGGAATGTGCTGAACGTCAAGACCCGTCATGGAGGTGAAGAGCTCTCCTGCCAAATGGATTGACGTGCCGTTTCCAGCTGATGCATAGGTCATCTTGCCCGGCTTGGACTTGGCTTGCGCAATCATCTCGCGCAGATTTCGGGCATTGACCTTGGCCGGATTGACAACCAACATGTTGGGGACAACAGCCAGCATCGAAATAGGGGCGAAGTCTTTTAGTGGGTCATAGCTCAGCTTGGCGTACAGGTGACGATTCGTGACCATTCCAATCGAGCTGATTAACATGGTGTATCCATCTGGGCTGGCCTTTGCAACAACGTCAGCGCCCACATTTCCACCAGCACCCGCTTTATTTTCGATGACAACAGGCTGCCCGTAGCTTTTGGCAAGCTGCTCACCCAGTACGCGTGCAATGCTGTCCATAGCTCCACCAGGTGGAAATGGAACGATCCAGCGTATGGGTTTTTCTGGATAGGCTCCATAGGCATACCCCATCGCCAGCCATGCAGTCGCAGCAACAGCGATGAGTTGACGGAAAAATGTTTGTAAAAAATGAGATTTCATGAAGGAACGAAAATCCAGGGTTTGAGATGCCGTCATCTTTCTTGCCCTCAACGACCTTGAGAACAAGCAGACTCCTCGCCTCTTGGCAAAATAGGGAATTATCCTGGACACTGGCTCCCATGAGCAGTGACCGGTTCAATTGCCGACTCAGTTTCAACATCCCACGAGTTGGATTGAACCAGGACGGACAACCAAGCTCAGTGACCCGCTTCTTCCACAACCGACAATGAGGTCCGTATGAATGATCAACACCCCATGGAAGCCTCATCGATTTCCAAAGAAGACGCGAAGCTTCTGAGCACATTACGTGCTCACCGACGCATACACCGCAAGAAATCAGCTCCGGAAGCGCCTAACCAGCTCGGACACTTTGTCGTATCGCAGCCTACGCGCGGTCAAGTACTGGCGGATCTGGTGGCGCGCACGGTAGGCTCTTGGCGTTTCATCATCTTGCAAAGCACAGCCATTGTGGTGTGGATCACAGGCAATGTCCTGTTCGGGCAGGACGCATGGGACCCCTATCCGTTCATCCTCCTCAATTTGCTCTTATCGTTTCAGGCGGCTTACACGGCACCCGCCATCATGATGAGCCAAAACCGCCAATCTGAGCTGGATCGCAGGCATGCACAAAGCGACTACGAGATCAATATCAAAGCCGAACTGGAAATTGAGTTGCTGCACGACAAGATCGACATCCTGCGCGAGCAGGAGTTACTTGCCCTCACCGAGGCAGTGAAGGCGTTGACCGATCAAGTTAAATTGTTGTCCGAACCAAACAGTTTCAAACGACCGTGAAGGCCAAACGACCCTGTCGCAAAAACTCTGACGACTGCGACATAGAACATGTATGCAGAGCTGCGCCAGACGGGCGAAAACTCTTATCCATGACCTCAGTGGATTGGGGGACGATCCACAAATCACGATTTCTTCGACAGATAACGCCAGCAGGCCTAGTAAAACAGCTTGGGTGGCCCTGCCACCCCGTAACTGGGGCCGATACCCGATGAGGGGATCGTTGGGCATTGGGTACTCATGCTAGCTTGCACATATTTGGACCCGCCGCCGACAGCACTCAATATTTCAATGCATGCAAAGCCGGTAATCGGGTTGTAGCCTGTCGTTGAGTTGTTGGCAAAAATGGCGACTGACACATATCGACAGGTTTGGTTGGCCAGGGCTGCAGCGGCACTGCAAT